>NZ_JBSFHV010000005.1:0-346337 GCF_053597235.1 Streptomyces sp. NPDC001493
AGGTCCCAGCCGGACCACGTCCAGGATCGCGGTCCAGGACGTGGCGCCCGGCTCCAGCACGGCCACGAACGAGTAGGGCCAGCCCGGAATGACCTGCGAGGCCGACTTCGCGCGGCCGTGGACGTGGCAGAACAGGCGCTCGGCCGAGCACGGCGCGTCCGAGCGGAGCCACGGCGACACATCGACCGCCAGGACCAGGCGCCCGCCCTCAAAACGCGGCAGCGCCAGCCCGGCCAGCGCCGCCCGTAACCGGTCGGCGTTGATCCGGCCGTGGTTCAAGCCGCCGTACATCGCTCCGTGCCCACGGCGATGCTCGGGTAGCAGCGTCAGGTCCACCGGCGACTTCACCGCACCCTCGGCACACAGCACCGCGTCCGCCAGCTCGAACAACTCGTCACGCCGAGCGGTCAGACACGCGTAGAACTCTCCCCGGAAGCGTGACGCTTCCGCGAACGCTTCCCGCCGGACATCATCAGGCAGCAGACTCACCCTCACGGCCTTCGTCGTGGTCACGTGCACCTTGGTCGGAGCACAGGATCAGACGAAGGCCGCCTCCATGTCCGGCGAACCCTCAGGTGAGCGACCCAGTACGAGACCTCGTTCGAGCCCGAAAGAAAAAGACCAAGTTTAGGCCGCGTGTCGGAAGTACCGCCTGCCCCGAACCGCAGGTGTACGAGCCCGCCGGGTTCGTCGGCGTGGATCTCGGCATCGTCGACATCGCCACCACCTCGACCGGCTACCGGGCCGCCGGCCGCGGCCTGAACAGGCACCGCAAGCGGCACGTGGAGCTGCGGAAGAAGTTGCAGGCCAAGGGCACCAAGTCCGCGAAGCGCCTGCTCAAGAAGCGCTCCCGCGAGGAAGCCCGGCACGCCGCCAACGTCAACCACATCATCTCCAAGACCATCGTCACCACCGCTGAACGCACCGGCGCGGGTATTGCCCTGGAAGACCTCACGGGCATCCGCGACCGGGTACGGCACTGCAAGGACCAGCGGACCTCTCTGCACTCGTGGAGCTTCCACCAGCTCGGCCGGTACATCGAGTACAAGGCCAAGCGGGCGGGGGTGCCGCTGGTGTACATCGAGCCGGCGTACACCAGCCGGCAATGTTCCGAGTGCGGTCACATCGACCGGAAGAACCGCGTCGATCAAGCGACGTTCGCGTGCCGGTCCTGCGGGGCCCTCATGCACGCGGACGACAACGCGTCCCACAACATCGGCCGCAAGGGCGAGACCGTGTGGACTGCGGGGCGTGAGTCACGCGTCCCTGCCACCCCCTAACGGGGTGTCTGAACGGAGGAGGCCACCCAGCAGCCAGCTGGGCCCTACCTCCAAGCCCGGTCCTTGAGGGCCGGGTCAAGTTGACTTCATGTGCGTGTCGAACCAGTCGAGCAGCTGCTCCGGGTGTTCGGGGAAGTAGGTGTAGCCGGACCAGCGGGCGGTGCTGCCCTCGATCCAGAACAGCTTCTTGTCGGCTACGGGGATCGCGTCGAAGATCGCCTGTACGTCCTCGGGCCGGGTGAGTACGTCATCGCGGACCTGGGTGATGAAGGTGGGCACCTGGCAGCTCTTCGCGTACTCGATGGGCGACACCTGGTCGATGGTGAAGCTGGTGACCAGCTGGAACGCTCGGTCGAAGTCGTCGATCCGGTCCGCGAGGCCCATCGCGCCGAGGGCCTGTCCGGCCATCACACGCAGGGAGACCGGCTGCGGGTTGACCAGGCAGCGGACGTCCTCGAAGAGTTCGGGGTGGCGGGCCATCGCGACATAGGTGGAGTTGCCGCCCATGCAGCGGCTGAGCAGACCGAGCGTCATGCCAGCGGTATCGGGCCGGGACTTGACGAACTTGAGTGAGCCGGCGACGTCACGGGACTCGAACAGGCCCCAGGTGAAGAGCCCCCCGTTGGCGGCACCGCTGTGACCGTGGTTACGGGCGTCGTAGGTCAGGATGTTGTAGCCGGCGTCGTGCAGGTGCTTGTACTCCGGCAGGAAGTTGACCTCGAAGTCGTTGCCGCCGGGGACCATCGACTTCCACGGATCCAAGTGCGAGGGGAAGCCGTAGCGGCACATGGGCAGCGGATGGTTGGCGACGATCAGCTTGTCCGAGCCGGGGGCGGGGATCCACCACGCTTCCAGCGGGGTGCCGTCCAGGGACGGGAAGGTGACCTCCTCATGGGCCATCCCGTACTCGTCGGGGGTGTGCAGCAGCGGTGTCCGGACCGGGTGGGTGAACATCCCGCCGACCAGGCCATTGATCATCTCCGAGGTGTCGGCCATGACACTTCCACCTTCACTTTCTACCTCATGGCGAAATCGCCCGATATGACCCTCCCTCAAAAAGGAACCTAGCTTCCGGACTGAAGGGAAGCCACTGGTCAAGGGTGTACTGGCATTACACCCCTCCGTGCCTCTTCCGCACCCCGTCCACCAGGCGAATTCCCCTAACCTGGCGTCCGTGGACCTTGCAGCCGAGACCCGGGCGTTTCTGACCTCCCGCCGCGCCGGAATCAGCCCCCAGGAGGCGGGACTGCCCGCCCCCGGCACCCGCCGGGTACCGGGGCTACGGCGTGCCGAGGTCGCCCGGCTCGCCGGGATCAGCGTCGAGTACTACGCCCGGCTGGAGCGCGGCAACCTGTCCGGGGTGTCGGACCAGGTCCTGGACGCCCTTGCCCGGGCGCTGCGGCTGAGCAAGCACGACCGCACCCATCTGGAAAGCCTCGCCCGTGCTGCCGGTACGGGACACCGGCGCCGACGCGGTCCGGCTCCCGCTGCCACGGTACGGCCGAATGTTCAGCATCTTCTGGACTCCATGACTGGCCCGGCCTTCGTCGTGAACGGCTGCGGTGACGTGCTGGCCGCCAACGCCGTGGGCCGCATCCTCTACGCCCCCATGATCGAGTCGGCCGGGGGTGCCACCCCCAACCACGCCCGGTTCACTTTCCTCGCCCCCGGCTCCCGCCAGTTCTGGGGCGACTGGGAGAGCGCGGCAGACAACCTCGTCGCCCTCCTGCACGCCCAGGCCGGCCGCGACCCGTACGACAGGGCCCTCACCGATCTCATCGCGGACCTGACCACCCGCAGCCAGGCGTTCCGCACCCGCTGGGCCAGCCACGGCATCCTCCAGTTCCATCAAGGCGCCAAGGCCATCCGTCATCCCGATGCAGGCCTTCTCCACCTCTCCTACGAAACGCTCGACCTCCCCGGTGACGATCTGATCCTCTTCACCTACGGTGCCGAGCCCGGCAGCGACTCCGAAGAGGCCCTGCACATCCTGGCCGGCCGTGCTGCCGAACCCGGCCTCGCCCCGGGTCGGCCGAGCCCTCCCCCGAGCAGGGGCGAGTAGCGGCAGCCGGCCAAACCCTTCGGCGAGACGCCCCCTCGCGGGAACGACGCCCTTCGAGAGCAGTCAGACACCCCGTCGACTTCGACACGCCGACGCGCCAACCCTGCGCGCCCCGATTGGATCGAGATCACTGTCAACAACGCTCGTGGTCATTACGCCTAAACCGTGTTGTGAAAGTAGCGCCGTCCGCCCGCCGGGAGCCTTCATGCCGGGCACGGTCTAGGATCGCCGGAATGAGCGAGAGCGTGATCAGGCTCCTCCTCGCCGAGGACCAGTCCATGGTGCGTGAGGCCCTCGCCGCGCTGCTCGGCCTGGAACCCGACATCGAGGTGGTGGCCCAGGTGGCGCGCGGCGACGAGGTTCTCGACGCCGCCCGTGCCCACGCGGTCGACGTGGCCCTCCTGGACATCGAGATGCCGGGCATGACCGGTATCGAGGCCGCCGGCGCGTTGCGCCGGGCACTCCCGGCCGTGAAGATCGTCGTCGTCACGACCTTCGGCCGCCCCGGCTATCTCCGCCGCGCGATGGAGGCGGGTGCCGACGCGTTTCTGGTGAAGGACGCGCCCGCCGCCCAACTCGCCGAGGCGGTACGGAAGGTGATCGCCGGAGAGCGCGTCATCGACCCCGCGCTCGCCGCCGCCGCGCTCGCGGAGGGCGCCGACCCGCTGACCGAACGCGAACGGGACGTGCTGCGCGCCGCAGCGGACGGCTCCACCAACGCCGAGATCGCCGCGGCCCTCCACCTCTCGCACGGTACGGTCCGCAACTACCTCTCGACCGCGATCCAGAAGACCGCCGCCCGCAACAGGGCCGACGCGGTACGGATCGCGGCGGACAAGGGCTGGCTGTAGGCCGCCGGTTCCGCGCGGCGCCGGTCCCGGAGCTCGGAGATCGGGTCTTGGGTCTCGGGATTCCGGATTCGAGCTTCGCCATGGGCTCATCACTCGTTCGAGGGAACAGAATGGGTGCGCGGGCCGACGCTTGAGCTTCGGGATTCGGGGGTCGGGATGCGAGGTCCGGGATTCGAGCGGTGTTGTTCATCCGGGAGGTAGGTAGGGGGGTTTGAGGAAAACCTCCCCCCCTCCCACCCCCCGTCACGGCCAGCAAGTATGACTAATGGTGAGCGAGTTGCGGCAGAGAGTTACGCGCGCTTACGGTGCCCACAACGAATCGACCCCGACGCGGTGTCCTACCACCAGGCCGGGGTCTCACCAAAGATCGACAACCTAGAAAGACGATCTCGTGGCTACCCAGCACCTTAGCCCCGCCCCGCCCGCGCCCGCAGCCTCGCGCCCGTACCGCAGGGCCAACGTCGGCTACGGCAAGCAGTCCGTTTCCGGCCAAGTCGCCGCCGGGCCGCGTGACTTCGCGTTCCTGCCGGAGCGTGAGCGGTATGTCGCCGCCTACGTCGACCACCTGCCCGACGGTGCCGCGATGGACATCAAGTCGCTGGCCAAGGACCTGCCCCTGTACGGGCAGATGGCGATCGGTACCGCTCTGCGCGCCCTCGGTGTGGCCGGGCATCTGCGGCGCGTACGCAGGCGGGCAGAAGGGGGCGGCCCGTGCCGGTGGGTGACCTTCACCTTCTGGTCGCGTACCGCCCGCGACAACGAGTGGTGGACCGCCCATCTCGAAGGTGAAGCCGCCGCGCCCGAGCAGCCCTGCGCGCCCTCCGCCGAGCCGTGGCCCACGTCGCGACCCGACCCGGTCGCCCCCCGGCAGCGCACCGCCGATCCGGCCCCCGGCCGGCCTCCGGCCCCGGCCCGGACGTCTGAAGCAGTCACCACGGCCGACCCCGGCCCGGATCTGCCGGTGCCCCCGGGGCCGCAGGGTGCGCCGGTTGTCGCGACGCCTGCCACCCACCCGGCTCTTGGTGCTTCTCCGGTCGCCGAGGGTCCCTCGCCCGCCTATGTCGCCCTGGCGGAAATCGCTCTCCGTGAGCCTCGTCTGCCGCTCTCGGCGGCGGACTGCGAGGTCCTGGAGCCGCTCGTCGCTGCCTGGTTCGCGCGGGGTGCGAGCGCCGAGTACCTGACGACGGCGCTCACCGCCGGGCTTCCCGAGCGGGTCGGATCGCCCGCCGGGTTCGTGCGTAGCCGCCTCACCGACAAGATGCCGCCCCGACTGTCCGCGACCCCCACCCCGCCGCCGGTCCCGGCACCGGGCGCCCCCGTCTCCCCGGTACGCCGTCTCCTGGTGGAGTGCACCGACTGCGGGCGCCCCGCCAGGGTCGAAGCACTCCCGGACGGCCTCTGCGCCCCCTGCCGCGCCGCCCACCGGGCCCCGGAACCCGCCGACCCGGCTACGGTCCCGGCCCAGGTCGAACGCGACGTCCCCGCCATCGTCGCCAGCCTCCGCAACCTGATGCGGACGCCGTGATCCCGGCGGGCCGCCCGTACCCGGCCGACGCTCCAGCAGGAACGCGCCCACGCGTAGAGGTGGGACTCCCCGCCGAGGTGCCGACCGGGAGTCCCGGAAGCGCGGATCAGCCGGACGCGGCGGACAGGATCACGTCCACGAGCCTGTCCGCCGCGTCCGGCCTTCCGTGCTCCCGAGCCCGCTGAGCCATCGCCTCCCGCCGCGCGGGGTCGGTGAGCAGTGGGCCCACCGCGTCCTTGAGCCGGTCGGCGGTGACGTCCCCGAGCAGGGCGACGGCAGCCCCGGCATCTTCCAGGTGGAGGGCGTTGTGCGCCTGCTCGTTCCCCGCTGACGTGGCGAGTGGGATGAACACCGCGGGCTTGCCCAGCGCGGTCACCTCGGCGAGTGTGCCTGCCCCACTGCGGGAGACCACGACATCCGCGAGCGCCAGGACGTCGGGCAGCTCCGGGCCGACGAATCCGGTGAGGTAGTACCGGTCGAGCAACTGCGCGGGCAGCCCGGCCGCATGCACCCGCAGGTCCTCGACGTTGTCCGGGCCGCACTGGTGGATCACGTTCGCGCGTTCCAGCAGCCACTCCAGCGCGGCACGGACGGTGCCGTTGATCTGCTGGGCACCCTGGGCGCCGCCGGTGACGTACACCGTCGGCAGCCGCCGGTCGAAGCCGCGCAGCTCCAGAGCCTCAACTGCTTTGTCCGCGTGCCCGGTCAGAATCTGCGGGCGTACCGGATTCCCGGTGACCACCGCATGGCCGCGTACCGCCTCCGGCAACAGCGGCAACGTCGACTCCGAGGACACCGCGATCCGCGTCGCCGAGCCCGCCAGCTTCCGGTTCGCCAGCCCCAGGCGCACGGTCTGCTCGTGCAGCACCAGTGGGCGGCGGCAGAGACGGGCTGCCAGACCGGCGGGGACGGCCACGTACCCACCGGTGGCAAGCACGACGTCGGGCCGGAAGTCGGCCACCAGCTTCCTCGCCTGCGCCACGCCGAGCGGAACCCGGGCCATGTCCTTCACGTTCGCCGCGGACATCATCTTGAGCGGGTTGCTGGACCTGCGGATTTTTCCCGTGGCGACGGTGGCGAACGCGATCCCCTCGGCCGGTGCGACACGCGCCTCCAGGCCGTCAGCCGTGCCGATCCACAGCACGTCGAGGGTCCCGCCCTCGGCCGACAGCCGCTCTTGAAGGGCGCGGATGGCGGTGAGCGCAGGGTAGGTGTGCCCCCCGGTGCCTCCTCCGGTGACGATCAGGCGGAAGGCGTCGGCGGGTCCACGTGCACGGTTCACCCGCAGCAGCGTACTGACTTCGCCGCCCCACCACCGCAGGGCGGGCGGAAGGCACTTCATCGTTCGCGGACCAGCTCGCCCTGTCGTGGGTCGGCCGGCCGGATCCGACTCCCGTCGGCCCCGAGGGACGGGCGGCCTTCCGCGTCCTCGTGGAGGTGGCGTACCGCCGTTTCCCCCAGGGCTTCCGGGACTCCCGGCCGGGGTGCCGACCGGGGTGCCGACCGGAGAAGAGGGGCGGTGTCAGCCCAGGTGCCCGCCAATGGCGCCTTCGGGCGCGAGGGCGGCGATGTGGGCGAGGTCCTCGGCTGTCAGCATCAGTTCGGCCGCGGCGATGTTCTGCGCGACGCGGGCCGGGTTGCGGGAGCCGGGGATCGGGACGATGTACTCCCTCTCCGCGAGCAGCCACGCCAACGCCAGCTGCGCGAGGGTGGCGCCCTTGCCCGCCGCGAACGCGGACAGCTCGTCGGCGAGGGCCGTGTTCGCCCCGAAGTTCTCCGGTGCCCACCAGGCCAGCCGCTGGCGGAAGTCGTTCGCGTCGTACTGCTCGCGCGGTTTGGCGTTGCCGCTGAGGAACCCGCGTGCGAGCGGCGAGTAGGCGACGAACCCGATGCCGAGCTCCTCCAGTACGGGGAAGAGCGCCTTCGACCCGGGCGCGAAGACCGAGTACTCGTTCTGCACGACCGAGACCGGGTGCACCGCGTGGGCCCTGCGGACGGTGTCCCCGTCGGCGTTGGAGAGCCCGAGGTACGCGACCTTCCCGGCGTCGACCAGCTCCTTCATCACGCCGACGACCTCTTCGACCGGGACGCGGGGGTCGGGCATGTGCTGGTAGAGCAGGTCGATCGAGTCGACGGCGAGATTGCGCAGGCTGTTGTCGACCACCTCGCGGATGTGCTCGGGCCGCGAGTCCTGGCCGAACGATTCGGTGAGGCCGAACTTGGTCGCGATCGTCACCTCGTCGCGGATCGGCGCGAGCGCGTGGCCGAGCAGCTTCTCGCCCTCGCCCCAGCCGTACATCTCGGCGGTGTCGAAGTGGGTGACGCCGAGCTCGTGCGCGCGGCGGATCGCGGCGATCGACTCGGTGTCGTCGGAAGGGCCGTAGCCGATCGCGGTACCCATCGCGCCGTAACCGATCGCGGCGGCGGTCAGGCCCTGGCTGCCCAGCTTCCTCGTCTCCACGAGCTGCTCCTCAGTTCTCGTCACTACCCAAACCAAACTGTTCGGTTTTACCGTACGCCTCCTCCGGGGGTACGCCAAACCGAACGGTTCGGTGGAGGCGTGGCCAGGTAGATTGGGCCCATGGCTCCTCCCACCGGCACCGGCACCGACTCCACCCGCGACCGCATCATCACCGCGGCGACGGCGGAGTTCTCCCGGTACGGAATCGCCGGGGCGCGGATCGATCGCATCGCGAAAGGGGCGCGGACCAGCAAGGAACGCCTCTACGCCCACTTCCGCAGCAAGGAAGAGCTCTACGCGACCGTCGCCGCCGCCGAGCTCTCGGCGGTCGCCGGAGCCACCCGCCTGGACCCCACCGACCTCCCCGGCTACGCGGGACGCGTCCACGACTACTTCGCGGCCCACCCCGAGCGCCTGCGCCTCATGAACTGGGGCCGTCTCGAACTGGCCGGCGGGACCCCGGCCGCTCCGGACGACCCCCTCCGGGCGACCGTGGCTCACAAGACCGGGCAGGTGCGCGAGGCGCAGGAAGCGGGCCATCTCGACCCGGCATGGGACCCCGCCGACATCCTGATGTTCGTCAACCAGCTCGCCATGTCGTGGGTCGGCCAGCCGGATCTGACGCCCGTCGACCCGGACGAGCGGGCGGCCTTCCTCGCCGAGCGCCGGGCGGCCATCGTCGCGGCCGTGCAACGCCTGTTCCCGGCCGCTTCGGCCTGACCGTTCCTGACGTACGGGCCGGACTCGCACCACCCCGAGGGGTTACCCGCCCGGAGCTGAATCCCCGCGCTGGGGCGGCAGTTCGGGGGGCCCGTCCTCGCCGGTCTCGATGATCCGCCATGAGTGGGCCGCCGGGTGGTTGTCGAAGAGCCCGCAGGCGTCGCCGAGTTCGTCCGTCGCGGTGCACCAGAACAGCATCACCCGGTACATCCGGGTGTCGGTCCACCGCACCCAGAGCGCCCCGCCGAGCCGGTCGTCCTCCCACAGCAACTCGGCGTGCTCGGCGCGGTGGTGCTCCGCCAGCTCGCAGCGGAGCGGCCGGGCGCGATCTCCGGCTCCCCCGGAGGCGGTGGCCGCTGCCACGACCTGCGCCGGGGGTGGCATCAGGGCGGTGGCGGGGCAGCGGTTCAAGAGGTTGCCGGTCTTCTCCGGGCCCTGCCGTCCCGCGCTCATCGGTCGCCGACCGAGGTGTGCCACTCGCCCCGGGACAGGTGGACGACCCCGTCCGGGGTGATGCGGACCCGCGCCCCGAGCAACGGCAGGGAGCCATCGGTGTTGAGCCGGTTCCGGAGGCGTTCCAGTACGTCCCAGAGGCGTCGCGGGCCGCTCTGGTGCACGGCGGGAGGGTCGGTCCACTCGGCGGACGCGCGGGCCCACGAGCCGTCCGGATGCACCAGATAGGCGGTACGCGTCTTCCCCCGGGTACCGAAACCGAGCTCCACCCCGGGCGCGACGACCTCCAGCATGGACCGCAGCTCCCACGCGTTCTCCAGGTCCACCACCGGATAGCGGCCCGTACCGACGTCGTTCCCCTCCGCCACGTGCGCGAGGGCGAACAGGCCGGTGCAGGCGTCCGGGTAGTCGTCGCCGGACCGGGCCGGCATGAACCCGGCCATGTCCCGCTCGACTTGGCCCACCACGTCCCCGTTGGCGCGCTTCCACCCGGTGATGATCAGGGTGGTACGCGCCAGCGTCATGGCGAGCCGCCCGCCGGGCACGAGCGAGGCGAGCACCGCGCGGAGCCCGGGTCCGGGCGGCAGCCCGACCGTGGACACGATCCGCTCGTACGTCCCCGGCACGTGCTCGGTCGCGTCGGCCGTGAGCATCGTCGGGTAGTACCCGAGCTCCGCGAGCCGTTCGCCCGCGACGGACGAGAGGTAGGGGTCCACGTCCAGGCTCGTCACGTGCTTGTCCCCGATGCGGAAGGACGCGTACGCGGTGAGCCCGCCCGCCCCCGTACCCAGGTCCAGCAGCGGAAGCCCGTCCCCGAGCCGCGCGTGCCGGAGCATCCGGACCGTGAGGCTCGGCAGCGTCGCCGACGACGTGGGCAGCCCTTCGGGCTGGTCCTCGGCCGTTGCGTGGTCGGCGTGTAATCCGCCCACCCGAGTCACCAACGACCGGTCCGCGTAAGCCGCTTCGGCCCACGCCGACGGGTCGCCCGCCCCGTCGCGCAGGGCCCACGCCCCCGTACCGTCGGGCTCCCACCAACGGGGCACCAACTGGTGCCGGGGTACGAGCGCCACCGGCGGGAGCCAGCGGGATACGGGGTCCACGATGTCGGTGGCGAGTCGCTCGGCTTTGATCTGCCAGTCCATGGGTCGGCCTTTCGGTCGGTCTGGTGGGTCTGGTTGGGATGGTGGGTCCGGTGGGTCCGGTGGGTCTGCTGAATCCGTGACGGACGTCGAGAGCTTGGGTGTTGGCGGGGCGCGTACGCCTCCGAATCGCGCCACGCGCCCCGCCTTCGGGTGGAATTCGCCCGGTACCCCGGCGCCCGCGCCGCGTGCCGTGCGTCGCGAACTCCGTTCCCCGTGAACTCCGTTCCCCGCAAACTCCGTGTCCCGTGTTCCGGGTTACGTCAGAGCGCTTCGCCCCGACTCCGCGCGTTGCACCGGGCGTTCTCGGCCCGCAGCCGCTCTATGGGAGTCGCAGGGCGTACGCACTCGGGTGCGGCCTCCCATTCGAGCCCGCCGGCGAGAGGGCGTATGGCCCAGTAGGGGCCGGAGCGGCCTCGGAACTCGCCGACACGGTCCTGACGGCTCGTGTCGACCATGACCGCACCGAGGACGGGGGGTGGGGGACCCACGGCATTCGGACTGACGTTCTCTCCGGACACCTTTCGCTCCTCTCTGTAGCGAATGCACTACGGGGGGTCTTCAGGGTGTCCTAGAGTCAACTTCCCTTCAACTAGCGAGAATGGAAGGAAGAGGAGGCCCCGGCATGGTCAACCGCTTGGAGCTGAACCCGGAAGCAAGCCCGCGCGCGGCATACGGTGCGCGCATCAGACGGATGCGGGAGAGGCGCGGGTGGAGCCAGGAGGAACTGGCGTCCCATCTGACCTATTCCAGTCAGCATGTCTCAGCGGTTGAAACTGCTCGGAAACCGCCAACTCTCCGCTTTTCGCGTGAGATCGATGCCGCATTCGGCGTCGCAGGCTCGGCGGAGTCGTTCGAGAACGAGTGGCGCGAAATCCGGCACGGGTCGCTGCTGGAGGGGTTCCCCGAGTTCGTCGCCTACGAGGGGCGGGCGGTGGAGATCCGGTTGTTCGAGGTGGGGATCATCCCTGGCCTGTTGCAGACGCCGGAGTACGCACAGGTGTTGGCGTACAGCGCGGTGCGGAGGGGCGTCATTACGCCCGAGCAGGCGGACGAACGTGTGGCCCTTCTGGCGGAGCGCCAAGCGGTCCTGGAGCGGCCCCGGCCGCCCATGATGATGGTGGTGATGGACGAGAGCTGCATCCGCAGGCAGGTCGGAGGGGCCAAGGTGATGGACGCGCAGCTGGCGCGCCTCGTCGAGTTCGCTGAACTGCCGAACACGGTGCTCCACGTCGCCCCCTACGACATGGGCGAGCGCCGTCCGTTCAACCTCCCCATGAGCCTGCTCACGCTGACGGACCTGTCCATGATGGCCTACGCGGAGTCCCAGATGCGTGGCCATCTGGAGCGTGAAACGACTGCCGTGCTGCCTCAGTTGGTGGCCTACCATCAACTACAGGCCGAAGCGCTGTCTCAGGCGGCCTCGGTGGCCATGATTGAAAAGGTACGAAAGGGCACCCCATGACGACCGAATCCCCCCGTTGGTTCAAGTCTTCGTACAGCGACAACGGTGGCCAGTGTGTCGAGGTCGCTTCCAACCTTGCCGTGGCGCAGAACGTCGTACCTGTCCGTGACTCCAAGGTTCCCAGTGGCCCGGTCCTGGGCTTCACCGCCGACTCCTTCACCTCGTTCGTGGCGGGCGTGAAGGCCGGAGAGTTCGGCGCCGTCTGACCCTCGGCGTCGGTCAACCGAACCAGGCAGAAGGAAGCCCCACCGTGAGACGCACGGTGGGGCTTCTTCGTGGCCGGAGGGCAGTAGGCGTGTTTTCGCCTCGGTGGGGGTGAAGTTGGCCGCCTACGATCGCCACGCGAGGTGACTCTCGCCCCGTGTGGCATGCGTGGTCGTGATCGAGCGCTGGTGAAAGGGCATCCCGTGATGACTGAGTCCCCTCGTTGGTTCAAGTCCTCGTACAGCAACAACGGTGGCAACTGCGTCGAGGTCGCTGCCAACCTCGCCGTGGTGCGCAACCTTGTCCCGGTCCGTGACTCCAAGGTTCCCGGCGGCCCGGTCCTGGGCTTCACCGCCGACTCCTTCACCTCGTTCGTGGCGGGCGTGAAGGCCGGGGAGTTCGGCGCCGTCTGACCCTCGGCGCCAGCCCTTCTGCATGAGAAAAAGGGAAGCCACATCGTGCGCACCATGGTCGGGCTTCCCGTTGTACGAGCGGGCTTCGGGTGTGAGGTCCGCCCGCTGAGGGCGACGGCAAGGGCGGGCCCCGAGAGCGCCTTGCGATCGTAGGCACCGGACGCCGCTGGACCCGACCTCCGAGTGGACGAGGTCCCCTCGGTGTGACATTCGCCCAATCTGCCGAGGGGCAGGCGGCCACCTACTTGCATCGGGGCCTCGTCGCCCAGTCGCCCGCGGTCAGGAGCAGCGTTCGCCGGTTCGCCCGGCGGTATGGAGGACGGGTGCGATCGACGGTCCAGCGATTTGGAGGGGGCGCCACGCGCAGGGTTCGCTTCTGGGCGACTGCTGCCGCGCTGGGGACTGGATCGCTCACGCTGCCCACAGGGCCCCCATCGAAACGCCCGCCGGCCCCTCATGCTTCTTGTCTCGCACGATCACGAAATGGCTTGAGTGTGAGCGGGCAAGGCCTGTTCCAGACGCCTTCCGTAACCTGCTGATTGCTGTACCGGGATGACGAAGGGGGTTCGTCTCCCGCGAGGGGGTCGGACCCCTCTCTAGTGAGAGTGAAAGAGTGTTTCAGGCTATATTTCAGGGCAAGAGCGAGTTCGTCATTCTGCTCGCATCTATTTCGTTTGCGCTCGCGTTGATTGTCTATTGGTGGCGCAATAGGCGGCAGAACCCTGCGCTCATTCCTTCGGCTTTCGTCTTCTGCCTGGCGATTGTTCTGGGGGTTACTCTCTTCCTCTCCGGGGGCGGGGGAGCCAGCCACGAGTGCACGCTCAATCACGAGATCGGGGAACCGTTCCGAACGACGCAGGGCCTGTTGAACGGGTTGATGACCGCTCCTCTGGGGTTCCTGGGACTGCTCGCGTCGCGACGTCGACTGCTGACCCTCACGGGTGTCGTTCTGGGTCCTTGCCTGGTCGAAGTCGCTCAGGCTTCGGTGAACGCGTTCTCGCGGCTGTGCGACAGTTCGGATGCCGAGATGAACATCCTGGGCGGTCTGGCGGGCGTGGGCCTGGCGTGGTGGGTGGCACGTGCGCGTGGCCTGAAGCTGAAGCCGACTCTGAGGGAGCGCACTCCCACGGTTGTGGCGTCTCTGGCCGGTATCGCGGTGCTGGCCGTGGCGGTGTCGGACATCACCTTCACCGCCGTCGACGCCACCAGCGTGCAGAGCGGTTCGGGGCAGCAGGCCGACGCCATGCGCGATGCCCTGGACGAAGCGTTCGGCGACAAGTTCAAGGACCTGGGAGACGGGCGGCTTCAGTACTCGCCGGTGGAAGGGCTCAACCGGGGGAGTGTCCACTTCTCGGATCGGAGAGTCGACGCGGAACTGTCCTGGCCTTCGACGCTCAAGCTCTCGGCGATGTTCGAGTGGAGCGACAAGCCAACCAGCCGATCGGTATCCATCGACGGCCGCGAGCATCCCCACATGGACCTTGCCGAGGCGAAGAAGCTGGCGACGCGGTACGCGGACGAGCACTATCCGTGGGCGGACGCCGCAACCCACGTGACTGTGGTACCGGTCGCCGACGGCGAGTTCGGCTGGATGGCCTCGTGGCGGGTGATGGACCACGACGTCCTGATGCCGGCCATGCTCGACGTGCAGATCAACAGAGTCGGCCGCATCAGCCAACTGCTCGTATCGAGGGGTCCCACGCACCTTGACGAACTGCCGTCCGTCGACGTCAGCCGCAGCGAGGCGATCGACATCGCGAAGAAGTCCATGACCCATTCCGAGTCCCTGGAGTTCCATGCGAACGTTCTTAAAGCGTCCCTGCGCAGCGGACATTGGAGGCCTGAGTACATAGTTCAGGCCACGGTTCGAGGGGCAACGGACGGATCAACCGACCTGTACGTCGACGCGCACACAGGGAAGCTGCAACCGACCGCCCCGGAGTGACCCGGACGGAGACCGGGACGTCGCTCCAGACGCGGCCGGGTTGCCCGCGGGCCGCCGGGTCAGTAGTTCTGGTTCTCGCTCTCCGCCGTCAGCCACTCCATGTGATCGTGGAAATGCTGCCCCGCCTGCTGGAACAGCTGGTGCTCCCCGTTCTGGAGGCTCTCGACCCCGAACTCCGAGCTGAGGTGCCGGTCGACGACCTGGAGGAGGGCGAAGGGCCCGGTCAACGCGGGTCCGCCCGCGTGGAGGTCATCGACGGGCAACTGCGCGATGGGACCGGAGATCTTGGCGATCATCTTCTCCATGACAGCGGAGTTCCGCTGCGCGCCGATGAAGTGGTTGCCGTACCCGCCCGTGTCGAGGAGGTAATCCGCCGCGGTTCTGACCTGCTCGGCGGTCACGACCCCCTCGACGGGCGGCGCCCCCGCGGCCTTCAGCGGGGCGTCGAGGCTCTGCCTGTCCCGGATGAGGGGTCCGAGGAGAGGCATGTCCTTCTCGCGAAGCTCCGGGCGGTTCTGCTTGAGGTCGATCGTCCCGGACCCCAGGTCCACGTCGGCGTACACGCCGCCGTGCTTCTTGAGGATGCTGTACCGGGCGATGTCCGAGGCCAGGGGATAGGCCATGTCCGGCCCCGCGGTGGCCCTCTCGTACGTGGCGGCGACCCGTTCGTCGATGGCGTCCTCGATGTACTTGAACTCGATCGACTTGGCCACCTTCACCCGGCCCGAGTCGGCCCACGACCACGTACTGCGCTTGTCCGTCCAGAGGTTGATGCGCCAGTCGGTGTTCTGGGCCTTCGCCGCCCAGGCCAGGACGTTGTTGAGCGCATCCCTGCTGATGCCGCGGCCGATCCAGATGAAATGGACCAGGGCCGGGATGCGAACGCGTTCCTCAGCGGGGAAGTGGGACACCACCTCGCGGAGCTTGGCGAGATAGGCCGGCTGCGGATCGAGGGCTTCGAGGCGCCTCATGACGAGCGTGACCGCCTCGTGGTCGCCCTTGCCGAGCGCGTCGAAGACGAAGCTGCGGACGTCGTCCTCGTTGTCGGAGTCCACGGGCTCCCGGCCCGCGTTCCCCTCTCCCGCGCGCGTGACGTCGAGCGGAGCGCGTTGCACGGCCGGCCCGGTTCCCGGGGAAGCCGCGGCCTGCGGCGGAACGGGCGCGGTGCCGTCCGCCTTCCGCTGCACCGGCGCCTGTCCGCGCATCACCTCGTGGGCCTGCCGCTCGGCGGCCACCTCCAGAGGATCGTCGGGCTTGGAGATGCGCAGGCCCCTCGGGTCGGCTTCACCGCCCACCGGCCCCTGCCGCTGCTGGAGGACATGTCCGAGTTCGTGTGCGAGCGTGTGCTTGTCGCCGCCGCCGTCGCCGATGACGATGCTGCTGCCCGACGTGAAGGCACGCGCCCCGACCTCTGCCGCCGAGTGGCGCGCCCGGGACCCGGTGTGCAGACGTACGTCGGAGAAGTCCGCGCCGCCGAACCGGGACTCCATCTCCTGCCGGAGCTCACCGCCCATCGGCTGCCCCGGGCTGCGCAGCACCTCGTGGACGGCCGACCGCTGCACGGTCGTGTCGCCGTGCCCGCAGTCGGGACCGTGCGCGTGCCGCTGCTCCTCGACCAGCCGGGCGACCGCCGCGTTGCCCGCCGACCGCTGGAGGGCTGTCATGTCGGCTCCGACCAAGGGCGTCCCGGGCGTCCAGCCCTTGGCCGCGACCGCCCGGGACACCGGCTTGGCCTTCGACTCCCGCTGTGCGGACGTGTCCGTCGCCACGTGTTCGTGCGTCAAAAGATCTCCCTGGTCTCATGCCGGACGCCCGGGCCGAGGCAGTCCTCACCGGGACACCTTCGACAACCGGTCAAGAAGTCACAAGGGCCACATGGCCCTGCTTGCGGGCAGACCTCGATGCCCGCGAGGCCCAGCCCCACGCGGTCGGTGGGCCACCGCCGTATCGTGTCCGGTCGGTCGCCGCCCCGTATCGTGTCCGGTCGGTGGGCCTCCCCGTGAAGTCGACCGTTCTCACCCCCTGTTCGTCCCCCCCCCAACACTTCTGCCGGCGCTGGAGCCGACGCCGGAGCGGTCCTGAACTCCCGCTCACCGGCGTCACCTTGGACGACTCCTGGCGACGGGGACCGTGCCCGCGCACGCGGCGCCGCTCCCCGGCCGTCCCACCGTGCAGCGGAAGGCCCACCGTGACCGCGCGTCACTGGTTCCGTCGTACCGCATCGGCTCTTCGTTCCCGCGCGGGGAGGCCCGGCCCGGCCGGGCCACCCCCGGCGGCACCGTCCGCCTCCTACCGTTCCGCCCTGCGCACCCCCGGTGCGGCGGCCTTCTTCCTCGCCGCCGCACCCGCCCGGGTCGGGGTGGCCATGACCGGTCTCGGACTGGTCTGGCTGATCCACGCGGAGACCGGGTCCTTCGGGGCGGCCGGTCTGGTCACCGGTTCGTTCGCCCTGGCGGAGGCGCTGGTCGGCCCGCAGGTGGCCCGCCTCATGGACCGGTACGGGCAGACACGCGTCCTCGTCCCCCTGCTGACCGCCCACGCGGCGGCGGTCGCGGTTCTCGTCACGTCGGCCCTGACGGGAGCGCCCACGGCGGCGGCGATGGCGGCCGGTCTCGCGGCCGGAGCGACGATTCCCCAGGTCGGTGCCTTGTCCTCGGCCCGCTGGTCGGCCCTGCTGCGCGGCAGAGCAACCGAACCGGCTGACGCGGCCCTGGCCCCGGCCTTCGCGCTCGAAGCCTTCGCCAACGAGGCCGCCTACCTCCTCGGCCCCGCCCTCGCCGTGCTCGCCGCGACCCGCCTGCACCCGGCCGCCGGAACGGTGCTGGCCGGCGCTCTCGTCGTCGGCGCCGGACTGGTCTTCGCGTCCCTGCGGCGTACGGCCCCGGAGCCCGCCGCGCGCCCGGTGCGGGAACGTCCGGGAGGCAGGGGTCCGCGACGGCTGTGGGGCCCGCGAAGGCCGACGGATGCGCCCGTGCTGGGAGGCCCGGGCGTGCTGTGGGGCCGGGGTTTCGTCGCCCTGCTGGTGGTCAACCTCGCGCTTGGCGTCTTCTTCGGCTCGACGCAGGTCTCGGTGAGCGCCATCGCCGCCGACCTCCACGCCGCCCCCGCTGCCGGGCTGCTGTACGGACTGATGGGCGTGGCAAGCCTGTTGGCGGGCCTGGCCTACGGGACGTACACCCGACGCACTCCGCTCGCCACCCAACTCCCCCTGCTTCTGTCCTTCCTGGCCTGCGCGTCGCTGCTGCCGCCGCTCGCCGACACCCCCTGGCAACTGGGCCTCGCCCTCCTGCTGCCCGGCGCGGGGATCGCACCGTGCGTCGTCGTCACCTCGACGCTCATGGCGTCGGCCGTGGACCGGTCGGTGCTCACGCAGGCCTTCACCTGGGCGAACTCCGCGAGCGCGGCGGGCATCGCGCTCTCCGCCGGTACGGTCGGCCGGCTCGTCGACGGGCCGGGCGGGGCCGGAACGGGCTTCACCGTCCCCTTCCTCACCCTGACCCTGACCGCGGCCCTGGCCCGGTCCAGCCGCCGCGCCCTCACCACGGGCCGGGCGGGCCAAACCGGGCGGTGCCCGGTGCCCCCGGACGCCGTATAACCGTTCGACAGCCCCGCCGGCCCGCGCGAGACTCCCACGATGACCCGACGAACCGATACACCTCCCGCCTGGGACGAGCGCACGCAGTTGATCACCTTCCTGGAGTACGCCCGTGACACCGCGCGAGCCAAGTGCGAGGGAGTGTCGGCGGAGGACGCCCGCAAGGCACCCCTTCCGGGCTCACCGCTGATGACCCTGTGCGGGCTGATCAGCCATCTGCGGTGGGTCGAGTACTACTGGATCCAGGTGATGTTCCTGGGAGAGGAACTCGCCGGCCCCCTCGCCCTGGCGACCGACGACGATCCCGACCCCGAGATGCGGACCGCGGTCGACGTCCCCCTGCCCGAACTGCTCGCCGCGTACGAGGAGCAGAGCGAGCGCTACCGCGGTCTGCTCCTCGCGTCCGATCCGGACGCGAAGGCCGAGCGCCCGCTCGGGAACGGAACCCACGCGGACCTCCGCTGGATCCTCCTCCACCTCGTCGAGGAGATCTCCCGGCACAACGGACACCTCGACATCGTGCGCGAGCTCGTGGACGGGCGGACCGGCGTCTGAGGGCTGCTGCCCCACGCCACTGGCGGCTGCGGGCCTCAGGCCCCGTCCGTAACGGGGTCCTCGCCCCCGGCCCAGTATTCTGCGAGCATCTCGCCCGGCCAGGCCGGTTCATGGACCGGGCCCCGGGGGCCCATCGCGGTGAACCAGGGGGCGAGGTCGTAGACCGGCGTACCGTCCACCGCGTCGAGATCCGCCACCCGCAGATCGAGGCCGTCCACCCCGAGCAACCGGGGGAAACTGGTGGCGAGTTGGTTGGGCCTGCGGTGGTTGCGGTGGGCGAAGGTGCCGGTGGGCGGCCAGGCCGGGTTGTTCCGGGGGCTCCTCGCGTGCAGGGCCACGTCGCCGGGGTCGGCCCGGTCGAAGTGCCAGACGACCACCAGGTGGGAGAACTCCTCCAGCCCGCGCACGACCTCCGGCGGGAAGTCCGGCCGCAGCCGGATCACCGCCTCGACGCCGCCCCAGTGGTCGTCGGCCACCTCGCGGCGCCCCCCGACCACGGTCCCGATCGGCTCGATGCCCAGTGCGTCCGCCATGCCCGTACCCCCAGCCCGATCCGTCAAAGGACCCCGGCCGTCAATGTAGCTGCGACAGATGCCTGTTGGCGCGTTCGGCCACCGCCGTCACCGACGGGATGCGACGGTGGCGCAACGGCGACAGCAGCCGCCGGACCTGGACGACCGCCGCTTCCGCCCGGCCCGACTGGATGCCCTCCTCCATCGAGTCCAGCAGCCCGCCCCACGTGGCGCAGGCCTCCTCCACCCGCCCGTCCGCCATCTGGGCGGCCCCCAGGTGCCCCAGGGTCACCGCGTGGGTGCGGCGGAAGGCCGCGCCCCGGGTGCGTACCGAACGGCCGAACTCGCGGATCGCACCCTTGCGGTCGCCGAGCAACCCCAGTGTGCGGGCGGACTCGTGGGCGAGGGAGGCCTCGCCGAAGAAGAAGGTCCGGTGCGGCTCGGGCACCCCCGCGTCGGCGGCGGCCAGGTCGTTCTCCGCGCGCAGGAGCGCCTTCACCGCACCGCGGGTGCGGCCCGCCGCCGCGAGCGCCCGGGCGTGCACCACGCCGAGCAGCGCCCGTTCGCGCGGGGTCGCTCCGGTGTAGCGGCGGTCCTGTACGGACGCCTCGGCGAGGGCGAGCGCGGTGTCGAAGTGGCCCAGATCCAGAGCCTGGTGGGCCATCGCGCGAAGGATGTGGCCGCCCAGCGGATGATCCTGGGCGTCCCCGGCGAGCTGGAGCGCGAGGGTGAAGTAGCGCTGGGCGAGCGGGTTCTCGCCGCTGTCGAAGGCCATCCACCCGGAGAGGTAGGCGAGTTCGGACGCCGCCGACTCCATCTCCCGGCGTACCCGCTCGTGCGCGTACCGGCCGTGCAGCAGATCCGTCACGTCGGTGTGCAGGTACTGCACCAGGGCGGTGCGGCCGTGCCCGCCGCCGCGCCGCTGGTCCACCGCCGAGAAGGCGTGGGTGAGTTCGCGGACGGTCGCCACGTCGCCCTGGGTCACCCGCAGGTGGTTGGACACCCGCTCGGCCGGTTGCGGCGCGGGCCCGGCGGACGACGGCTGGCGGTCGCCGGAAGGGACCGCCAGGGCCGCCGTGGAGTACACGATCCCGGCCAGCAGGTTCCGGCGGTCCGGGTGGAGGTCGGCCCGCCCGAGGTCCGCCAGTACGGTCAGGGCGTCGGCGGGCGGGCCGAGCGGCGCCGGACCCGGGGCGGCGAACCCCAGCTCGGCGACGGTGACCACCCGCTTCAGCCGCCGGGACAGGGCGAGCGCCAGGACGGCGGGGGCCGAACCGGACGGCCGGGTGCCGCCGACCCACATGGACACGTGCGAACGCCCGATCAGCGGACTGCCCGGACCGCCAGAACCGTCCGGGCTCCGGCCCTCCGCCGCCGCCCGGTTGAAGGCGCTCGCCGCCTGGGCGCGCGACCAGCCGGCCTCGCCCAGGAGGCAGGCCAGTTGCTCGTTCCGCGTACGTGTCATCGCATCCCCTGGTGCTCGATGCCCGGTGCCCGGAGGCCGATGGGTGGGAAGCCCGGTGCCGGTGCGCGGGGCTGCCGCGCACGCCGAGCACCGCCGGGAGACGACGAGAGCTCCGGCGGCGATCGGACGGGCTCAACGTAGCCACGGCCTTAGGCCGTCAGGGGACGGATTTCCGCACGTCACCTGTGTGGGGGTGATCCGGGACCGGTCCTGGGCGGGGCCTGTCGATCTTTGACCACTTTGATCAGGCGGGCGGGGCGTCACGCCCCCCGCGCGAGGGCGGATGCGGTTCGATTTCCGTACCGGACACCGCCTGACACGCCCCGTCCACCGGCGACAGGCGGGCGGGAAGACCTGCCGGCCGCCAGGAGGACCCATGAACACCAGCACCGCACGGGACGTCCGACCGAAGGACCCCGGCATCGACGTGGACGCGATCACCGACGCCATCGAGCACGCGAGGGCGGACCGGGCGGGCGTGCCGCCGCGGTCCGTCGTCAACGCCGGTACCGACGAACTCGTCGCCCACCTGCGGAAGCTGATGAGCGCCGACGAGTACGGACACGACGAGCCGGACCGGGGAGCCGTCCGGCTGCTGTTCCGTGCCGCCTACCGCCACCTCTCCCTCGCGGTGCGGCCCGACCCGAGCACCCCGGACCTCGCCGCGTACGCGTACTGGCGCACGGTCGCCTCCCTCACCGCCGCCTTCCGCGACCTCTACTGCGAGCCGGGGCGGGACGGCGCGTGAGCCGTCCCGCCCCGGACCGACCGCCGGGAGCGGCGGGTCAGCGCACCTTGCGTACCGGCAGGATCGCCAGCGCGCCGCAGAGGCAGACCGCCGAGGCGGTGATCAGCAGGATCGAGTAGTTGTGGCCACCGCCCAGGGAGATCAGCAGGGCGCCGAGCGCGGGGGCGAAGATCTGCGGGGCCGACATCGCGATGTTGAAGATGCCGAGGTCCTTGGAGGGGTTCTTCGGATCCGGCAGCACGTCGATGACGAGGGCGAGGTCCACGCCGAGGTAGGTGCCGAAGCCCAGGCCCAGGACGAGTTCCGCGCAGTAGAACACCCCGATCGTGTCGGCCTGGCTGAGGATCACCATGCCGATGCCGAAGAGGACCGCGGCGACGGCGATGAACGGCTTGCGGCGGCCGAAGCGGTCCGAGAGCCAGCCCGCGGCCTGCGCGGAACCCATCACGCAGAAGCCGTACATGAGGACGCCGGTGGCGAGCGTCTCGGTCGCCTCCGCGCTGGTGAGCCGCATCTCGTGCTGGAGGTAGATCAGGCGGAAGGTGGTGAACATCCAGTTGGCCAGCGTCAGCAGGAAGCGCGACAGCCAGGCCCAGGCGAAGTCCGGGTGCTGCCTGGGGTTGACCCAGTAGGTGCGCAGGACCGCCTTGAACCCCTCCCGCGGCGGCTTCGTCTCCAGCGGCTTGTCCGGCAGCACCATCACGTAGCCGACCACCAGCAGGATGCCGATGACACTGGGGACCAGGAAGAGCAGCAGCATCTGGTCGGTGAAGCACTTCGCGATCCAGGTCCCCGCCGTGGGGGCCAGGTTCTGCATGATGCCGAGCAGCCCGCTGATCTTGCCGCGCTTCTGCTCGGGGACGTTGTCCGCGACGGTCGCGACGAAGGCGGCGAGGGCCGCGTTGGCGGACGCCGAGGAGATGACGAACCCGACGGTGACCACGGCCACGCTGTTCGCCGTCGCGATGATCAGCAGACCGGCCAGCAGGCCCAGCATGCCGAGGATCAGCCAGGGGCGGCGGCGGCCGAACCGGCTGGTGGTGCGGTCGCTGAGGCGCCCGAAGAACGGGTTCGCCAGCATCGCCGCCACCGAACCGGTGGTGGTGATGATGCCGAGCGAGGCGACCTGGTCGTCCTCGGGGACGAACGACTGCACCTTGAGCTGAAGGCTCACCAGGATCGGGGTCAGGAGGGCCAGGAACAGGCCGAGTTGACCGGCCGCCATGCCGACGACCAGCCGGGGACGGGGAATCTTGGCGGCGGGGGAGCCGCCGGGCGCGGAGGTGCCGGCCGGGGTGCGGAGCGTATCCGTGGTCACGGTGAGGGCTGCTTCCTGTTGAGCGGGCAGGACGTTACGCAGACAGGGGGAAAACACGGCGCGGGCGAGGCTCGTACGCCGTGGACTTGGGACGGGGGACGGGGGTGGTGGGCCGCCGCGCGGACGTGATGCGCGCGGCGGCCGGGCGGGGGCCCTACGCGTGGACGAGGTGGCGGTCAGCGCCCACCACGCGCTGCGGCCCGGTGAGTTCGACGTCGGCGCTCAGCCGGATGTCGCCGCTGGACGAGCCGAGCATCAGGCGGATGGTGCCGGGCTCGACGATGCGCCGACCGTCGCCCGAGGCGTCCTTGGTGTACGAGGTCTGGTCGGCGTGGACCCTGAACGTGACCCGCTCCGCCTCACCGGGGGCCAGCTCGACGACGCCGAAGGCCGCCAGCTGCTGGGTGGGCCGGGCGACCTGGGCGACCGGGTCGTCGTAGTACAGCTGGACCGTCTCGCGGCCCGCCCGCTCGCGCGTGTTCCGTACGAGGCAGGAGACCTCGATGAACCCGTCGGTGGGCACCCGGCCCTCCCCGGCGACCCGCAGGTCCTCGTAGCCGAAGGAGGTGTACGAGATGCCGTGCCCGAACGGGTACAGCGGCGTGTTGTCCAGGACGCTGATGCCCTGGCTGAAACGGCCGAGCGGCGGGTTGAGGTAGGTGCCGGGACCGCTCCCCGGGAGGGCCGGGATCTGCACGGGCAGCTTGCCGCCGGGGGTCACCCGGCCCGAGAGCACGCGGGCCAGCGCGGGGCCGCCCTCCTCGCCGGGCATGAACGTCTGCACCACGGCCGCGCAGCGCTCCGCGAGACCGCCGAGCGCGTACGGGCGGCCCGAGACGACCAGCAGCACCACCGGGACGCCGGTGGCGAGCACCTCCTCGACCAGCTCCACCTGCACGCCCGGCAGCCGGAGGTCCGGCGCGTCGCAGCCCTCGCCCGAGGTGCCGTTGCCGAACATCCCGGAACGGTCGCCGACGACGACCAGCGCCAGATCGGCCGAGGCGGCGGTACGCACGGCGGCGGGCAGCCCCGAGCGGTCGGTGCCGCTGACCGCGCAGCCCCGCTCGTAGGCGAACTCGACGTCCGGCAGCTCGGCGGTGAGCGCCTCGCGCAGGCTCGGCAGCGCGAGGCCCGCCGGGTGCCCGGGGTGCTTCGGCAGCACGTGGTTCGGGAAGGATTGACATCCTCCCCGGCCTATAGGCCGAGGATTCCCGCCTGCATCCAGCCGGTCGGCCGGCAGCTTCGGGTGGGTTCCTGCTTCTTCCGCACCGGGGTGCGGGTTGCGCGCTGTGCCGGTACGGGTACCGGTCCTACCTGCGCTCCACGGGCGTTTACGGTCTCCGCCTGTCCGGCGGCGACCTTGGATCCTTCGATGCGGATGTTGCGGCCGGCGTTCACGTCGCGGTCGTGGATGGTGCCGCAGCCCCGGCACGTCCACACGCGGACGTTCAGCGGCTTCGGCCCGTCCTCTACGCCACAGACGGAGCAGAGCCGGGAGGAGGGGAAGAACCGGTCCACGCGGGCGAAGGTCCGCCCGTACCGGACCGCCTTGTACTCCAGCATCCCGACGAACGCCGACCATCCCGCGTCGTGCACCGACTTGGCGAGGCGCGTGCGGGCCAGGCCCTTCACCGCGAGGTCCTCGACGTACACCGCTTGGTTCTCGCGGATCAGCGCCGTGGACAGCTTGTGGTGGAAGTCCCTGCGCGCGTCGGCCGTGCGGACGTGTGCCCGCGCCACCTTCACGACGGCCTTCTTGCGGTTGCTGCTCCCCTTAGCCTTGCGGGCGAGGTTCCGCTGAGCCTTGCGGAGCTTCTTCTCCGCGCGCCGGAAGAACTTCGGCGCAGAGATCTTCCGGCCATCGGAGAGCACCGCGAAGTGCGTGAGCCCCAGGTCGACGCCCATCTCGGGTGTGGTCCCGGGCAGCACCTCAAAGCCGTCGGTCTCGATGACGAAGCTCGCGAAGTACCGGCCCGCCGCGTCCTTGACCACGGTCACCGTTGACGGCGCCGAGGGGAGCCGGCGAGACCACCTGACCTTGACGTCGCCGATCTTCGGCAGCCGCAGTTTCCCGCCGGGGGTGATCGACCAGCGGGCGTTGGCGGTGAATCGGACGGCCTGCCGGTTGTCCCTGCGGGACTTGAAGCGCGGCGCGCCCATGCGCGGGCGCTTGCCCTTGAGCCCATCGAAGAAGTTCCTGTACGCGGCGTCCAGGTCCCTGAGGGACTGCTGGAGAACAACCGCCGAGACCTCGCCGAGCCAGGCCCGCTCGGGCGTGTGCTTCGCGCCGGTGATGAGTTGCTTGGACAGGTCGCCGGTCTTCGGGAATGGCAGGCCGTCCCGGCGGGCGTCCTCCCGGGCCCGCAGGGCGTCGTTGTACACCACCCGCGCGCAGCCGAACGCCCGGCCCAGCGCGATGCGCTGACCCGGACCCGGCTCGACACGGAAGGTGTACCTGAGCTGCATGATCCACACCGTAGCAAGTTGGTTTATAGCCGACAATTAGAACATTCGCACGGGCAGGCACTGCGCCTCCGCCCTCCACGCCCACGTGGTTTTCGTGACGAAGTACCGGCATGAAGTGTTCGACGATCGGCACCTGACGCGCCTCGAAGAGATCATGCGCGCGGTGTGCGAGGACTTCGAGGTCGAGCTGGTCGAGTTCAATGGCGAGAACAACCACGTCCATCTCGTTGTGAACTTCCCGCCCAAGATCGCCCTGTCCGAACTGGTCAACAGCCTCAAGGGCGTCAGCTCCCGCAGGCCGCGGCAGGAGTTCCCCGGTGCGGCACTACTACCGGGTCAACAAGCTCTGGTCCGGCTCCTACTTCGCCGGATCCGTCGGCGGGGCTCAGCTCAGCTCAGCATCGTGGAACGCGACATCGAACAGCAGAACCGGCCGCGAGATCTCGGGCAGCTCCGGATTCAGTCGGTCGGGAGTCCGGGCCCGTGGGTGTCAGTGGCCGAACGACCGGTGCGCCACACCCTCCAGGTGCGCGCGCATCGCCGACTCGCAGGTGTCCGCGTCCGCCGCCTCGAACGCGTCGAGGACGGCCGCGTGTTCGGCGAGCGCCTCCTGCGTGTCGGTGACCCGGCCGCCGGTGAAACGCCGGAAGCGCTGGATGTGCGCGCCCAGCGGATCGATGGCCGCCGAGAGGAACCGGTTGCCCGCGGCACGGGCGATGGTCGCGTGGAAGGCGGAGTCGGCCTGGAGGTACGCCCGGAAGTCGTCCGCCACCCGCTGCACCGCCGCAGCCTCCATCAGCCGGTGGCTCTCGGCCAGCGCACGCGCCGTGCCCGCCGCGTCCCGCTCGCAGGCCTGACGGGCACTGAACGGCTCGATGAGGAGCCGGGCACCCATCAGCTCACGGAACCCGCCGTCGTCCAGAAGCGGGGCGACCGTGTAACCGCGGTGCGGGACGCGGACGACCAGGCCGGTGTTCTCCAGCTTGGCGAGCGCCTCCCGCAACGGCGTCGGCGAGACGCCCCAGTCCTTGGCGATGGTGTCGATGCGCAGCGGAGTGCCCGGCTCCAGGCCCTCGTCGAGGATCAGCGCGAGCAGCGCGTCGTACGCCTCGTCCATGAGCACGGTCCTGCCGAGCCCCGCCGGACGTACCTGCCTGCCGGCTGGTCCCATCGTCGACTCTCCCTGTGATGTGCCGGACCCGCCCGGCGTACCGGGTGCGAGCCCGGCGTTCAGCCCGGCGGTCGGCCTGGATTCCAGCCGGGTTTTCAGCCTAACCGGCGCCGCCGGCCCTCCCCCCACGGGGCGGTCTCAGCGCGCGGTGCGCGGGGAGAGGAGGGTGACCAGTGCCGAGTCGTCCTCGGCGGCCAGGCCCTGGCTGATGGCGAGCTGGTAGAGCTGGTCGGCCGCGGCGGCCACCGAGGTGGCGACACCGGCCTTCTTGGCCAGCGACACCACGATGTTCATGTCCTTGCGGATGATGTCGAGACGGGACCGCAGCTCCGGACCACCGGTGCCGTCCTCCTTCACCTCGTACTGCTGGACCATGCGCGGACCGCGGTCGGCCAGCATGAAGGAGGCGGCGGCGCCCTGACCGAGTACGTCGACGGCGCGGTCCAGGTCGATGCCGAGGGCGCGGGCCAGCGCGAGGGACTCGGCCGCCGCCGCCGTGTGGATGCCGCACAGCAGCTGGTTGACGGTCTTCATGATCTGACCGTCGCCCACCCGGGGGCCGACGACGTGCAGCGTGGAGCCCAGCCGGGCGAGGACCGCGTCGGCGGCGGCGAGCGTCTCGTCGTCCGCGCCGACCATGATCAGCAGATCGCCGGTCCCGGCCCGCACCGCCCCACCGCTCACCGGAGCGTCGACCAGCCGCACACCCTGCTCGGCCAGGCGCGCCGCGACGGACTGCACCCCGTCGACACCGACCGTCGAGGTGACCACGACGACCGCGCCCTCACGGAGCGACTCCGCGGCACCGCGCTCGACGATCCCGCCGCCGAACAGGCAGGACTCCAGCTGCTCCTGGTCGCGGACGGCGATGACGACCACGTCGGCGCCCTCGGCGGCCTCGGCCGGCGTGGCGGCGGGTACGGCACCGGCCTCGGCGGCGAGCGTACGGCGCTCCTCGAAGACGTCGAAGGCGCGGACCGGGAAGGCACCGGCGAGGCGGGTGGCCATCGGCAGGCCCATCGCGCCGAGACCGAGGACGGCGGTGGTGGGGGTGGGGTTCTCAGCGGACATCGGGTGCTTCTTCCTTGCGGGATGCGGTCGTGAGGGCCGCACGGACAATTCTCTTACGGGGTGCCACCGGACACCGTCCGGAGCGGTCCCCACGGGCGGGGCGGGCCCCGTGGGTGGGGCGGACCCCACGGGCGGGACGGGTCAGACGAAGACGGCGTACAGCAGCAGGGACATCGCCAGGCCCATCACCGCGACGATCGTCGACAGGGCCGACCAGGTCTTGATGTTCTGGGAGACGCTCATCCCGAAGTACTCCTTCGCCAGCCAGAAACCGGCGTCGTTGACGTGCGAGAAGAAGAGCGACCCCGCACCCACGGCGAGCGCGATCAACGAGGCCTCCACCGGCGGGACGCCCGCCGCGAGCGGCGCCATGATCCCGGCGGCGGCGGTGGTGGCGACGGTGGCCGAGCCGGTCGCCAGCCGGATCAGCACGGCGAGCAGCCAGCCGAGGACCAGCAGCGGCAGATGCGCCTCCGCGGCGAACTTGCCGATGGCGTCCGCGACCCCGGTGTCGACGATGAGCTGCTTGAAGCCACCGCCCGCACCGACGATCAGCAGGATCCCGGCCACCGCGGGCAGGCCCGCGGTCACGGTCGTACGGACCTCGGCACGGTTGCGGCCGAGCCGGAAACCGAAGACCACCATGGCGACGAGCACCGCGATGAACATCGCGATGAGCGGGGTACCGAGGAAGTCCAGCAGGTGGTTGAACCAGGCGTCACCCGGGAACGCGATGTCGGCGACCGACTTGGCGAGCATCAGCACCACCGGCAGGGCGACCGCCCCGACCGACACGGCGAAGCTCGGCAGCCGGCGCTCCGCACCCGGCTCCCGCCCCTGTTCGGCCTCCTTGACCAGCGAGGCGATCAGCGCGGCCGGGGCCTCGCTGCGCACATGGCGGGCGATGAACTTCCCGTACAGCGGTCCCGCGAGGATCACCGTGGGGATCGCCGCGAGCAGACCCAGGCCGAGCGTGGTGCCCACATCGGCGTTGAGCGCGCTGACCGCGACCAGCGGGCCGGGGTGCGGCGGCACGAACGCGTGCATGGTGCCCAGCCCCGCGAGGGCGGGCACGGCGAGCAGGACCAGCGGCGTCTTCGTCCGCTTGGCCATCACCACGATGATCGGCACCAGCAGGACGAGACCCACCTCGAAGAACATCGGCAGCCCGATGACCGCGGCGATCAGCGCCATCGACCACGGCAGCAGACGCGGACCCGACCGCGAACCGATGGTGTCGACGATGCGGTCCACACCCCCCGAGTCGGCCAGCAGCTTGCCGAGGATCGCGCCGAGTGCGATCAGGGCGCCGGTGGAGCCGAGGGTGGAACCCATCCCGGCGCTGAACGAGTCGACGACCTTGGAGAGTTCGGTGCCCGAGCCGATGCCGAGCACGACGGAACCGCCGATGAGGGCGACGAACGGGTGGAAGTCGAGGATCGCGATCAGCGAGACGATCACGCCGATGGCGAGGGCGACCATGACGATGAGCCGGGTGTCGTGGCCGGTCCAGGGCTCGGTCGCGGCCGCGAGTATCTCTGGTCTGGTCAGGGCGGTCATGGACATGCGGGGTGCACCTTACGTCGTTGTAAGTGGTGGCGGGGCGGGAGTGCGGGACGGCGGGAGGGACCGGCTCAGCAGCCGGCGGGACCGTCCTCGGCACCGGCGGGCGCGGCCGTGTCGTACGCGTCGAGGACGGCGACCTTCTCGCCGGACGGAGAGGCCTCGTCGAAGCGGTAACCGACCCACTCGCGGACCAGCCGGCGGGCGAGTTCGAGGCCGATGACGCGCTGGCCCATGGTGAGGACCTGGGCGTTGTTGCTCAGGACCGCCCGCTCGACGGAGAAGCTGTCGTGCGCCGTGACGGCGCGGATGCCCTTCACCTTGTTGGCGCTGATCGCGACCCCGAGCCCGGTACCGCAGAACAGCAGGGCACGGTCGGCGTCCCCGTCGGCCACCACACGGGCCGCGGCCACCCCGATGTGCGGGTACGCGGTGTGCTCGTCGGCCTTCACACCGACGTCGACGACGGACGCGACGCGCGGATCGGCTTCCAGGTCGGCCTTGAGGGCTTCCTTGTACGCGTATCCGGCGTCGTCGCAGCCGATGACGATGCGGAGCGGAGCGAGGGTCTGGTTCTGCGTCATGTCGGGGTTCCCGGGGGTGGTGGGGTGGTCGGGGGCGTGCGTGGCGCGGGCGGCCGTCGCGGGTCAGCCGGTCGTGGCGCCGGTGCCAGTGCCGTCGCCGGTGCCGTCGCCGAGCAGCGCCGCGACGGTCCGGGCGCACAGGGCGAGCGAGAGGGCGCCGGCGTCGGGGGTGCCGACGCTGCGCTCGGCGAGCGGGCGGGCGCGGCCCAGGCGCGGGGTGAGCGCGGCGGTGGCGTCGGCCGCCCCGGTGGCCGCGGCCGCGGCCTCGGCGAAGGCGGACCGGGGGTCCGTACCGCGAGCGACGCCCGCGGTGAAGGTGTCGACGAGCGGGACGAGGGCGTCGACGAGGGTCTTGTCGCCGGGCTTCGCCCCGCCGAGCGAGGTGACGGCGTCCAGCGCGGCGCGGGCGCCCCCGGCGGCGCGCACCCCGTCGGCCCGGCCCGTGTCGCCGAGCTCCTGGGCCAGGGCGCGCAGCGCGACGCCCCAGAGCACACCGGAGGTGCCACCGGCCTGGTCGGCCCAGGCGTCGGCGGCGGCGCTCAGCAGCGAACGGGCCCCGGCCTGCGCCTCATCGGCCTCCTCGGCGGCCCGGACGGCCGCGTCGACGCCCTTGGTCATGCCGCGCCCGTGGTCACCGTCACCGGCGACCGCGTCGATCCGGCCGAGCTCCTCGGCGGCCTCGTGCAGCGCGGTGCGCAGCGCCCGCAGGGCGGCGAGGACATCGGCAGCGGCGGCGCGGGACGCGGCGTCGCCCCGGACGACCGGGGCCTTCGGCTGCTCGTCGGGGTGGACGCGCGGCGCGTCCGGGACCTTCGGCAGCGGCATCCGGCGGAAGCCGGGGGCGTCGGCGGAGGCGCACCAGCGGCGCTCCAGGTCCTCGTCGAGCCACATCAGGGTGAGGGAGCAGGCGGCCATGTCGAGGCTGGTGACGAGCTCGCCGACCTCGGGGCGTACCACCGTGAGACCGGCCTCGGCCAGGGCGTCGGAGACATGGCCCCAGAGCAGGAAGAGTTCTTCGTACTTGGTGGCGCCCAGCCCGTTGAGGATGGCGGCGACGCGCGGGTCCGCCCCTTCCGGGCGCTCTTCGAGGAGGCGCTCGACGAGGGTGCGGGCGATCGTCGGGGCGTCGGCCATGTCGGCGTCGCGCACGCCCGGTTCGCCGTGGATGCCGAGGCCGATGGCCATCTTGCCCTCGGGGACCGTGAAGAGCGGGGTGTCGGCGCCGGGCATGGTGCAGCCGTCGAAGGCGATGCCGAAGGAGAACGTACGGTCGTTGGCGTGGCGGGCCGCGGCCTCCACGCCGTCCAGGTCGAGGCCCTCCTCGGCGGCGGCCCCGGCGACCTTGAAGACGGTGAAGTCGCCCGCTATGCCCCGGCGTTCGTGGCGGCGCTCGGCGGGGGCGCTGGCCACGTCGTCGGTGACCATGACCGTACGGGTGTCGATCCCGGCGTCCCGCAGCCGGGCCTGGGCCATGCCGAAGTTCATGCGGTCGCCCGCGTAGTTGCCGAAGGAGAAGAGGACCCCCGCGCCGGTGTCGGCGGCCCGTGCCACCGACTCGGCCTGGCGGGCGGACGGCGAGGTGAAGATGTTGCCGACCACGGCACCCGCCGCGAGCCCCTCGCCCACCAGCCCGCTGAACGCGGGGTAGTGCCCCGAACCGCCGCCCACGACCACCGCGACCCGGCCCGTCTCCTGCGGCCGGGAGCGGACGACGCCCCCGGGCACCACGGTGACGTGCTCCGGGTAGACCGCGGCGAAACCTCGCAGCTGGTCCTCGCTGAAGCGGTCGGGGTCGTCGAAGAGCCGGGTCATGGCGGGTGAACTCCCAGTCGGAGAGGTACGGGGGTGGGTGCGGGCGCGGGGGATCGCCCCGCGCACCGGGGGACGCCCGCGGGGTCTCGTACGCGCGGGTGTGGGGCCGCACGGAGAGGTACGCGGACGGGTGGGGCCCGCTCGCCGGGCGGCGGCGGGCCCGCCGCCCCGCCGCCCTGGGGCAGGGCCGGGTACGGGGGTACGGCCCGGGCGGTGGGCGGCGGGGGCGGGGAACGGGGTGGTCAGGCCCCGGTGCCGCGCGGCAGGATGCGCCGGATGTACTCGCGGTTCGAGGCGGCCACGCTCAGGCCGTCGCCGCCGTAGTGCTCGACGCAGAACGCGCCGGTGTAGCCGTGCGCCAGGGCGATCTTGATCGCCTGGCGGTAGCTGACGAAGCCGGACTCCATCGGCGCCGGGGACGTGAGAACCGTGCCCGTGGCCGGGTCCTCGACGCGGTAATAGCTCTTCACGTGCCAGTAGTTGGCGTGCGGCAGCGTCTTGGTGACCATCGACTCCCAGGACTCGATGGGGCGCTGCATCCGGATGAGGTTGCCGAGGTCCGGGTTGAGGCCGACGTTGGAGCGGTCGATGTCCGTGAGCAGGGCGACGGAGGAGTCCGCGGTGCCGAGGTAGGTGTCCTCGTACATCTCCAGCGACAGCTCGACGCCCACCGAGGCGGCGTGGTCGGCGAGTTCGCGCAGCCGGGTGACGGCCTTGTTCCAGGTCTCCTGGTCGCCGACCGGGTCCTTCGGGCCCGGCACCGTCCAGAACCAGAGCACCGACTGCTGCTCGGGGGTGAGCGGCCGGTGCAGACCGACCGAGACGAGCGGCACGCCCAGCGCGGCGGCGGCGTCGATGGTGCGGTGCGAGTAGGCGAGGTTGTCGTCGCCGTCGACGGGGTCGATGACGCTGCGCCGGATCGCGGAGATGGCGGGGGCGGTCAGGCCGACCTCCACCAGCGTGGAGCGCAGCTCCTCCAGGCGGGCGGGGGCCAGGTCGCCGGGGCGCAGCCAGCCGTCCGTGAGGTCGACCTCGGTGAACCCGGCGTCCGCGACGTCCCGCAGGCTCGTGGCCCACTGCTCGGCGGTCTGCTCCTGGGTGGAGACACCGTCGGGTCCGACGTTCGGGAACTGCAGCAGGGCGGCGGCGATCGGCCAGGTTTCTGCGGTGTGAGTCATCATCGGCTCCCTTTCTCTATTTCCTATAGGATCTAGAATCGTAGAAGCTGTCAATGTGCTCCATCTCACGCACTGGTTCGTGGGGAGAGGGCCGGACGCGGGGGCCGGCCGGAGGGATCGGCCCGGCGCCGGGCGCCGGCGCGGCTGCGGACCACCGCCCGGGATCGGTTCAGCCGGGCCGGGCCGCCCGGTGGATCAGTTCAGCCGGGCCCGGGCCGCCCGGGCCGCACGCCGTATCGACTCCGCCGCCGTCGGCTCGATGCCGCCGATGACGTCCGCGTACTCCTCCATCTCCACCGCCCCGCGCAGGAAATCCCCTCGCTGGACCAGGAGTTGAGCGCGCTCGTACCGCAGGCGCGCCGGATGGGAGGGGAGCAGGAGCGAGAGCTCGACCGCCCACAGCGCCACGTCGGAGCGTTCGGGGCGGGCCGACGCCCAGGCGCGGATGTTGTTGAGGATGCGCAGCACGATCGCCTGCGGCCGGGCGGGCGTCGGCAGCGACTCGCGCAGCGGCACCCCGGTCGAGCCCGCCACCATCAACTCGGCGTCCTCACCGGTCAGTACGACGCCCCCGGCGAACGGATCGGCCAGCACGTGCTCGGCCGGATCGCCGAAGCCGACCACGAAGTGGCCCGGCAGCGCGACCCCGTGGACCGGGGCGCCCGCCCGCCGCGCCACCTCCATCCACACCACGGAGAGCAGGATCGGCAGCCCCCGGCGGCGGGCCAGCACCTGCTGGAGGAGCGACGACTCCAGCCGCTGGTAGTCGGGGGAGGCGCCGCAGAAGCCGTAGCGGCCGCCGAGCAGTTCGCCCAGCGCCGTCGCCCACTCCAGCGGGGTGGCCAGGCCGTGCGGGAGGAGACCGGCCAGCCGGTCCAGCTCGATCTGCGCCGCGTCGATGCCGTACGGATCGGGGGAGCCGGGCGGCGGCCCGGGCATCGCCTCGGCGCCCACCAGCAGGCAGAGCAGCGCGAGATCGGGCCGTTCCGAGCGGGCCTCCTCGGCGAACCGGGCCCGCCGCCCTGCGGTGGAGAAGTCCTCGGAAGCCGATCCGTCGTCCACGGGGTCCACGTCTGACACCTGTTCCGCCGCTCCGAACGCCCGTGCCTACGCGGAACGGAAGTGGTGGTACCGGTGGTGGGTCGCGAAGCCCATCCGGTCGTACATGGCGATCGCCCCCGCGTTGTCCTCCTCCACCTGGAGCCAGGCCGCCGAGGCGCCCTCCGCCAGCGCGGTACGCGCCAGCGCGGTCATCACCGTGGTGGCGAGGCCCCGGCGCCGGTAGTCCGGGTTCACCTCTATCGCCCCGAAGCCGGCCCACCGGCCGTCCACCACGCACCGGCCGATCGCGGCGGGCGCACCCGCCGGGTCGTCGCCCGGCACGGTCGCGAACCAGACCGACGGACCCTGGGTCAGCACCCGGAGCATCGGAGCCGAGTCCGCTCCGGCGCGGTGGTAGCGCTCCAGCCACCGGGCGTCGGCCGTCCGGTCCAGCAGCACCCGGGAGATGTCCGAGTCCTGGTCACCGATCGGCGCCAGCGCGGCGATCCGCACCTCGGCGGAGACCTCGCGCCGCCAGCCGCGGTCCTCCAGCTCGGCGCAGAGCGCCTCCTGGGTGTCGGCGGCCCCGGTTCCGGTCTGGACGTACGCGGGCAGGCCGCGCTCCGCGTACCAGCGCGTCGCGTGCGCCAGCGCGTCGGCGACCGGCATCCCCGGATCGCCCAGCGGCAGGACCGAGTTGGCGCGGCGGGTGAAGCCGCTCGCGGCGCGCAGCTGCCACTCGCCCAGCGCCTCGCTCTCCACCGGCTGCCAGGCGCGGGCCGTCACCCGGGTGAGTTCCGCGAACGTGGCCGCGGGACCGGGACGGCGTGCCGGGGCGGGAGGGACGACCTTGCCGGCGACGAGCGTGGATTCCGCGATGTGGACACCCTGCCCACTCCTGGGTGTGATCCGGAGCACGCCCGAGTCCCAGGATGTGAGAACACCGACCGTGTCCGTGAACCCGGCCCCCTCGGCACCACCCTCGCAACGGCGGCGGACGGACACGCGTTTTCCCACATCAGCCTGGGTAATACGGACCTCAAGGCGTCCGCCGACGGTGAATTCCACGGCTCCTACCGCCCCTCCTGTTCGGATCGTGCTGAACTACGGAGATACTAGGTGAGGGCATCATCGACGCCGCGCTCCCGCGCGAGAGCCAACGCCCTACCGAGGAGGAACGACAGCGTGACCTACGTCATCGCGCAGCCTTGTGTCGACGTAAAGGACAAGGCCTGCATCGAAGAGTGCCCCGTCGACTGCATCTACGAGGGCCAGCGGTCCTTGTACATCCACCCGGACGAGTGTGTCGACTGCGGTGCCTGTGAGCCGGTCTGTCCGGTCGAGGCCATCTTCTACGAGGACGACACCCCCGAGGAGTGGAAGGACTACTACAAGGCGAACGTCGAGTTCTTCGACGACCTCGGCTCGCCCGGTGGCGCTTCCAAGCTGGGGCTCATCGAGCGCGACCACGCCTTCGTGGCCGCGCTGCCGCCCCAGAACCAGTAGCAAACCGCCTCAGCCCCGCCGCAGCCGGCACCACGCGGCGGCAGATGTGGCGCCCGGTCCCGTACGGTTCGTCACCGTGCGGGACCGAGGTGTTTTCGCCCGTACGAGAAAGCAGAGTTCCGTGTCCGCAGCACTCTCCTCCCGTCTCCCGGAATTCCCCTGGGACCGCCTCGCACCCCACAAGGCCACCGCCGAAGCCCACCCGGACGGCATCGTGGACCTGTCCATCGGCACTCCCGTCGACCCGGTGCCCGCGGTGATCCAGGAAGCGCTCGCCGCAGCGGCCGACAGCCCCGGCTATCCGACGGTCTGGGGGACGGCGGAACTGCGGGACGCGCTCAGCGGCTGGGTGGAGCGGCGCCTCGGCGCGAAGGACGTCACCCACCACCACGTCCTGCCGGTCGTCGGCTCCAAGGAGCTCGTGGCCTGGCTGCCGACCCAGCTCGGCCTGGGCCCCGGCGACAGGATCGCCTTCCCGGCGCTCGCCTACCCGACGTACGAGATCGGCGCCCGGCTCTGCGGCGCGGAAGCCGTCACCTACGACGACCCGACCACGCTCGACCCGGCCGGGCTCAAGCTGCTCTGGCTGAACTCCCCGTCCAACCCGACCGGTCGCGTGCTCTCCGCCGAGGAACTCACCCGGATCGTCGCCTGGGCCCGCGCCCACGACATCCTGGTCGTCAGCGACGAGTGCTACCTGGAACTCGGCTGGGAGGCCGACCCGGTCTCGGTGCTCCACCCGGACGTCAGCGGCGGCTCGTTCGACGGCCTCGTCGCCGTCCACTCGCTCTCCAAGCGGTCCAACCTGGCCGGATACCGGGCGGCGTTCATCGCCGGTGACGCGGCCGTCCTCGGCGAACTGCTCCAGATCCGCAAGCACGGCGGCATGATGACCGCCGCCCCCGTGCAGGCGGCCACCGTGGCGGCCCTCGCCGACGACACCCACGTCGCCGAACAGCGCGCCCGCTACGCCGACCGGCGCGCGGCGCTGCGGACGGCCCTGGAGGGCCACGGCTTCCGCGTCGAGCACAGCGAGGCGAGCCTCTACCTCTGGGTGACCCGCGACGAACCCTGCTGGGACACCGTGGCGTACCTGGCCGGACTCGGCATCCTCGTCGCACCCGGCGAGTTCTACGGCCCGGCCGGAGACCGCTTCGTGCGGGTCGCGTTCACGGCGACCGACGAGCGGGTCGCGGCGGCCGTGAAGCGGCTGACCGCCTGAACCGCGCGGCCTGACCGACAACGCCGAGGGGCCACGGGACTCGGTCCCGTGGCCCCTCGGCGTCACTGATGTCCTGCGGGTAGGCGGCCGGTTCAGCCACCGAGCGGCAGGGCCCCCGCGAGGCGCTCGACGGGCAGCGAACCGCCGGTCGCCTTGTTGGCGGCGCCACCGACGACCTCGGCCGCCTGGCCGGTGGTCTGGCCGGCCTTCTCCTTGGCCTGGGGAGCGACCAGCTCGCCCGCCTGGTTCACCGTCTTCGCGGCGACCGGGACGGCCGTGCCGACCAGCTTGCCGCCCGTCTCGTTCAGCGTCTTCGCGCCCTGCTGGGCGGTGCTGTCCAGGGTGCTGCTCAGGTGCGTGCTGTCCAGCTTGGTCAGGCCGCCCAGGTCCGGCGTCTGCGGGAGACCCGCGGCGTTCGCGGCACCGGCCGCGCCGATCACCGGAGCGGCGGCGGCGATCAGCAGGGCGGCGCGGGCGATACGGCGGGTCAGGGGGAGGGACATGATGCTCCTTCGGCGGGAAGTTCGGCAGTGCTCGTCCGGCGTTCCGGACGGACTGATCAACTGCGCCGGGGGCGGGGGAGGTTGCGGTGGGCCGAGGTAAAGAGTCAGCAATGCGTCGGATAATCCGCACCCCGGACGCATGGTCCGGCAGCGGCGGAACGGCGCGACCGGAGTACCGTCACTTCCCTTGTGGCGCACGGGAAACGAGACGTCCGCCCAACGCCCTCGACCGGTGCGCGGGTACCCCTGCGGCGGTGGCCCGGGATGCCCCCTGCGGGGGATCGGCCGCGCTACTGTGCGAGGCGCATCCGGACCTCGCCGGTGTCTGAATCTGCCGCATCCGCCGGTTTCGTCGCTTCCTTCGATCCTGCCGCATCCGCGCGCCAGCCCGTACCCGGGGTCCACACCCGGCCCGCGTAGCGGACCTCGTCGATGCCGAGTTCGCCGGAGCGGGCGACCGCCCAGAGCGCCAGCGACCAGCCCCGCCGGGCGCCCGTCGTCACGGCACCGCCGTCGGCGGATGCGTCGGACGAGGCGTCGGTGGAGGACGCGCCGGTCCCGTCCGCCGCCTCCGCCCCGCCCGTCGCGCGCTCCGGAACCGGCACCGCGACCGTGCGCGTCGCCGCCGGACCCGCGGACTCCTCGGCCGGCCGGACCCCCTTGCCGAAGTCCCGTACCAGCTCGGTGCGGAGCCGGTCCGGATCGCCCGGGGCGGCGGCCGTCGCGGTGACCGGCTTCGCGCAGTTCAGCGCGGCGGGAATCCGCCCGGTCAGCACCGACGCCAGGAGTATCGCGTCCGGCTCGTGCTGCGCGTACGCCTCCGGGAAACCGCTGCGCTGCACGCGCTGCGCCGCCTCCGTCAGCGGCAGGTCCTGGTAGCCGCTGATCTTCGCGAGGTGCTCGTAGAACTTCCCGGACGCGTACACCGGGTCCTGGATCTGCTCCGCGGTGCCCCAGCCCTGCGAGGGGCGCTGCTGGAAGAGGCCGAGGGAATCCCGGTCGCCGTAGTCGATGTTGCGCAGCTGCGACTCCTGGATCGCGGTCGCCAGCGCGATGGCCACGGCCCGCTCCGGCATCCCGCGCGCGACCCCCACGGCGGCGATCGTCGCCGCGCCGGCGGCCTGGTCGGCGCCCATCTCGTACGTCTGTTCCTCGGCGCCCTTCGTACCGTCGTCGTAGCGCACCTCGCAGCCGGTCAGCAGGTCCTTGCTGCCGGAGAGGTACTGCACCGCGAGATAACCGGCCAGCGCCGCGAGCACGACGAACGCCGCCAGCACCTGGTAGAGGCGGCGGCGGCCGGAACGGCGGCCGGTGGGGGAGGAGAGTGTCGTCCGAGGCACGGGCATACCGTACTGGAGGGTACGGGCCGGGCCGAGATCCGTGCGGCCCCGAGAACCCCCGCCCGGAACGCCCCGGTGTCCGGCCCCGCCGCTCTCCGCCGCCCCGCCGTCCCCCGGCAGAGGCGGGCCCCGCCGGAGTAATAGGGTCGGAGCCATGGCCGAACGCACGCTTGATCTCGCTCTGGACGCACCCGCACTCACCGCCCGACTCGTCGACTTCCCGTCGGTGAGCGGGCAGGAGAAGGACCTGGCGGACGCCATCGAGGCGGCGCTGCGCGCACTGCCGCACCTGACCGTCGACCGGCACGGCAACAACGTGGTCGCCCGCACCCACCTCGGCCGCCCCGAACGCGTGGTCCTGGCCGGTCACATCGACACCGTGCCGATCGCCGACAACGTGCCCTCCCGGCTCGACGAGAACGGCATCCTCTGGGGCTGCGGCACCTCCGACATGAAGTCCGGCGTCGCCGTCCAGCTGCGGATCGCCGCGACCGTCCCCGAGCCCAACCGCGACCTCACCTTCGTCTTCTACGACAACGAAGAGGTCGCCGCCCACCTCAACGGCCTCGGCCACGTCGCCGCCGCCCACCCCGACTGGCTCGAAGGCGACTTCGCCGTCCTCCTGGAGCCCTCCGACGCCCAGGTCGAAGGCGGCTGCCAGGGCACACTCCGCGTGATCCTGCACACCGAGGGCGAACGCGCCCACTCCGCCCGCAGCTGGATGGGGTCCAACGCCATCCACGCCGCCACCCCGATCCTCGCGGCGCTCGCCGCGTACGAACCGCGCCGCCCGGTCATCGACGGCCTCGAATACCGCGAGGGCCTCAACGCGGTGAAGATCGAGGGCGGCGTCGCCACCAACGTGATCCCGGACGCCTGCACCGTCACCGTCAACTACCGCTACGCCCCCGACCGCACCGCCGAGGAGGCCCTCGCGCACGTCCGCGAGGTCTTCGCCGACTGCCCCATCACCGAATTCATCGTGGACGACCACTCCACCGCCGCCATGCCGGGCCTCTCGCACCCCGCGGCGAAGGCGTTCATGGAGGCCGTCGGCGGCACCGCCCAGCCCAAGTTCGGCTGGACCGACGTCTCCCGCTTCGGCGACCTCGGCGTCCCCGCCGTCAACTACGGTCCCGGAGACGCGCTCTACGCCCACAAGCGCGACGAACACGTGGCCACCGCACGGATCACCCACTGCGAGGAGCGCCTGCGCTCCTGGCTCACCAGCTGACCCACGGCATTACCCCGCCCGTAACCTCGACCGATCTAGGCTGACGGGGAACAGCCACAACGCAGGTCGGTGGAGGGAGCAGTCATGGGCAACCCGGAGGACGCGCGGATTCCCGAGCACGCCGAGATTCCCGAGGGCGCGGTCAGGCCCGAGGAACAGCGGCTGGGCCCGGTACTGCGCCGCAGGGAACAGGTACAGCCCGGCACGACCGATCAGCGGCTGCTGGACTCCGAGGACGACTCGGAATGGGTGCACACCGACCCCTGGCGGGTCATGCGCATCCAGTCCGAGTTCGTCGAAGGGTTCGGGGCGCTCGCCGAGCTGCCCAGCGCGATCAGCGTCTTCGGCTCCGCCCGCACCGCGGCGGACACCCCGGAGTACGACGCCGGGGTACGGATCGGCCGGGCGCTCGTCGACGCGGGCTTCGCCGTCATCACCGGCGGCGGCCCCGGCGCGATGGAGGCCGCCAACAAGGGCGCCAGGGAAGCGAAGGGGATCTCGGTCGGACTCGGCATCGAGCTGCCCTTCGAGTCCGGGCTGAACCCGCACGTCGACATCGGCGTCAACTTCCGCTACTTCTTCGTCCGCAAGACGATGTTCGTCAAGTACGCCCAGGGCTTCGTCGTCCTCCCCGGCGGCCTCGGCACCCTGGACGAACTCTTCGAGGCGCTGACCCTCGTCCAGACCGGCAAGGTCACCCGGTTCCCGATCGTGCTCTTCGGCTCCGCCTACTGGAGCGGTCTCGTCGACTGGCTCCGGAACACCGTGGTCGCCCAGGGCAAGGCGTCCGAGAGGGACCTGCTGCTCTTCCACGTCACCGACGACGTGGACGAGGCGGTGGCCCTGGTGACGAAGGAGGTCGGCCGGTAGGCCCACCTCGTCACCGGTTCTCCGGTGCGTCCCCGGTCCGTCCGGTCCCTCCCGGGCCGGACGGACCGGACCCCGGCGTCCTACGCCAGCCCGCGCCGCGCCACCGCGGGCGGCCGGTGGCCGGCGATCGACGCGACCATGTCCAGTACCTGACGGGTCTCCGCCACCTCGTGCACCCGGTACACCTGGGCCCCCAGCCACGCGGAGACCGCCGTGGTCGCCAGCGTCCCGATCACCCGCTCCTTGACCGGGCGGTCCAGGGTCTCGCCGACGAAGTCCTTGTTGGAGAGCGAGACCAGCACCGGCCAGCCGGTCGCCGTCATCTCGTCGAGACGCCGGGTGGCCTCCAGCGAGTGCCGGGTGTTCTTCCCGAAGTCGTGACCGGGATCGATCATGATCGCGTCCCGGCGCACCCCCAGCTCCACCGCCCGCTCCGCCAGCCCCAGGGTGACCTCCAGGATGTCCGCCATCACGTCCTCGTACTCCACCCGGTGCGGGCGGGTACGCGGCTCCGCGCCCCCCGCGTGGGTGCAGACCAGCCCCGCGCCGTACCGGGCGGCGACCTCCGCCAGCTTCGGGTCCACCCCGCCCCACGCGTCGTTCAGCACGTCGGCGCCGGCCTCGCACACCGCCTCGCCCACGTCGTGCCGCCAGGTGTCCACGCTGATCACCACGTCCGGGTGGCGGCGGCGGACCTCCGCGACGAACCCGACCGTGCGCCGCGCCTCCTCCTCGGCGGACACCTCCTCGCCCGGTCCCGCCTTCACGCCGCCGATGTCGATGATCGCGGCGCCCTCCGCGACCGCCTGCTCGACCCGGGCGAGCGCCGGCTCGTCCCGGAACGTGGCGCCCTGGTCGTAGAAGGAGTCGGGGGTCCGGTTCACGATTGCCATGATCACCGGTTCGTGCGGACCGAATTCCCGCCGTCCCAGCCTGAGTGGACCGCTTCGCATCCCGTGTTCCTCCTCGTAGATCGACCCTGGGGCCGAACCAACGACCCTAACTGTCACCGGCGCATGGCACGATCGGACCCGGACTGATTCCCGCCCTCTGGGGAGGCGCACGTGTTCTTGTTCCTGTTGCTCGCGATGGTCGTGGTCGTCGCCGCGGTCACCCTTGCCGTGGTCGGTGGGGGCGACCGCGCGGTGCTCCAGGACACCGCGCCCGAGTTCCCCACCGACCCGCTGCCGGTGACCCGGCCCCTGGTCACCGCCGACATGGAGCAGCTCCGGCTGCCGATGGCCGTACGCGGCTACCGCATGGCCGACGTCGACGAGGCGCTCGACCGGGTCGCCGCCGAGCTGGCCGAGCGCGACGCCCGGATCGCCGACCTGGAGTCGGCGCTCGCCGGAGCCCTCGCGCAGGACGCGCCCGGGCCCGACCTCCGCAAGCGGCCCACCGACCTCAAGCCCGGCGACGAAGACGGAGAGACCCGATGAGCGGCGGAGCCGAACCCGGCCCGGACGGCAGGCTGCGCTGCCCCTGGGGCCTCAGCACCGAGGACTACCTCGCCTACCACGACACCGAGTGGGGCCGGCCGGTCCACGGCGACGACGCCCTCTTCGAACGCCTCTGCCTGGAAGCGTTCCAGTCCGGCCTCTCCTGGCTGACGATCCTGCGCCGCCGGGAGGGCTTCCGCGCCGCCTTCGCCGGGTTCGAGATCGCCGAGGTCGCACGGTTCACCGACGCCGACAAGGAGCGCCTCCTCGCCGACGCCGGCATCATCCGCAACCGCGCCAAGATCGACGCCACCCTCGCCAACGCCCGGGTGCTCGCCGAGTGGGCCCCCGGCGAGCTGGACGAGCTGATCTGGTCGTACGCCCCCGATCCGGCCACCCGGCCCGCCCCCCGGAAGCTCGGGGACGTGGCGGCCGTCACACCGGAGTCCACGGCGCTCGCCAAGGCGCTGAAGAAGCGGTCCGTCCGCTTCGTCGGCCCGACCACCGCCCACGCCCTGATGCAGGCGTGCGGACTGGTGGACGACCACCTCGCCGACTGCGTGGCGCGGGGCGCCACCGGCTGACACCGGCCCCCGGGCCGCCCGGTACGCGGCCCGGAGGGCGGTTCTCACTTGCCGAGGTACCGCGGCTTCTCCTTGGCGAGGAACGCCTTCACCGCGATGGTGTGGTCCTGCGAGGCGCCCGCCGCCGTCTGGAGCTCGTCCTCCTTCTCCAGCGTCTCGGCCAGGGTGTGCCCCGCGCCGTACGCCATCGACGCCTTCAGCGCCGCGTACGCCACGGTCGGCCCGTCCGCCAGCGCGCGCGCCACCGACGCGGCCTCGGCCGCGAGGTCGGCCGCCGGCACGACCCGGTTGACCAGGCCCAGCCCGTACGCCTCGGCCGCCGTGATCGACCGCGGGAAGAGCAGCAGGTCGGCGGCGCGGCTCGGCCCGATCAGCCGGGGCAGCGTCCAGGACATCCCCGAGTCGGCGGTCAGCGCGACCCCCGCGAACGAGGTGTTGAAGGAGGCGGTGTCGGCGACCACCCGGTAGTCGGCGGCGAGCGCGAAGCCGAAACCGGCCCCGGCGGCGACCCCGTTCACCCCCGCCACGACCGGCTTCTCCATCCCGGTGATGGCCAGCACGATCGGGTTGTAGTGCTCGCTCACCGTGCTCAGCGCGTTGCCGCCGCCCGTCTCCTGCGCGGCCGCCAGCGAGGCGATGTGCTCCTTCAGGTCCTGGCCGACGCAGAAGGCGCGCCCGGTGGCCGTGAGCAGGACGGCGCGCACCGAGGAGTCACCGGCGGCGGCGTGCAGCGCGTCCCGCAGGGCGACCTTGGCCGCCGTGTTCATGGCGTTCATCGCGTCCGGCCGGTTGAGGGTGATCGTCGCCAGTCCGTCGCTCACCTCGTAGAGCACGGCGCTCGCCAGTTCCTCGGCCATGGTGGTGTCCCCTCGCTGTCCAGGTTCGGTGCTTCGCCAGGCAAGCATGGCCGACGCCCCGCCGGGCCGACATGTGACCTGCGTCTAACGATTGGCTCTCACCTCGGGCCGCGAGGGGGCGAAGTATCGCAGCCGGATCGCCGAATTGGGTGGTTTTGGTGGTGTGCGTTGCGCAAGCGATGCCGATCGATGTTGGTCATCGGGGTGTCGCATGCGGGATAATGACCTGGAAGCAATGTGTTCGATGCCGGTGAGGCAGCGCCTGTCATGGGGCCGCCGGTTGCGATTGAGCTGGTTTCAGGAAGGGGAACGAGCATGGCGGCCATGAAGCCGCGGACGGGCGACGGCCCGCTCGAGGTGACAAAGGAGGGGCGGGGCATCGTCATGCGCGTTCCGCTCGAAGGCGGCGGTCGGCTCGTTGTCGAGCTGACTCCGGACGAGGCAGACGCGCTCGGCGACGCGCTCAAGAAGGTTGTCGGCTGACCCTCTGCGCGCCCACACTTCACTTCTGCCCCGGCACGGTTCACCGTGCCGGGGCAGAAGCGTGTCCGGGGCCGTATACGAAAGGGTCGCGCGGCCCGCGCCGGTGAGCGGCTTGCCGGGCCCGGTCCGGAGCGCACGGCTCAGCCGCGGCGGACCGCGCAGAGCAGCCCGTCGCCGACCGGCAGCAGCGTGGACATCAGCTCCTGGCTCTCCCGCACCGCCCGCAGCAGCTCCCGGATGCGCTGGACCTCGGCGGGCTGGGCGGCCGCGTCGACCGTACGGCCGTCCGCGAAGACCCCCTCGAAGCAGACGACCCCGCCCCGGCGGAGCAGACGCAACGATTCGGCCAGGTACTCCAGGCTCTCCAGCCGGTCGCCGTCGCAGAAGACGAGGTCGTACCCGCCGTCCGCGAGGCGCGGCAGGACGTCCAGCGCACGGCCGGGGATGAAGCGGGAGCGGTTGGTGGCGAACCCCGCCGAGCGGAACGCCTCACGGGCGAACTGCTGACGCTCCGGCTCGGGGTCGACGGTGGTCAGCACCCCGTCCGGGCGCATCCCGTTCAGCAGGTAGATGCCGGACACGCCGGTACCGGTGCCGATTTCCGCCACCGCTTTGGCGTCCGCCGCGGCGGCGAGCAGCCGCAGTGCGGCACCCGTGCCGGGGGAGACGGAGCGGATCCCGAACGACCTGGACCGCTCGCGGGCCAGGTACAGAGCCTCGTCCTCGGGGACAAAGGCGTCGGCGAACGCCCAGCTCGTCTGCCGGTTGGCGGTAATGACCCTCTCCTGTCCCCGTAGTTGGCGCAACGGTGACTGTATCCGCTGCGCAGGGGAACCCGCAGATGGGACCGGACGTTGGGGAGGGAGAGGGGAAAGCGCCCGAAGGGGGCCCGCGGATCGGGCCCACCGGACCGGCGGAAGCAGGCCCCGGGCACCGCCCGGCCCCTCCGAAAAAGGCTTATACGGAGCTAACGGGCGAGGTGGCTATGGTAGGGGCTCCACTGGACACCACCAGAGCCGACAGGGGAGGTGCGGCTGCGCCTGGGGATCGGGGAGGAGCGCTGCGGCGCTTTCTCAGGTCGGCGGGTGAGCCGAAATCCGTGACCAACAACGCTGACCGTTCTTCCAACGATTCCGCAACGACCGCGACCTTCGCCTCCGACACGGAATCCCCGGCGTGGACCCCGCCCTCATGGGAAGAGATCGTCAGCACCCACAGCGGTCGCGTGTACCGACTCGCGTACCGGCTGACGGGCAACCAGCACGATGCGGAGGACCTCACCCAAGAGGTGTTCGTCCGCGTCTTCCGGTCGCTGTCGACCTACACCCCCGGCACCTTCGAGGGGTGGCTGCACCGCATCACCACCAACCTCTTCCTCGACATGGTCCGCCGCAAGCAGCGGATCCGTTTCGACTCCCTCGGGGACGACGCGGCCGAGCGGCTGCCCAGCCGTGAGCCGTCGCCGCAGCAGGCGTTCAACGACACCCACTTCGACGCGGACGTGCAGCAGGCGCTGGACACCCTCGCGCCCGAATTCCGTGCCGCCGTGGTGCTCTGCGACATCGAGGGACTGAGCTACGAAGAAATCGCGGCCACCCTCGGCGTCAAGCTGGGCACCGTGCGCAGCCGCATCCACCGAGGCCGTTCGCATCTGCGCAAGGCGCTCAAGCACCGGTCTCCCGAAGCCCGCGCCGAACAGCGCTCCCTGGCGGGCGCGGTCCTCGTGGGGGAGGGCGGAACGGCGTGACCCCCACAGGCCCCACCCCTGCCGAGCAGCACTTGGGGGACCGGCTCGCCGCCCTGGTCGACGGCGAGCTCAAGCACGACGCCCGCGAACGCGTCCTGGCCCACCTCGCCACCTGCGCCCGCTGCAAGGCGGAGGCCGATGCCCAACGGCGGGTCAAGTCCGTGTTCGCGCAGACGGCTCCCCCCTCACCCAGCGAGGGCTTCCTCGCCCGCCTCCAGGGCCTTCCCGGGGGCACCGGCGCCGACGACGGATTCCCGCGCGGGCCCTTCGGCCCCGACGGGCGGCCGGTCGACGACTACCGCCTCCCGGGCGGCCCCTCCGGCGGCCCCGGCGGCCGCCGGACGGAGAAGGTCCCCTCGCCGCTGGACGGCTTCGGCTACCTCCCCACCGCGCACGGAGCGGGCTCCGTGCTGCCCGGCGGCGCCGGCGGCTTCCGCATACACGAGGTGGCCCGCGAGGCCGACCGCTCCCCGTGGCGCGCCCGCCGGTTCGCGTTCGCGGCCGCCAGCGCCGTCTCGCTGGCGGCGATCGCCCTGGGCGGCGCCATCCCGGTGGACGACGCGTTCGACGCTCCGCTGCGTGCCGAGGGGGCCGGCTCCGCGAGGACCCCGCTCGACGCCGACGAACGCGCGGCGAGCGGAATCGCCTCGGCCAGCCGGGGCAGTTCCCAGGGCGGCGCCCTCTCCGTGGAGGACCGTTCCGGCATCACCTCCACCTCCACCTTCGCGGCGTCCTCCGCACCGGTGGGGCTCACCACCACCACCTCGCCGGGCCTGTCCGGCACCGGCACGGAGACCCTCCTCGGGGCCGGGCAGGAGCACACGCAGCCGACGCGGAAGGTCTCGCTGGCCTCGCTGATATGCCCCAGCACGGCGTCCCCGCTCCTCGCGCCGCTCTTCCCCGCCGCGGCCGCGCAGCCGAGGGTCACCGCGTCCGCCACCGTCGCCGCCCCGTCCCCGTCCGCCCCGGCGCCGTCCGCCGCGTCGTCCGCCGCCCCGTCCGCCTCCGCCACGCCGCTCTCGGCCCTGCCGTCGGCGCAGCAGGCGCTGCGCTGAACTCCCCCGCGCCGGTCACGCCCGGCGCGGGACCGGCATCCCCCGGGGGCCCGCACCGACAGCCCTCCTCAGCGACTCCCCGCCGTCGCCGCTCGCCCCGCCCAAAACCTGGTTGAATTCCGCTCGGAGCGCTCCGGGGAGGGCGTGCGGAGGCCATGTGCGGGGAGAGTATGGACGAGGGACAGCCCACCGGACCGAAGCCGAAGTGGTGGAGCCGCCCCGCGACGGGACCCACCCCCCTCGCTCCGGAACCCGCACCCGTACCGGTCGCCCATGAACCCTCCGCGCCGCTCGCCGACGGACCCGTACCGGTGGCCGACGGACCCGCGCCGGTCGCCCACGAACCTTCCGCCCCGGTGACCGACGCACCCGCCTCCACCGCCCCGGGGGTCCCCGGGCCCCGTACCCCCGGCGCCGCGCGCCCGCTGCACGAGCCCGACGAGTACGGCACCCCGCCCTACGGCGGCCCCGGCCCCTGGGCGCCCGCCCCGCCGGTCCAGCACCCCGCCACGACCCCGGCGCACGGCACCCCCGTGCCCGGGGCGTACGCCACGCACGCGGCCCACGCGACGGCTCCCCGAACGCCCTGGCAGCACTACGACCCCTGGGCCGCGGGCTCCCCGCTGCAGCAGTCGCCGGCCCGGACCGTCCCGGGGACCTCAGGGGTCATCCAGGCGGCGGGGCGTCCGGGCGGGCGGCGCGGGTCGCTGCTCGTCGGGGCCGTACTCCTCGCGCTGGTCGCGGGCGCCATCGGCGGCGGGGTCGGCGCGTACGTCGAACGGAACGGCGGCATCACCACCGTGCACCTCCCGCAGGCCGACGGCGTACCCGCGGGCCGGGCACCGGACAGCGTCGCCGGGATCGCCGCGAGCGCCCTGCCGGGCGTGGTCACCCTGCACGTCAGCGGCAGCGGGGAATCCGGCACGGGCACCGGGTTCGTCCTCGACGGCCAGGGCCACATCCTCACCAACAACCACGTCGTCGCGCCCGCCGGTTCGTCCGGCGACATCACCGTGACGTTCAGCGGCGGCGAGAGCGCGAGGGCCGAGGTGGTCGGCAAGGACAGCGGCTACGACCTGGCCGTGGTCAAGGTCAGCGGGGTCTCCGGGCTGCGGCCACTGGCGCTCGGCAACTCCGACAACGTCGAGGTCGGCGACCCGGTGGTGGCCATCGGCGCCCCGTACGACCTGTCGAACACCGTCACCTCAGGGATCATCAGCGCCAAGCAGCGCCCGATCACCTCCGGCGGCGAGGCGGCCGGTTCCACCGACGTCAGCTACGTCGACGCCCTCCAGACCGACGCACCCATCAACCCCGGCAACTCCGGCGGCCCGCTCCTCGACGCCCGGGCTCAGGTGATCGGCATCAACAGCGCCATCCGCGCGGCCGACACCGGCTCCGCCGAGACCGGCGCCCAGGCCGGGTCGATCGGCCTCGGGTTCGCCATACCGATCAACCAGGGCAAGCGGGTCGCCGAGGAACTCATCAACACCGGCAAGGCCACCCACCCGGTCATCGGCGTCACCCTCGACATGGAGTACCTGGGCGACGGCGCGAAGGTGAACACCCGGGGCGGGGGCGGTACCGCCGCCGTCACCGAGGGCGGCCCCGGTGACCTGGCGGGCATCCGGCCGGGCGACGTCATCACGGCGGTGGACGGCGTGCGCGTCCACAACGGCGAGGAGCTCATCGTGAAGATCCGCGCCCACCGCCCCGGAGACCGGCTCGTCCTGAAGCTCGTACGCGGGGGTAAAGAGCTGTCCATGACTTTGACCCTGGGGTCCGTGACCGGCACCTGAACGTCCACGCGAGGTACCGTCCGTACAGCTTGGCCAGGTACCGTTTGCACGGCCGGACTTTCCGGCCGTGCCGGTGGGAGACCACGCGACGAACACGCGGAGCACACGAGGAGCGGCAAAGTGTTCAACGACATAGGCGCACTTGAGCTGCTTACTCTCGGGATTCTCGCCGTCCTGGTCTTCGGCCCGGACAAGCTGCCGAAGGTCATCCAGGACGTCACGCGCACGATCCGCAAGATCCGTGAGTTCTCGGACAGCGCCAAGGAAGACATCCGCTCCGAGCTGGGACCGCAGTTCAAGGACTTCGAGTTCGAGGACCTGAACCCGAAGACGTTCATCCGCAAGCAGCTGATGGACGGCGAGGACGATCTCGGGCTCAAGGAGATCCGCGAGAGCTTCGACCTCCGCAAGGAGATCACCGACATGACCGACGCCGTGCACGGCCGCGAGAGCGTGGCCTCCGCGGCGGCGGCGACGGTGGCCTCGGCCGGGTCGGACGTCGGCGCGCTGACGAAGTCCCCCGCCGCCGACCCCCTGGCGAAGACGGACCCCCTGGCGAAGGCGGACCCCCTGAAGAAGGCCGCTCCGGCCGCTCAGGACGACCGTCCGCCGTTCGACGCCGACGCCACCTGAGACCCGTCAATCCCGGCTCGTCCGGACGGTATGGCTATTCTCCATCTGTCCGGTTGCGAGGATGCCCGAGCCCGCGGGGGGCGGGCCGCTCCGGATCTGAGATCGAGGAGGCGGCCGGGTAGATGGAGACCACGAGTCGGGTTGACACGGATGGCACGCCCAGCACGGACACCGCGGAGGCGGAGGGGGTGCCCTCGGCCCGGCCTGCGGTCGTCGACGGCTATCTGCAGGCGTCCTTCCCCTGGTACGCACTGGACGAGGCGTTCACCGGTCCGCGCAGGCTGACCCCGGTCGGCCGGGCGGCGGACGGCGCCGTCCAGCACGGCGCGATCGGCCACGGCGACGAGCCGCTGGCACGCCCCGACACGGGCCCCGAGAAGGAGCGGTTCGCCGTCGTGGTGACCGTGGCCAGCAGCCCCGTACGCGGCAGTGGCGACGGCACCGGAACCCTGGAGGCCACCACGGTGTCCACGGTGGCCTGGCTGGCCGGCTCCGGGCTGCTCGCCTGCACCTGGCCGCAGCAGCTCGACCACGGCCTGCGCGACGACTGGCTCGACCAGCAGACGGAGATCGCGTTCGAGCTCGCCGACGAGCTGGACGAGGCGCCCTGGTCGACGCTCTCACTGCCGGTGGACGGCGTGCCGGTCGAGTTCCACTACCGCGAGTCCGAGTTCGGCTGGGTGCTGGCCGGATCAGCGAAGGGCGTGCACCTCGGCGCGTACGGGCGGGGGATGAGCGCGTACGGGCTGGGCTTCTCGGCCGTCGAGGACGTCGCCGCCTACGCCTGAGCCGTACGCGGCACCGGCCATCGGCAGCACCGGCCATAGGCATCACCGGCCGGACGCACGAGGAGCCGGGCGGTCCGTTTTCCCACGGACCGCCCGGCTCCTCGGCCGTCTCAGAACTTGTTGCGCGGGGTGATGCCCAGCGACATGCCGGACAGGCCGCGCTGACGGCCTCCCAGCTTCTCCGCGATGGAGCGCAGCGCCCGGCCCGCGGGGGAGTCCGGGTCGGAGAGCACGACCGGCTTGCCCTCGTCGCCGCCCTCGCGGAGCCGTACGTCGATCGGGATCGAGCCGAGCACCGGCACCTCGGCGCCGACCGTCTTCGTCAGACCGTCGGCCACCCGCTGACCGCCGCCGCTGCCGAACACGTCGACCATCTCGTCGCAGTGCGGGCACGGCATGCCCGACATGTTCTCCACGACACCGGCGATCTTCTGGTGCGTCTGCACCGCGATCGAACCGGCCCGCTCGGCGACCTCGGCCGCCGCCTGCTGCGGGGTGGTGACGACGAGAATCTCCGCGTTCGGCACCAGCTGCGCCACCGAGATCGCGATGTCACCGGTGCCCGGCGGCAGGTCGAGCAGCAGGACGTCGAGGTCGCCCCAGTAGACGTCGGCGAGGAACTGCTGGAGCGCGCGGTGCAGCATCGGGCCGCGCCAGACCACCGGGGCGTTGCCCGGGGTGAACATGCCGATGGAGATGACCTTCACGCCGTGCGCCGACGGCGGCATGATCATGTTCTCGACCTGGGTCGGCTTGCCGTCCGCACCGAGCATGCGGGGCACGCTGTGGCCGTAGATGTCCGCGTCGACGACGCCCACCTTCAGCCCGTCGGCCGCCATCGCCGCGGCGAGGTTGACCGTCACCGAGGACTTGCCGACGCCGCCCTTGCCGGACGCGACCGCGTAGACGCGGGTGAGCGAGCCGGGCTTGGCGAAGGGCACCTCGCGCTCGGCGGTACCGCCGCGCAGCGCGCCCGCCAGCTCCTTGCGCTGCTCGTCGCTCATCACGTCGAGGGTGACCTCGACCCGCGAGACGCCCTCCACCGCGGCGACCGCGTCGGTCACGTTCCTGGTGATGGTCTCGCGCATCGGGCAGCCGGAGACCGTGAGGTACACCGTGACAGCCACCACACCGTCAGGATCGATCTCGACCGATTTCACCATGCCGAGTTCGGTGATCGGACGGTGGATCTCCGGGTCGTTCACTGTCGCCAGTGCTTCGCGCACCGCGTCTTCCGTAGCCATACGACGATGTTACGGCGCGTTGCGCTACGCGCGGGTAGCCCCTCAGCGGTCGCCTTCGTCACTCTCGTGCGGGAGGAGGACGCGCCGGTCCTCCAGGTCCCTCATGAGGTCCTCCAGCTCCGAGCGGATCCAGTCGCGGGTGGCGACCTCGCCGAGCCCCATCCGCAGCGCCGCGATCTCCCTGGTGAGGAACTCGGTGTCGGCGATGGACCGCTCGTTCTGCTTGCGGTCCTGCTCGTGGGTGACCCGGTCCCGGTCGTCCTGCCGGTTCTGCGCGAGCAGGATCAGCGGCGCCGCGTACGAGGCCTGGAGCGAGAGCATCAGCGTCAGGAAGATGAACGGGTACTCGTCGAACCGCAGCGCGACCGGCGCGAAGATGTTCCAGAGCACCCAGACGATGATGATCAGCGTCATCCAGACGATGAACCGCCCGGTGCCCAGGAAACGCGCGATCCGCTCCGAGAACCGGCCGAACGCCTCGGGGTCGTACTCCGGCAGCAGCCGGCGGCGTGGCGCCTTCGGCTGGTCCAGCCGGAACCTGGGCGGGCGCACCATCCCGGACGAACCGGTGGACGCCGCCTTCGCACGCTCCTCAGCGGCCACGGGCGATCCCCTCCTCGCCGTGGAAGTCGGTCTCCCGCCAGTCCTCCGGCAACAGGTGGTCCAGGACGTCGTCGACGGTCACCGCGCCCAGCAGCGAGCCGCTCTCGTCCACCACGGGAACCGAGACCAGGTTGTACGCGGCCAGATAGCTGGTCACCACCGTCAGCGGGGTGTGCGGCGGCAGCGGCCGGAGGTCGCTGTCCACGATCGAGCTGACCAGCGCGAACGGGGGATCCCGCAGCAGCCGCTGGAAGTGGACGGTGCCGAGGTACTTGCCGGTGGGCGTCTCGTCGGGCGACCGGCAGACGTACACCTGCGCGGCGAGCGCCGGGGAGAGGTCCGACTGCCGCACCCGGGCGAGCGCGTCCGCGACCGTGGCGTCCGGGCGCAGCACGATCGGCTCGGTCGTCATCAGACCGCCCGCCGTCCGCTCCTCGTAACTCATCAGCCGCCGCACGTCGGCCGCGTCGTCCGGGCGCATCAGCGTCAGCAGCCGCTCCTTGTCCTCCTCGGGCAGCTCGGAGAGGAGGTCCGCCGCGTCGTCCGGGTCCATCGCCTCCAGCACGTCCGCCGCGCGCTCCTCCTTGAGCTTGCCGAGGATCTCCACCTGGTCGTCCTCCGGCAGCTCCTCCAGCACGTCGGCGAGCCGGTCGTCGTCGAGGGCGGCGGCCACTTCCGCCCGGCGCTTGGGCGTCAGATGGTGCAAGGCGTTGGCGACGTCGGCGGGGCGCAGCCGTTCGAAGGTGGCGACCAGGCTCTCGGCGCCCTGTCCGTGCTCCTCCAGTGCGAAGCCGCTCACCGCCGACCAGTCGACGGTCAGCGTCTCGCCCTTGCGGCGCAGCGCCCCGCCGCGCCCCTTGCGGACGAAGTACTTGTCGATCTCCCAGTCGCGGCGGGCCGGCAACTGGTGGATGGCCACGTCGAGGACGGTGACCTCCTCGCCGGACTCCGTGAGCCGCACCCGCCGGTCCAGGAACTCGCCGAGCACCAGGCGCTCGGTGGGCCGCTGCTCGAAGCGGCGCATGTTGACCACGCCGGTGGTGATGACCTGGCCGGACTCCACGCCCGTCACCCGGGTCATCGGCAGGAAGATGCGCCGTCGGCTGACCACTTCCACCACCATGCCGAGCAGCCGGGGCGGCCGGCCGCCGACGCGCAGCATCGCCACCAGATCGCGGACCCGGCCGACCTGGTCGCCGTTGGGGTCGAAGACCGGGACTCCGGAGAGGTGCGAGACGAAGACCCTGGGCGCGCCCGATGCCATTGCGCACCCCTTCCGTGCCGGTTGCCGCGTGCGATGCCTGACGTGGTCATTTCATGGCACGTCAGGGGCGTCGATGACGCCGGTATGCCGGATTCAGGCTAGCCCGTACCACTGCGTACCGCTCCGTACCGGCCCCGGAGCGCGTCCGGACGGCTCCCTTCCGGACAGCGCCCGAACCCCGGGTACGCTGCCGCTTGCCATCCCACACGTATGACGAGAGGCAAGTGCGCGTGACCTCCTACGCTCCCGCCGTACGGGCCCGCCGGACCGCGCTCGCCGTGGCGCTCGGGGCACAGCTCGCCCTGGGCCTCACCGCCTGCGCGGGCGACGACCCCGACGAGGGCACGAACGGAATCGGCAAGCTCTCCGCCGCGGAGATCGACACCCGGGCCAGAGCCGCCGCCGACGGCGCCACCGCCGTCCACCTCGCGGGCACCCTCATCAGCAAGGACGGCAGCTACACCCTCGACATGCGGCTCAACGCCGACGGCGGCACGGGCTCCGTCACCTCGGAGGAGAACACCTTCGCCGTGCTCCGGGTCGGCGACGACCTCTACCTCAAGGCGGACGCTGCCTTCTGGAGCGCCGAGCGGGACGCGCAGGACGGCAAGGGCGGGGACGACGACGCGGAGGCCGCCGAGAAGCTCGACGGCAAGTACGTCAAGGTCCCCGAGGACGACCCCACGTACAAGCGGCTGCGCGGCTTCACCGAGAAGGACACCCTGCTCGACGGAGTGCTCTCGCTGCACGGCACCGTCAACAAGGGCGGCCGGGACAAGGTCACCGGCGTGCCCGTCATCCAGATCCTGGGCGGGAAGGGCGAGGGCGGCGCGCTCGACGTATCGCTCAAGGGCACCCCGTACCCCGTCAGGGTGGCGCGCGGCGGCGGAGGCGGCACGGTCACCCTCGCCGACTGGGGGCGCTCCTTCGAACTGGCGGCCCCGCCGCAGGACGACACCGTCGACTACGGCGGCCAGCTGCCGAAGAACTCCGGCTGAGCCGTTCGTACGTCCGGGGCCGTGCGCTCAGCCCTTGCCGCGGCGCTTCCTCTTCAGCAGCAGCCGGGGGAGCCCGGCCGGCACCGGCTCCCGGGTGATCGCCGGGGTGTCGAGCGGGCGGGCGGCGAGCGAGCCGTCCGGCAGGTCGGTGGTGTGCGCCACCGGCGTCAGCCGCACCACCCGGCAGCCGGCCGCCCAGCGCTCCGTCAGCCGCTCGGCGTCCGGCGCGTTCAGCCGCTTCCCCTTGAGCTCCGCGACCGCCGCCTCCCACTCCTCGGAGTGCGGGGCGAGTTCGGCCACCTCGGCGGTCCACGCGACGATCCGGCCGCCCTTGTCCTTGCTGCGCACCGTCACCTCGGCCCGTACGCCGTCCGCCAGCCCCTCCGGGAGCGGCTGCTCGCCGGGCCCGCCGACGAGCACCGCCGCGCCCTCGTGCCAGACGTGCCAGAGCGCCCGGGCGGCGCCGGAGGCGCGCACCCAGACCAGGCCGGACTTCTTGGTGGCCTCCTCGACGAGGGCCTGCCCGAGCAACGAGTCAGCAGTCATGGCGAAGAGCCTAACGGCCCGCCGTACGGGGCCGTCCGGGCGTCCACGGGGTCCGCTACAGCCAGCCGTTGCGCTTCAGCGTCCGGTGGATGGAGAAACAGACCACCGCGATGACGCCCAGCACCATCGGATAGCCGTACGTCCACCGGAGTTCCGGCATGTGCTCGAAGTTCATGCCGTAGACCCCGCAGATCATCGTGGGTACGGCGACAATGGCGGCCCAGGACGTGATCTTGCGCATGTCCTCGTTCTGGGTGACGGTCGCCTGCGCCAGATTGGCCTGGAGGATCGAGTTCAGCAGTTCGTCGAAGCCGAGGACCTCCTCCTGCACCCGGGCGAGGTGGTCGGCCACGTCGCGGAAGTACTTCTGGATGTCCGGGTCGATCAGCCGCATCGGCCGCTCGCTGAGGAGCTGCATCGGCCGCTGGAGCGGCGAGACGGCCCGCTTGAACTCCAGTACCTCGCGCTTGAGTTGGTAGATCCGCCCGGCGTCGGTGCCGCGCGCGCTGCCCTTCGTCGGGGTGGAGAAGACGTCGATCTCGACCTCGTCGATGTCGTCCTGCATCGCGTCCGCCACCGCGATGTACCCGTCCACCACGTGGTCGGCGATGGAGTGCAGCACCGCGGACGGTCCCTTGGCGAGCAGCTCCGGGTCGTCCTGGAGGCGGTGGCGCAGCGCGCGCAGCGAGCCCTGGCCGCCGTGCCGGACGGTGATCACGAAGTCCCGGCCGGTGAAGCACATGACCTCGCCGGTCTCGACGACCTCGCTGGTCGCGGTGAGCTCGGCGTGCTCGACGTAGTGGATGGTCTTGAAGACCGTGAAGAGCGTGTCGTCGTACCGCTCCAGCTTCGGCCGCTGGTGGGCGTGGACCGCGTCCTCCACCGCCAGTGGGTGCAGCCCGAACTCCCGTGCGATGACGGCGAATTCGGCCTCGGTGGGCTCGTGCAGCCCGATCCAGGCGAAGCCGCCGCCCTCGCGCACCCGAAGCATCGCCTCGTGCGGGGTCTGGCAGGCGGACGCCTCCATGCGACGGCCGTCGCGGTAGACCGCGCAGTCCACCACGGCACTGGAGGCGGACGGGTCACGGGTGGTGTCGTAACCGTTGTGCGGGACGGGTTCCTTGCGGAGGGACGGACGCAGGGAGGGGCGCACGGCGGCGCGCAGGTCACGGATCATGGACATGGCTGGCTCCTACACGAAAGGGCCGTGCGGTGCGCGCAGGCGGAACAGCCCGGAATGGAGACGTGTGAACCACGTCCGCAAAGCGGGCGGCACCGCGGAGCGGTGGCGACGGCGTTCGCTACAGACAGGCAAAAACGGGATGCTCTTCCGCCGTGCGACAAGCCACGAGCCCTGACCGAGAGGGCTTAAGAAATCACCGGGATACGGTGGAGACGGAAGAGCGCTTGGTACTGCACGGTCGACTTGGATCCATGGCAGTCCCCACCTCCTCCGGCCGGTCCCCCGTGGGGGACGACGTGCTGTCGGGACGGAGAGGGCGCCGCGTCGCGCGCTGTCCCGACCGGCGGCCAGGCTATCAGCCCGGCCAAGGGTCAATCCCTTACTTTGCCCGTTCGATACGCGTTCTATGCTCGCGACATGGAAGAAATTCTCGCGCTCGTCGAAGCCCGGCTGTGCACCGCCCTCGGGGAGCCGGACGCCCGCGCCGCCGTGACCTTCCTCGGTACGGACCGCATCGAAGTGCTGCGCTTCCTCGACGGCGACGTGGTCCGCTACGCCACCCTCGGCATGTCCGCCCAGCCCATGGCGGACCCCACCTCGCCGCTCGCCGACCCGGTGAAGGGCCCCCGCGCCGAGCTGGTGCTCTCCGTACGCGCCGGGCTCGCCGACACCGACCAGGTGCTCCGCCCGCTCGCCGTACTCGCGGCGTCCCCGCAGGTCGAAGGAGTGATCGTGGCACCCGGCGCCTCCCTCGACGTGGGCGACCCGCTCTGGCCGTCCGCCCCCTTCTCCTCGGTGCTGGTCGCCGAGTCCGGCGGGCTGGTGGAGGACCTGGAGCTGGACGAGCCGATGGACCCGGTGCGCTTCCTGCCGCTGCTCCCGATGACCGCGAACGAGGCCGCCTGGAAGCGGGTCCGGGGAGGCCAGGAGCTCCAGGAGCGCTGGCTCTCGCACGGCACGGACCTGCGCGACCCGCTGCGTACCTCCGTACCGCTGGACTGACCGCGTACCGCCGTACCGCTGAGCTGACCGCCCCGGTTCGGGGCCGCGGTCGTACGAAGAGGGGCCCCGCCGGCCGTGTCCGGTCGGCGGGGCCCCTCTTTTCCTGTCCGCTCTCCGGGGCCGTCAGCCCGCGAAGGCCGAGACGCCGTCCTCGGTGGCGTGCCGGGGCTGGACCTCCTCGGCCTCGTGGGTGAGCGCGGAGCGGCGTACCCAGACGATCAGGGCACCGGCCACGGCCGCGACGGCGGCGACCACGAACGGGACGCGCGCATCGCTCCACTCCTCGATCTTCGGCGCGAGGTAGGGGGCGGCGGCCGCGGCGAACCAGCGGACGAAGTTGTAGCCGGCGCTCGCCACCGGGCGGGGTGCGTCGGAGACGCCGAGGGCGAGCTCGGTGTAGACGGTGTTGTTCATGCCGATGAAGGCGCCCGAGACGATCGTGCAGACGATCGCGGTGACGTGGTCGCCGTACCCGAGGACCAGCAGGTCGGCCGCGAAGAGCACGAGCGAGGCGCCCAGCACCTTCAGTGAGCCGAAGCGCGCCTGGAGCCGCGGGGCGACGAAGACCGAGAAGACCGCGAGCAGCAGGCCCCAGGCGAAGAAGACCGCGCCCGACTTGTACGGGGTCATGTCCAGCACGAACGGGGTGAACGCGAGGATGGTGAAGAACGCGTAGTTGTAGAAGAACGCCGAGCCCGCGACCGAGGCCAGTCCGCCGTGGCCGAGCGCCCTGACCGGGTCGAGCAGCGAGGTCTTCCTGGCCGGCTTCGGCTGCTCCCTCAGGAACGCGCCGATGCAGACGAACCCGATCGCCATCAGGGCGGCGGTACCGAAGAACGGGTAGCGCCAGCTGGCGTTGCCGAGCAGCGCGCCCACCAGCGGGCCGCACGCCATGCCGAGGCCGAGCGCCGCCTCGTACAGCAGGATCGCCGCCGCGCTGCCACCGGCGGCGGCGCCGACGATCACGGCCAGCGCGGTGGAGACGAAGAGCGCGTTGCCGAGCCCCCAGCCGGCCCGGAAGCCGACCAGCTCGCCGACCGAGGAGGACGTACCGGAGAGCGCGGCGAACACCACGACCAGCGCCAGCCCGGCCAGCAGGGTCTTCTTCCCGCCGATGCGGCTGGAGACGAAGCCGGTGACGAGCATCGCGAACGCGGTGATCAGGAAGTACGAGGTGAACAGCAGCGACACCTGGCTCGGCGTCGCGTCCAGTCCCTTGGCGATGGACGGCAGAATCGGGTCGACCAGACCGATGCCCATGAACGCCACGACCGAGGCGCCGGCGGTCGCCCAGACCGCCTTGGGCTGGCGAAGGATGCTGGTGGCCCCTTCGTCGAACGGATCCTCTCCCTGCATGGTGTTCCCACTCTCCTCATGGCGGCTGCGGTCCTGACGGCCGCAAGGCCCCGGCGCACCGCCCGTGGCGCACGGTCCGGGACAGATGCCTGTGCGATACACAGAATAAGTTAGGTCCGCTAATAGATGCAAGCTACATCTATTGCCCCTGGTGGGAGCCACGCTGCGGACGGGTGACCGTCCTTGACGTGGCGACCCGGGAGGGGGACCGTGGGTCGCTATGAGGGGCGAACCCAGTTGCCCGAAGTGCGGTGGCCGGGTCAGGGCGCCCGGTCTCTTCGCCGACTCCTGGCAGTGCCCCGCGCACGGTCCGGTCCATCCGATGCAACCGGTGGTCCCGCCCAGCGTGGAGGCCCTCGGAGTGGTGGTCCACCGCGCACAGGTGCCGGTGTGGATGCCGTGGCCGCTGCCGGTCGGCTGGCTGTTCACGGGCGTGGCACACGCCGGCGACGACCGCAGCGGCGGCCGCGCCACCGCACTGGCCTGCTCGGGACCGGGACCGCTCGGCGGGATGGGCGAGATGCTGCTGGTCGCCGAGGAGCTCGGCGTCGGGCTCGGCGCCCGCTACGCCGGGATCGAAGGCCCCGACCCCGGCCCCCGGATGCGCGTCGACGGTCCCCCCGTGGCCAAGGTGCTCGCCGCCGGACGTCCGACCCCGCTCTGGCAGGTGCACGGCGTACCCGAGGACCGGGCCGTCTTCGCGGGCGAGGCGCGCGGGCTCTGGCTCTGGGCGATCGTCTGGCCCCAGCAGTCGGCGCTGCTCATGTACGACGAACTGGTCCTCACCGACCTCCGCGACGCCGGCGCCGAAACGGACCTGGTGCCCTGCGGCGCCCTCACCCCGCGCCTGCTCGGCATCCCCGAAGGCCCGCCCCGGCAGGGCCCCGCACCGCGCTGACGGCAGTGGGCATCGGGCGGGCCGGGCCCGGCCGTTCCCGTCGGCGCAGGGCCCCGCACCGCGCTGACGGCAGTGGGCAGTCCCTGGGCCGGGCCCACTGGGCCGTACCCGGCACCGCCCGGCGGCGGGGCGGGTCCGTGCGGCCGTCCGGGTGAGGTCGCGGCGTTCGTTATCCTGGAGCGTCCCCACCGTCCGCCGCGAGCACAGGAGTCACCGTCGTGCGTATCGACCTGCACACGCACTCCACCGCGTCCGACGGTACGGACACCCCGGCCCAGCTGGTCGCCAAGGCGGCCGCCGCCGGACTCGACGTCGTCGCCCTCACCGACCACGACACCGTGCGCGGCCACGCCGAGGCGCTCGCCGCCCTCCCCGAGGGCCTCACCCTCGTCACCGGCGCCGAACTCTCCTGCCGCCTCGACGGGGTGAGCCTGCACATGCTGGCGTACCTCTTCGACCCCGAGGAGCCCGTCTTCGCCCGCGAGCGCGAACTGGTCCGGGACGACCGGGTGCCGCGCGCCCGGGCCATGGTGGGCAAGCTCCAGGCGCTCGGCGTGCCGGTGACCTGGGACCAGGTCGCGAGGATCGCCGGGGACGGCTCGGTGGGCCGCCCGCACGTCGCCGCCGCTCTCGTCGAACTGGGCGTCGTCCCCACCGTCTCCGACGCGTTCACCCCCGAGTGGCTCGCCGACGGCGGCCGGGCGCACGCGGGCAAGCACGAACTCGACCCCTTCGACGCCGTCCGGCTCGTCAAGGCGGCGGGCGGGGTCACCGTCTTCGCCCACCCGGCGGCCGTCAAGCGCGGCTCCGTCGTCCCCGAATCGGCCATCGCCCGGCTCGCCGCCGCGGGACTCGACGGGATCGAGGTCGACCACATGGACCACGACACCGCCACCCGCGCCCGGCTGCGCGGCCTCGCCGCCGACGTGGGGCTGCTCACCACCGGCTCCAGCGACTACCACGGCAGCCGCAAGACCGTCGCGCTCGGCGAGTACACCACCGACCCCGAGATCTACGGCGAGATCACCCGGCGCGCCACGGGAGCCTTCCCGGTGCCGGGCGCCGGTGGAGCCCTCCACCGCTGAGGGCCGCATCCCTTTCTTCCGGGTTCTCCGGAAGCTTCCTCCGGGTTCCCCGGTTCTTCCGGGTTCTCCGGCGGCCGGATCTCCGGCCGCCGCAGCCGTACCCGGCCGCACCCCGGTGCCGCGCGCCCTCCGCACCCTCTCCCGCCGTCACCGCACCCCGGCCGGTCCCGTAGCCCCGCGCTCCGGTGGGCCGGGGCCGCCCGCGCGGCCGCCCCCGACCTGCTCGTTCTCTTCTCCCGCAAGGCTCACCGTGTTCGACGTCGCTGTTTTCGGTTCCCTCTTCCTCACCCTCTTCGTGATCATGGACCCGCCGGGGATCACACCGATCTTCCTGGCCCTCACCGCGGGCCGCCCCGCGAAGACCCAGCGCAGGATGGCGCTCCAGGCGGTCGCGGTCGCCTTCGGGGTGATCGCCGTCTTCGGCGTCCTCGGCCAGCAGATCCTGGACTACCTGCACGTCTCCGTACCCGCGCTGATGATCTCCGGCGGTCTGCTCCTGCTGCTCATCGCGCTGGACCTGCTCACCGGCAAGACGGACGAGCCGACGCAGACGAAGGACGTCAACGTGGCGCTCGTACCCCTCGGCATGCCGCTGCTCGCCGGACCCGGCGCGATCGTCTCGGTGATCCTCGCCGTGCAGCACGCGCACACCGTGAGCAGCCAGATCTCGGTCTGGGCGGCGATCGTCGTCATGCACGTGGTGCTCTGGCTGACCATGCGCTACTCGCTGCTGATCATCCGGGTCATCAAGGACGGCGGTGTGGTGCTGGTGACCCGGCTCGCCGGAATGATGCTCTCCGCCATCGCGGTGCAGCAGATCATCAACGGCGTCACCCAGGTCATCCAGAACAGCTGAACCGGTCCCCGGCCGCCCGGGACCGGCCCCGGACGCACAGCGCCCCCGTACGGAGATCCGTACGGGGGCGACTCGTCATCTCATCAAGGCGTACTGCCGGAAGGTGTTACGAGGCCGGGCTTTCGGCCGGCCGAATGTAGATGCGCTGGCCCATTGCCGCGGCCTGCTGCACGATCCGGTTGACGGAGGCGGCGTCTACGACGGTGCTGTCCACGGCGGTACCGTCGACATCGTCGAGTCGCATGATCTCGAAGCGCACAGGGCTTCCCTTCGTCCGATCCTCCTGCTGGAGAACTACTGGTCGGACGGGGATTCCCGTCCGCAAGGATAAGGAAGCGAGGCCGCACGGTCCCGCTCCCTACGAGGGGTACAACGGCGCACCCCACGGAAAACATTCCCTACGCTAAGGAAATTTTTTGGATGTCTAAGTACCCGCAGGTAGTCGCCCCGACACGGACGTCGAGCCGCCCATGACCGAAGCCGGTTTCCCCACCACCCCGGACGACATCCGCGACCGCCTGGACCTGACGAACCAACTCCTCCAGCGCGTCCTCGCCGAGGTCTCGAAGACCCCCTCCACCCACGCGATCTTCGTCGACGCGGGTTACGTCTACGCCGCCGCCGGACTCCTCGTCACCGGGACCGAGGACCGCCGCTCCTTCGACCTCGACTCCGGAGGTCTGATCGAGGCGTTCATCGAACAGGCCCGCACGATCTTCGCGGACAGCCGGCTGCTCCGCGTCTACTGGTACGACGGCGCCCGGCGCCGCATCCACACCACCGAGCAGCAGTCCATCGCCGAACTGCCCGACGTCAAGGTGCGCCTCGGCAACCTCAACGCCAACAACCAGCAGAAGGGCGTCGACTCCCTCATCCGGACCGACCTCGAATCGCTCGCCCGCCACCGCGCCATCAGCGACGCCGCGCTCGTCGGCGGCGACGAGGACCTCGTCTCGGCCGTGGAGGCCGCCCAGGGGTACGGCGCCCGCGTGCACCTCTGGGGCATCGAGGCCGGCGAGGGCCGCAACCAGGCCGAGCCGCTGCTCTGGGAGGTGGACAGCCAGCGCACCTTCGACCTGGACTTCTGTCGCCCGTACGTCACCCGCCGCCCGGTCACCACGTACGAGGACGAGGGCCCGGCGCCCTCCCGCGAGGACGTTCGCTTCGTCGGGGCGCAGGTCGCCGCCGCCTGGCTCGCCGCCAAGGGCCGCGAGTCCCTGGTCGACCTGATGCCGGGCCACCCGTACCTGCCGGGCTCCGTCGACCAGGACCTCCTGGTCGAGGCGGAACGCCTGCTCCAGCACTCCCTGCGCGGGCACGCCCCGCTGCGCCGGGCGCTGCGCGACGGCTTCTGGCAGCACCTCCAGGCGCAGTTCTAGCCGCAGACGTCAGGGAGGGCCGGGAGTCTGCGGGCTTCGGGGAGGGCCGGGAGTCTGCGGGCTTCGGGGTAGGCCGGGAGTCTGCGGGCTTCGGGGAGGGCCGGGAGTCTGCGGGCCGGGCCCGGGAGTCTGCGGCGAAGCCCGGGAGGCTCCGGGGGGATCAGAGGCTCTCCCAGAACGCCACCAGCGCCGCCGCCGTCTCCTCGGGGCGCGCGGTGTTGGGGGAGTGCTCCGCGCCCGCGACCGTGGTGCGGCGGGCACCCAGCCGGCCGGCCATCGCGGTGAGCAGCCCGACCGGCCACACGTCGTCGCGCTCACCGGACAGGACGTGGACGGGCAGGCCGGTCGCGGCCAGCTCGTCCACCCGGTCCGGCTCCACGGACAACTGGCGGCCGGTGGCGATCAGCTGCGCGGGGTCGTTCATCAGCCACCGGCGGCGCAGATCCTCGCCGCCGCCGGTGGCCGCGTCCTCCGGCGGGTCCAGCGCCCGCATCGCGTCCCACACCTGATCCATGGTCAGCGCGGCCAGCGCGTCGCCGAGCAGCTTCACCTTGTCCCGCTGCCCGGCGGAGACTTCGGCCGGTCCGGACGACATCAGCGTCAGCGAGCGGAACGGCGCGGAGTCGATGAGCACGGCCGCACGGGCGATCTGGCCGCCCAGCGAGTGGCCGAGCAGGTGCGTCGGCGTGCCGTCGGCCGTATCGGCCGCCAGCGCCTGCGCGAGGACGTCCAGCGCCAACTCGCCCTGCGCGTACGTCTCCTGACGACCCGTTCCCCGGCTTTCGTACTGCCCCCGGCCGTCCACGGCGACGGCGCGGAAACCGGCGGCGGTCAGCGGTTCGAGGAGGGCGACGAAGTCCTCCTTGCTCCCGGTGTAGCCGGGGAGCATCAGGACCGTGCCGCGCGGGTCCGTACGCGGCATGGCGTCCAGCACGGCGAAGTCGCCGCGCGCGGTACGCAGCGCGCGGGCACGGGCACAGGGAGGCGGGGTGAAGGTCGGCGGCCGGCTCATGGGACGAGGTTAGGCGGTGTCCGGTGATTCCCGTCGGGCGGGCGGGGGCGTGCCGACGGGCGCGCGTGCCGGGCGGACGCGTGGGCCGGTGGGCGCGTGACGGGCGGACGCGTGGGCCGGTGGGGGCCCGTGCACCGGAAACGCCGGACGGCCCCGCCCCCCGGTGTGCGGGGAGCGGGGCCGTCCGGCGTTCGGTGCGGAGCCGCGAGCGTCAGCTCTCGGTCGACGCGGCCTCGGCGGTCGCCGGGCGGGTCGTCCGTCGGCGGCGGGTCCGGGGGGCCGGAGCCTCGGCCGCTTCGCCCGCCACGGCCTCCGCCTCGGCGACCACCGTGGTCTCCGGCTTGGCGACGGCGCGGCGACGGCGCTTCGGCTTCTCCTCCGCGGCGTCGGCGGCCGGTGCGGCCACGGCCGCCTCGGGCTCGGCCTTCACGGCGGTCTTCGGCGCGGCGGCCTTGCGGGTCCGGGGCTTCGCCTCGGCCTTCGTCTCCGTGGCCGGCTTGGCGGCCGTACGGGGACGGCGGCGCGGGCGGCTCTCGGACTCGGGCTCCGAGGGCGGGGCGATCTGGAAGTCGACCTCGTCCTCGGCGGGCTTCACGACCCGGGGACGGCGGCGCGGCTTCGTCTCGGCCTTGACCTCGGCGGCGGGCTCGGTGAAGCCCACGGCGACGGCGGCCACCGTCTGGAACTCCGGCTCGGCCGGAGCGGCGGCACGGGTGCGGCGGCGACGGGCCGGCTTGGCGGGCTCGACGGCCACGGGGGCCTCGACGACGACGGCCTCGGGCGCCTTCGCGACCGGTGCGGGAGCCTCCGCCACGGCGACGGCTGCAGCCTCGGCGGCGACGGCCTCCGCGACACCGACCCGGCCACGACGGCGGCGGCGCGGGGTGCGCGGCTCCGTCGCCCCGGCGCTCTCCGGCGCCGGTACGGCCTCGGTGGCGGGTGCGGGCACCGTGGCGGCGCCCTCCTCCTGGCCGGCTCCGCCACGGGTGCGGCGGCGCTGACGCGGGGTGCGCGCGGGGCGCTCCTCACGGGCCTCACGAGTCTCCCGGGCGGGACCCGAGGAGGCGGGAGCCTTGCGGCCCCGGCCACCGGTCTCGCCGAGGTCTTCGAGCTCCTCCGCGCGCAGACCCGCACGGGTCCGCTCGGCACGCGGCAGTATGCCCTTGGTGCCCTCGGGGATGCCGAGGTCCGAGAACAGGTGCGGCGAGGTGGAGTACGTCTCCGGGGGGTCCGGGAACTTCAGGTCCAGCGCCTTGTTGATCAGCTGCCAGCGCGGGATGTCGTCCCAGTCCACCAGCGTGACGGCGGTGCCCTTGGCGCCCGCGCGGCCGGTACGGCCGATGCGGTGCAGGTAGGTCTTCTCGTCCTCGGGGGACTGGTAGTTGATGACGTGGGTCACACCCTCGACATCGATACCGCGTGCCGCGACGTCGGTGCAGACGAGGACGTCGACCTTGCCGTTGCGGAAGGCGCGCAGCGCCTGCTCACGGGCGCCCTGACCGAGGTCTCCGTGGACCGCGCCGGAGGCGAAGCCGCGCTTCTCCAGCTGCTCCGCGATGTCGGCGGCGGTGCGCTTGGTGCGGCAGAAGATCATCGCCAGTCCCCGGCCGTCGGCCTGGAGGATGCGCGAGACCATCTCGGGCTTGTCCATGTTGTGCGCCCGGTACACGAACTGGGTCGTGTTCTTGACCGTCGTGCCCTCGTCGTCGGGCGACGTGGCGTTGATGTGCGTGGGCTGCGACATGTAGCGGCGGGCGAGGCTGATCACGGCGCCGGGCATCGTCGCCGAGAAGAGCATGGTCTGACGCTTGGCCGGCAGCATCGTGAGGATGCGCTCGACGTCGGGCAGGAAGCCCAGGTCCAGCATCTCGTCGGCCTCGTCGAGGACGAGGGCGCGGACGTGGGACAGGTCCAGCTTGCGCTGGCCCGCCAGGTCGAGCAGCCGGCCGGGGGTGCCGACGACCACGTCGACGCCCTTCTTCAGCGCCTCGACCTGGGGCTCGTACGCCCGGCCGCCGTAGATGGCCTGGACGCGGACGTTACGGACCTTGCCCGCGGTGAGGAGGTCGTTGGTGACCTGCTGGCAGAGCTCGCGGGTGGGCACGACGACGAGCGCCTGCGGCGCGTCCGTCAGCTTCTCGGGCGCGGCCCGGCCCGCCTCGACGTCGGCGGGGACGGTGACGCGCTCCAGCAGCGGCAGGCCGAAGCCCAGCGTCTTGCCGGTACCGGTCTTCGCCTGGCCGATGACATCGCTGCCGGAGAGCGCTACGGGGAGCGTCATCTCCTGGATCGGGAAGGGGGACATGATGCCGACGGCTTCGAGGGCCTCGGCCGTCTCGGGGAGAATCCCGAGGTCGCGGAAGGTAGTCAGGGTGCTGCCTCTTCTGTGAGACGCGGACCGAGGCGAACGCTGGGGGTCGTACCGTGCCGGGGTTGGTCATCCGGCCCTCGGGGAGGGCGCGGGTGGCGCGGGACCACTGCCGTCGCTCGAGCGCTCGTGCCGCTGAGGGGGCCCCTCATCTGCGGTCGTACGGTGTGTACGACCCGCGTGGAGGGCTGTCGGGTCGGAGCCGATCGGGCCACCGACCGGGCATCCTCATTCAAGGGCGCGCCTCTGGCATACGAAAATGCTCAGTAAGCGCAATACCACTGTACCCCGGATTCGCGCATGTGTGTTGGGCGAATTCATCGGAACGGTGTGATCTCGGTGGTGGACCGGGCCCTTACCACCAGGGCCGTGCGGGCTATTGTGCGCTCCATGGAGACGCCTGACAACGCCGCTCGCACGCCCGACGAAGCCCCCGCACCGACCGGCACCGCTGCCGGAAGCTGGTCGACGGCATCGGTCGACCCGCAGTACCGCGCCGCCGTGGTGGATCTGCTGGGCGCCCTCGCGTACGGGGAACTGGCCGCTTTCGAGCGGCTCGCCGAGGACGCCAAACTCGCGCCGACCCTCGGCGACAAGGCGGAACTGGCGAAGATGGCCTCCGCGGAATTCCATCATTTCGAGCAGCTCACCGACCGGCTCTCGGCGATCGGTGAGAACCCGACCGGGGCCATGGAGCCGTTCGCCAAGGCGCTGGACGACTTCCACCGCCAGACCGCCCCCTCCGACTGGCTGGAGGGCCTGGTGAAGGCGTACGTCGGCGACTCGATCGCCAGCGACTTCTACCGCGAGGTCGCCATCCGGCTCGACACGGACACCCGGGACCTGGTGCTCGCCGTCCTGGACGACACCGGTCACGGGAACTTCGCGGTGGAGAAGGTACGGGCCGCGATCGAGGCCGACCCCCGCGTCGGCGGCCGGCTCGCCCTCTGGGCCCGGCGGCTGATGGGCGAGGCGCTCTCGCAGGCCCAGCGGGTGGTCGCCGACCGCGACGCGCTCTCCACGATGCTGGTGGGCGGGGTGGCGGACGGCTTCGACCTCGCCGAGGTCGGCCGGATGTTCTCCCGGATCACCGAGGCGCACACCAAGCGGATGGCCGCCCTGGGCCTCGCGGCCTGAGGTACCGCGGACGGGGGCGGTGACTACCGCGCCGCCGCCGAACCGGTGATCCGGCTCCGGCCGCGCGGCCGGATCAGCAGCGACAGCGTCACCGCTCCGACCACCAGCGCGCCGGCCACCGTCGCCGTGGCGTGCCCGGAGTAGAGCACACCGTCCGTCAGATACGCCCCGAACAGGGCTCCCAGGGCGCCGGAGGGGTACACCGCACGGGCCGACGGAAGCCGGCCGGGCAGGACGCGGAGGGCGGCCCAGGACAGGGCGAGACCGACCACGGCGGAGCCGAAGGATTCCCAGATCACGGAGCATCACCTCGCGGAGTTCGTGGTTCCGTCCCCGCGGTCGCGGGGGCGACGGAGAGGGCTTCTCAGCCCTGGAGCCTTCCGTCCGGATCGAGTGGAAGGCCCTGTGCCGTCCTACCCGTGACCTGCGTCACGCAACCCTTCCGCGGCCTGGGGAAACCTTTCGGCGGAGCGCCGCGTTCCGCCGGGTCGACGCGCGGGGCGGCGCGCTTCCCGAACGTGCGGAGCGGTGTGCTCCCCGAACGCGCGGAGCGGCCCGGCGGGACATCCCGCCGGGCCGCTCCGTCGTGCCGCGCCTGGTGCCGCTTAGAGCGCGCCGAACCCGACACGCCGGGCCGCCGGCTCGCCGATCTCGACGTACGCGATCCGGTCGGCCGGCACCAGGACCTTGCGGCCCTTGTCGTCCGTGAGGCTGAGCAGCCGCGCCTTGCCGCCGAGCGCCTCGGTGACCGCGCTCTCGACGTCCTCGGCGGAAAGCCCGCTCTCCAGAACGATCTCGCGGGGCGTGTGCTGCACCCCGATCTTGACCTCCACGGCTATGTCCCTCCGACGGTCAGTCCCTGCGCGGTAGCCGCGCCGTACGCAGCCACATTAGCCCGGTGGGCCGAGCGCTCAGGGCCCGACCGGCCACGCCCGCAGCGAACACGCCGGGTGCCGCTATTCGGCCCCGTGCAGCGGGAAGCCCGCGATGCCGCGCCAGGCGAGCGAGGTGAGCAGCTGCACGGCCGTGTCGCGCGGGATGCCGGAGGGGCTGGAGAGCCAGTAGCGGGCCACCACCTGCGCGACCCCGCCCAGCCCGACGGCCAGCAGCATCGATTCGTCTTTGGACTGGCCGGTGTCGCCCGCGATGACGTCCGAGATCGCCTCCGCGCACTGGAGCGACACCCGGTCCACCCGCTCGCGCACGGCGGGCTCGTTGGTCAGGTCCGACTCGAAGACCAGGCGGAAGGCGCCGCCCTCGTCCTCCACGTACGCGAAATACGCGTCCATGGTGGCTTCGACGCGCTGCTTGTTCTCCGTCGTCGACGCGAGCGCGGTGCGCACGGCCTGGAGCAGCGACTCGCAGTGCTGGTCGAGAAGGGCCAGGTACAGCTCCAGCTTCCCGGGGAAGTGCTGGTACAGGACCGGCTTGCTGACACCGGCCCGCTCGGCGATGTCGTCCATCGCGGCGGCGTGGTACCCCTGTGCGACGAAGACCTCCTGGGCGGCGCCCAGGAGCTGGTTGCGTCGGGCGCGGCGGGGCAGGCGAGTGCCCCGCGGGCGCGCTGCCTCTGTCTGCTCGATGGCGCTCACGCCGCCTCCCAAATGTGTGTTCCGACACGGTGTCCACTGCTGACCGCGCCGCATGGCCATCGTACTTTTGGGTAACCCGGGTGCGCGCGGCGCGGACGCAGAATTTCACGGACCGGACAACTCCGGTAGCCATGGACCGGGGCCGCGACCTCGTCCGTGCCGGGACGAAGCGGTCCTGACATGCACGTTTCGTGGGTAATCATCCATGGCGGGGCGAGTTTCGGTCATTTCTCGGCCGCTCCTGCGGGCGGCCCGGCCCACACCGCCCCGTCACCGGCCGCGGTGGCGGCCGGTGACGGGGCGGTGTGGGGCACGACCTCAGCGGTAGTCGTCCTCGTCCTCGACGACCACCTTGGTCTGCTCCGCGACGTCGGCCGCGTCGGCCTCCTCGCCGCCGGCCTCCGTCAGCGGGTCGTCGTCCTCCTGCCGGACCTCCGTCCGCTGCTCCGCGGTGTCCGCGTCGGGGGCCTCCAGTCCCGGCGGGGCCGGCTGCTCCTTCTCGAACGTCTCCGGGTCGCTCGGGTCGACCGTCATGGTGACTCCCTTCCGTCCCTCATCCGAAGCCTATGAGCTCGACTCCTGCCCCGCGATGCGGCCTGTGACCGCGAACACATGAATCAGCGCGTGATCGTCTCGTAACATTGCCGCATGTCTTCGACCGAGCTGCCGGGTGTCCAGGCCGCCGCCGCGGCGGTCGCCCCCACGGTCAGTGCCGTGCACGTCGGGTCCGGGGAGAGTCTGCGCACCGTCCCCCTGGCCGGGCTGAGCCTGACCGTCCGTTCCCGGCCCGGCGCGCGCGCCGGGCTCCCTCCGGCGCTGTACGTGCACGGGCTGGGCGGGTCCTCGCAGAACTGGTCCGCCCTGATGCCGCTGCTGGCCGACGTGGTGGACGGCGAGGCGGTCGATCTGCCCGGGTTCGGCGACTCCCCGCCGCCGGACGACGGCGCCTACTCGGTGACCGCGCACGCCCGGGCGGTCATCCGGCTGCTCGACGCGCAGGGGCGCGGCCCGGTCCACCTCGTCGGCAACTCGCTGGGCGGCGCGGTCTCCACCCGGGTCGCGGCCGTCCGCCCCGACCTGGTGCGCACCCTCACCCTGGTCTCGCCCGCCCTGCCCGAGATCCGCGTCCAGCGCCCGGCCGTGCCGACCGGGCTGCTGGCGCTCCCCGGGGTCGCCGCGCTCTTCTCCCGGCTCAGCCGGGGCATGACCGCCGAACAGCGCACCCGCGGTGTCATGGCACTCTGTTACGGCGATCCCTCGCGGATCACCGAGGAGGGGTTCCGCCAGGCGGTGGCCGAGATGGAGCGACGGCTGGAACTGCCGTACTTCTGGGACGCCATGGCGCGCTCCGCCCGTGGCATCGTCGACGCGTACACGCTCGGCGGGCAGCAGGGGCTGTGGCGCCAGGCCGAGCGGGTGCTCGCGCCGACGCTCCTGGTGTACGGCGGACGGGACAAGCTCGTCTCGTACCGGATGGCGCGCAAGGCGTCCGGGGCGTTCCGCGACTCGCGCCTGCTGTCGCTGCCCGAGGCCGGGCACGTGGCGATGATGGAGTACCCGGAGGCGGTCGCCCAGGCGATCCGGGAATTGGTGGAAGACAACGACGGGAGCTGATCCGGGGCGTGGGACGACACAGCCGAAGGGGCGCCGGGGCCGAAGGTCCGGCGGGCGAAGCCGCACCGGACCGGGCCGGTGCGCCGGGGGCGGGCTCCGGCAGTGGCCGCCGCAGGCGGGCGCCCGAACCGGCGCCCCCCGGGCGCGACGGACAGCGGCCGCCCGAGGCGCCCGCGGACACCCCGTTCCAGGGCGTCCCGCAGGTGCGCGGCGGCCACCCCGAACAGCGTGAACCTGGTGGCGGCTGGGGCACGGGACCGCAGCCGCGCTACGGCCGGGGCGAGGCCCCGCAGGCCGGACGGCCCGCACAGCCCGTAGGCCCGGCCCGGCAGCAGACACGTTCGGGCGAATTCCCGCCCAGCAGGGCGGCCGGCGCGGGTGCGTCGGTCGGCCGGTCGGTGTCGCGGCCCGCGCCCGGCGGTACGCCGCTGATACCTGGCCCCCGGCCCGAGTTCGTAGAGGCGTTCGACGCCCGGTCCGCCGGACTTCCGGTGCGGCCCGTCCCCTCGCGGGTGTCCGCACCCGCCGAGGCGCCCGCCTCCGGGGACCGGCGCGACGACGGTCCGGACGGCGGCGGCGGAGACGGCGCCGAAGGCGCGGACGGCACCCCGGGCAAGGGTGGCCGGGGCGGCAAGGGACGGACGTTCACCGGTATCGCGGCGGCCGCGGTGACCACCGTGCTCGCCGTGGTCGTGGCCGGGCAGGTGGCCCAGGGGCACGGCGGCGACGGTTCCCCGCAGGCGTCCGGCACCCGGGGGAGTGGTCAGGGGGCCTCGCGGTCCGACGACCGCCCGACCCCCGGGACGGCCACGCCCGCACCGCTGAAGGCCATGTCGTACGAGGAGAAGATGGCCACGCCCTTCCCGCTCGCCGCCGATCTGGCGGGCGGCGGGAAGTTCGAGGTCGTCCCGGGTGCGGCCAAGGCTCCCGGCACCGGGCACAAGTACCGCTACCGGATCGACGTGGAGGTGGGACTCGGCCTCGACCCGTCCCTCTTCGCCGAGGCCGTGCAGAAGACCCTGAACGACGACCGGAGTTGGGCGCACCACGGGGACATGACCTTCGAGCGGATCTCCACGGGCACACCCGACTTCGTCATCACCCTGGCCAGCCCCGGCACCACCGGGGTCTGGTGCGCGAAGTCCGGTCTGGACACCACCGAGGACAACGTCTCCTGCGACTCCGCGTCCACCGAGCGCGTCATGATCAACGCCTACCGGTGGGCCCAGGGTTCGGTCACCTTCGGCCCCGACAAGCTTCTGCCCTACCGGCAGATGCTCATCAACCACGAGGTCGGACACCGGCTCGGGCACAACCACGTGAGCTGCCGGACCCCGGGAACGCTCGCGCCCGTGATGCAGCAGCAGACGAAATCGCTCGACATCGACGGCATCCCGTGCAAGCCCAACCCTTGGGTCTATCCGGTCAGTTGATCCGTCCTGTCCATATATTGGTACGACCGTCTCATTTCGCATTGACATGCGGATGAGCGGTCGTTCATATTTCTCCGCATGTCACGCATCCTGATCACCTCCGAGAGCGCCGCCCTGGAGCGCGCGCTCATCGGCGTGACCAGGCACTGCGTCGCCGACATTCTCTGTCGCTGACCCCTGCCCGGTCGTGCTCCGACCGCCGTCCGAAGCCCGAAGGGCATCCGGTGCGGCGCTCCGGCCCACGTCCCCGGCGCCCACCGGTCCGCAGGCGCGGCCTCTTCCGGCAGATGCCCCGGACCCGGTTCCTCCCGGGTCGGACCCGCCCGGCACGCGCCGGCCGGCCCGGCGGACCTCCTCCCCTCCCCGGGCCTCGCGCGACACGTACGGGTACCCGGTGAGGCGCGCCGCGCTCCCGCGGTCCCCGTTTCCCGGGCCGTCTCCCGACGTGCGTGTCCTCCTGCGCTTTCTCCTGCTTTCTCCCGCTTTCTCCTGTGTTCTCCGCCCCGCCGATCCGCCCCGCCGAACCGGCCGGGCAGTACCGAGAGGTCCCCTTCCGATGCGTCAGCCGTCCGCCATATCCCGCCGCGTCTCAGCGGCCGTCGTGGTTCTCGTCGTGGGCTCGGCCGTCGCGGCCTGCGGCCCGAAGGAGAGCGGGAGCGACGCCGGTTCCGGTGCCTCCTCGGCCGCTCCCGCCAAGGGCGGCACCCTCAGCGTCCTCAACCGCGCTCCCCAGGCGAACTTCGACCCGGCGCGGCTCTACACCTCCGGCGGCGGCGCCGTCCCGTCGCTGGTCTTCCGCACCCTCACCACCCGCAACCGCGAGGCCGGTGCCGCCGGTGCCGAGGTGGTCCCCGACCTGGCGACCGACCTGGGCACGCCCAGCGAGAACGCCACCGTGTGGACGTACACGCTCAAGGACGGGCTGAAGTACGAGGACGGCACCGCGATCACCAGCGCGGACGTCAAGTACGGCATCGAGCGCTCCTTCGCCGCCGAACTCTCCGGCGGCGCACCCTACTTGCGCGACTGGCTGATCGGCGGCGCCGACTACGCGGGCCCGTACAAGGACAAGAAGGGCCTCGCCTCGATCGAGACGCCCGACGACCGGACCATCGTCTTCCACCTGAACAAGCCGGAGGGCGAGTTCCCCTACCTGGCGACGCAGACCCAGACCACACCGGTACCGCAGGCCAAGGACACCGGCGCGTCCTACGAGAACCACCCCGTCTCCTCGGGGCCGTACAAGGTCGTCTCCAACGATGGCGACGGCGAGCACCTCGTCCTGGAGCGCAACCCCTACTGGTCCGAGAAGACCGACTCCGAGCGCAAGGCATACCCGGACAAGATCGACGTCCGCTCCGGTCTGGACCCGGCCGTCATCAACCAGCGCCTCTCCGCCTCGCGCGGGGCCGACGCCGCCGCCGTCACCACCGACACCAACCTGGGCCCGGCCGAACTCGCCAAGGTCACCGGCGACAAGGCCCTCGCCGCCCGCGTCGGCGAAGGCCACTTCGGCTACACCAACTACATCGCCTTCAACCCGAAGGTGAAGCCGTTCGACAACCCGAAGGTGCGCCAGGCGATCTCGTACGCCGTCAACCGCACCTCCGTCATCAACGCGGCCGGCGGTTCCTCGCTCGCCGAGCCCGCCACCACCTTCCTGCCCGAGCAGAAGTCCTTCGGGTACACGGCGTACGACGCCTTCCCCTCCGGCGCCACGGGTGACGCCGCCAAGGCCAAGGAAGTGCTGAAGGAGGCCGGTTACCCGAACGGGCTGACCGTCACCCTCACGCACGACAACGAGAAGAACTTCGCCACCAGCCCCGAGGTCGCCACCGCCATCCAGGAAGCCCTGAAGAAGGCCGGGATCACGGTCGAGCTCAAGGGCCTGGAGGACAACGCCTACTCGGAGACCGCGTACAACGTGAAGTCCGAGCCCGGCTTCTTCCTCGCCGGCTGGGGCGCCGACTGGCCCTCCGGCGGCCCGTTCCTCGCGCCGATCTTCGACGGCCGGCAGATCGTCGAGGACGGCTACAACTTCAACACCGGCCGGCTGGACGACGCCTCGGTCAACAAGGAGATCGACGAGATCAACAAGCTGACCGACCTCGACGCCGCCGCCGCCCGCTGGGGCGCCCTGGACAAGAAGATCGGTGAGCAGGCACTGACCGTGCCGCTCTTCCACCCGGTCTACCAGCGCCTCTACGGCGCGGACGTGAAGAACGTCGTCATCAGCGACTGGACCGGCGTACTCGACATCGCGCTGGTCTCGGTCAAGTAGCCATGGCCGAAGCACTGCTGGTCACGGAGGCGGGGACCGACACGGCCCCCGCCTCCGGGGCGCTCCCGTTCTGGCGCCGGCTCCGCGCCCGCCGCTCCGCACTCGTGGCGGCCGTCGTCGTCGCGCTGCTCGCCCTCATCGCCCTGGCCGCCCCGCTGCTCGCGGCGGCCGAGGGCCAGGACCCCAACGCCTTCCACGCCGACCTGGTGGACTCCGCGACCGGCGGCGTCCCCCTCGGCTCCTTCGGCGGGATCAGCGCCGAACACTGGCTCGGCGTCGAACCCCTCACCGGCCGCGACCTGTTCGCCCGCGTCGTCTACGGCGCCCGCGTCTCGCTCGGCGTGGCGCTCGCCGCCACCCTGGTCCAGGTCGCCATCGGCGTCACCCTCGGCATGGCGGCCGGACTCGGCCACCGCCTCGTCGACCAGCTGATCAGCCGTGCCACCGACATCGTCGTCGCCCTCCCCGTCATGGTCACCGCACTCGGCGCGCTCGCCGTGGTCCCCGCGGGCTTCCCCCGCCCCGTGCTGATCGCGGGCATGGTCGGGCTCGTCGGCTGGACCCACCTCTCCAAGGTCGTACGCGCCCAGACCCTCGCCCTCAAACGGACCGACCACGTCTCCGCCGCCCGGCTCAGCGGCTGGAGCGGCACGCGGATCGCCCGCCGCGAACTGCTGCCCGGCCTCGCCGCACCCGTCATCACGTACGCCGTGCTGCTCTTCCCCGGCAACATCGTCATGGAGGCCGCGCTGTCCTTCCTCGGCGTCGGCATCAAGCCGCCCACACCGTCCTGGGGACAGATGCTCAGCGACGCGGACACCTGGTACCAGGCCGCGCCGACCTACCTGCTCGTCCCCGCCCTGCTCCTCTTCGTCACCGTGCTGGCGCTGACGGTGCTGGGCGAGGGAGTGCGCAACGCCCTCGACCCCCGGGTCGCCTCGCGGCTGCGGGTCGGCACCGGCACCAAGAAGGAGGCCGGCGCGTGACCCGGTTCCTGCTGCGGCGCCTCGGCGGAGCGCTCCTCGTGCTCTTCGCCCTCAGCGTCGTCGTGTACGCCGTCTTCTACGTTGCCCCGGGCGACGTCGCGCAGATCGCCTGCGGCCCGCGCTGCTCGCCCGCGCAGGTCGCCCAGGTCACCGCGCAACTCCGGCTCGACGACCCGGTGTACGTGCAGTACGCCCACTTTGTCCAGTCCCTCTTCACCGGCCACGACTACTCGACCGGCACCGGCACCGAGCACTGCCCGGCACCCTGCCTCGGCCGCTCCTACCGGGACGACGAGCAGGTCACGGAGCTGATCGTCACCAAGCTCCCCGCCACCGCCTCGCTCGCCGCCGGCGCCTTCGTGCTCTGGGTCCTCGTCGGCGTCGGCACCGGGCTGCTCTCGGTGTGGCGGCGCGGCCGGGCGACCGAGCGCATCCTCACCGGGGTGACGCTCGCGGGCATGTCGACGCCCGTCTTCGTGCTCGGTCTGATGCTGATCATCGTCTGCTGCTCGACGCTGCAGATCCTCCCGTTCCCGGTCTACGTCCCGCTGACCGACGACCCCGAGCAGTGGTTCTGGAACCTGCTGCTGCCCTGGGTCTCGCTGGCCCTCGTCTCCGCGGCCCCGTACGCCCGGATGACCCGCGCGGCGATGCTGGAGACGCTCGCCGAGGACCATGTGCGCACCTTCCGCGCCTACGGGGTGAGCGAGCGGCGGATCGTCGTCCGGCACGCCCTGCGCGGAGCACTCGCACCGGTGATCGCACTCGGCGCGGTGGACATCGGCGCGATGTTCGGCGGCGCCGTGCTCACCGAATCGCTCTTCAACATCCCCGGCGTCGGCCGGGAACTCGTCGACGCCGTGCAGACCGTCGATCTCCCCGTCGTCGTCGGACTGGTGCTCGTCACCGGGTTCTTCGTCGTCCTCGCCAACGTCGTCGCGGACATCCTCCACGCGGCGGCCGACCGTCGGGTGGTGCTGTCATGAGCCTGGTCGAGGTATCCGGTCTCACCATCGACTTCGGCGGCGTCCGCGCCGTCGACGACCTCTCCTTCACCCTGGAGAAGGGCGCCGCCCTCGGGGTCGTCGGGGAGTCCGGCTCCGGAAAGAGCGCCTCCGCGTACGCCCTGCTCGGCCTCCACCGGGGAACCGGGGCGGTCGTGGGCGGCTCGGTCACCGTGGCCGGAGTGGACGTGCAGGCCGCGGACGACGCGGGACTGCGGGCGCTGCGCGGAGCCAAGGCGGCCATGGTGTTCCAGGACCCGCTCTCCTCGCTCGACCCCTACTACGCCGTCGGCGACCAGATCGCCGAGGTGTACCGGGTGCACCACCGGGTCTCCCGGCGCGCCGCCCGGGCCCGCGCGGTGGACGTCCTCGGCCGGGTCGGCATCCCGGACCCGGTGCGCCGCTCGCGCTCCCGGCCGCACGAGTTCTCCGGCGGCATGCGCCAGCGGGTCCTCATCGCGATGGCGCTGGCCTGCGAGCCCGAACTGCTCATCGCTGACGAACCGACCACCGCACTGGACGTCACCGTGCAGGCGCAGGTCCTCGACCTGCTCCACGACCTCCGCCGGGAGACCGGCATGGGACTGCTGCTCGTCACCCACGACGTCGGGGTCGCCGCCTCGACCGTCGACGACATCCTGGTGATGCGGGGCGGCCGGGACGTCGAACGCGGCCCGGTCGCGGAGGTACTGGGCGCCCCCCGGCACCCGTACACCCGCGCACTGCTGTCGGCCGTTCCCCGCGTCGACGCGCCGCGCGACCGGCGCGTCCCCGCGGTCCCGGTGTCCGGGGCCGCCGAGGCGGGCGAGCCACTGCTCGAAGCGGTGGACCTGCGGTGCGAGTTCGGCCGGGGACGCGACCGGGTCACCGCCGTGGACGGCGTGTCCCTCACCCTCCGGGCCGGCGAGACGCTCGGCATCGTCGGCGAGAGCGGGAGCGGTAAGACCACCCTCGGACGCATGCTGGTACGGCTCCTCGACCCGACCGGCGGCCGGCTCCGCTACGCGGGCACGGAGATCGGCTCGCTGTCGGCGAGGGAAATGCGCCCGCACCGGCGCGAGCTCCAGATGATCTTCCAGGACCCGGTCGCCTCCCTCAACCCGAGGCGGTCCGTGGGCGAGTCCGTCGCCGACCCGCTGCGTGCGGCGGGCGAACTCGACGACACCCGCATCCGGCACCGGGTCGGCGAACTCCTGGAACGGGTGGGGCTGGACGCGGCCCGGTACGACAGCTACCCGCACGAGTTCAGCGGCGGGCAGCGCCAGCGCGTCGGGATCGCCCGCGCGCTCGCCGCCGAACCCCGGATCATCGTCTGCGACGAGCCCGTCTCCGCGCTCGACGTCACCACCCAGGCCCAGGTCGTCGCGCTCCTCGCCGAACTCCAGCGGGAGCTCGGCATCGGCCTCGTCTTCATCGCCCACGACCTCGCCGTGGTCCGGCAGGTCAGCGACCGGGTCGCGGTCATGCGCCACGGCCGGATCGTCGAACACGGGGCCGTCGACGAGGTGTACGGCTCTCCCGAGGACCCGTACACCCGGCAGCTCCTGGCCGCCGTGCCCGCCCCCGATCCGGGGGAGGCGGCGGCCCGGCGGGCCGCGCGCAGGGAGCTCGCAGCGGCCTGACGGGGCGTGGAGCGGAGGCGCCCGGAGGGGTGTTTCGCGGCGAAACGCACAAAGACCGGGAAAGTTACGCCGGTTCACCCCTTCTGGTGGCGTGACGGACAACCGTCCGTCGCGCCACCGGCGTATCCGCTTACGGTCGTCCCGACGCTGGTCACCGGCCAACGGTGGCTGCCCACATGGGAGATCGGGGGTGTACTCGTGCGTATCGGCCTGCTCACCGACGGCGGTTATCCGTATGCGGACGGTGAGTCCAGACTGTGGTGCGACCGCTTGGTACGTGGTCTGCCCCAGCACGAGTTCGACCTCTACGCGCTGAGCCGCTCCGCCCGCCAGGAGAAGCTCGGGTGGGTGAGCCTGCCGCCCCAGGTGGGGCAGGTACGGACCGCGCCGCTCTGGACCGCGCCGCCCGGAACCCCGGACGCGAGCGCGCGTCAGGACGATCGGGGCGGCTGCCTCACCCGGCTCGTGACGGGCGGCGGGGGCGCCTACGGCCGCCGCGAGCGCCGGCGCTTCACGGCGCATCTGACGGCGCTCGCCACGGCGGTCAGCGCCTCCGGTGCCGGTGTCGGTGCCGGTGTACCGGTATCCGCCGGGAGCGACGCACCGGGCGGGGCCGGCCGGGCGGCCGACGGGCCGGCCGGACTCTTCGCCGAATCTCTCTACGGACTCGCCGATCTGGCCCGGGAACACGGCGGACTGCCCACCGCGCTCCGTTCCGAGACGGCCCTGCGCGTGCTGGAATCGGCCTGCCGCGCCCGGGGTACCGGCCGTACCGTCCAGCGCGCCACCGTCACCGACCACCTGGCCTTCGCCACCGAACTCGCCCGTCTGCTGCTGCCGCTCTCGCTCGACTGGTACACCGCCGAGGCGCTCGGCGGCGTCGACGTCTGCCACGCGGCCTCCGGTGGCACCGCCGCCCTCCCCGGACTGCTGGCCAAACGCTTCTTCGGTGTTCCCCTCCTGGTCACCGAGCACGGCCTGCCGCTCCGCACGCACTACCTCTCCGCCACGGACACGCCGTTCGGCGCGCCGGTACGCACCCTGCTCGCCAACTTCCACGCACTGCTCGCGGCCGAGGTCTACTGCCAGGCCGCCGTTGTCACCCCCGGCAACACCCACGTACGCCGCTGGCAGCAGCGCTGCGGCGCGGACGCGGCGAAGCTGCGCACGGTGTACCCGGGCATGGAGACCGGGCGCTTCCCGCAGGTGGGCGAGGGCGACAGCGCCGGTCCGGACACCCTGGTGTGGGTGGGCCGGGTCGAGCCCGCCAAGGACCTCGTCGCCCTGCTGCACGCCTTCGCCGAGGTGCACCGGGCCGAACCCGGGACCCGGCTGCGGATCTTCGGTGTCCCCGCCGAGGGCCCCGAAGGCGCCGCGTACCTCGCGCACTGCCGCGCCCTGGCGGAGCTGCTCTTCCCCGGGACCACCGCCGGGGACACGGCCGAGTCCGGGGACCGGGCGGGGGACGGGGACACGCGGGGGGCGGGGAGGTCCGGTGCCGGAGAGCCCGGGGCCGTGGAACGCCCGGTCTCCTTCGAGGAGATCGGCGGAGCCTCCGGAACGGACGACCTCGCCGGGGCGTACGCGGCGGGCGGGGTCGTCGTGCTGTCCAGTGTGGTCGAGGGTTTTCCGATCAGCCTGGTGGAAGCGATGTTCTGCGGCCGGGCCACCGTCTCGACGGACGTGGGCGCGGTGGTCGAAGTCATCGGCGGTACAGGGCTGGTGGTCCCCCCGCGCGACACCCCGGCGCTCGCGGACGCCTGCCTCGCGCTGCTGCGCGACCCGGAGCGCCGTGCGCGCCTGGGCGAGGCGGCGCGGGAGCGCGCCCTCGAACTCTTCACCGTGGAGCAGAACCTCGCGGCCTTCCGTGCGCTCTACCAGGAGCTGACCACGGGCCATCCGCCGCACCCGACGGGCACCGCCCCCGCCGCCGGCCGCCCGGCGGCCGGGAGCGGCGGAGCGCCGGACGCCTCGGCGCCCCGCCCGTTCGCGGTCCCGCCCGAGGAGTACGTACGCCACGGCCGGCCCCGTACCGAACCGGTGGGGCGACGGCCCGTCAGGGCAGCCGCCGGGCGGACCCCGGCCTGGGCCGCGGCACCGGAGAAGGCCGCCCCCGGGAAGACCGTGCCCGGGAAGGTCGGCGCCGCCGCGACGGCCGGAGCGGGGGACGGCGATGCGTGACCCCCTCGACCACCTGTCCGCCCCGGGCAACGAACCGTACGGAGGAACCCTCATGGGCCGCGCGCCCGAAGCCCTCGACGTGCCGAACGGTCCCTCGCCCGCCCCCGCGTCACCCGCCCCGGCGGCCGAGCACGTCCCGGCCGACAACCTCCCGGCCGAGCGCGTTCCGGAGGAGGAGCACGCGAGGACGGAACCCGTGGAGGAGCCAGGCACCAAGGCGCCAGGCACCAAGGCGCCAGGCACCACGGAGGCGGACACCACGGAGGCGGACACCGCACCGACCGTCCCCGCGCCGACCGTCGCCGTGCGGCCGGTCATCCCCTCCCCGAGGGCCGTCCCCACGCCGGCCGACCCCGTTCGCGCCCTGCTCCACCGCCACCGCGAGCTCTGCGAACGCGCCGTCGACCCGCTGGAGATCGCCGCCGGTCTGGAGGCGCACGGGCTCACCGACCGGGCCGCCGCCCGCTACCGCCACCGGGACGTCTTCTCGCTGGCCGAGGAGCTCTACGCCCGGGTCCCCCGGCCCGCCACCGGTCCGGTCCGGGCGGCGGCCGACCGGCGGACCGGGCACGAGCCCGACCACCGTGCCGCCTGGACCCTGCACGTCCTGCTGCCCGGGGCCGCCTGCCTCGCCACCGTGGGGGCGCTCCGGGTGACGGAGGGGGTGCTCGGCGCCGGCGCACGGAACGTCCTGACGACCGCCGGTGTCCTGCTGGTCTTCCTGGCGCTCCGGTCCGCCCTGGCCGCCGGCCCGCTGCACGCCCCGGCGGGCTCCGGCCGGACCGCCCGCTACACCTGCTGGCTCCTCGGCTACGCGGTGTACGGGGAGGAGCTGCTCGCCCAGGTCCTCAGCGGTGGCCCGGACGGCCATTGGCCCGGCACCCCGGCCCCGCTCCTCGGCCTCTCCCTCGCCGTGGCCCCGGCCGCCTGGTGCGCCCACCTCTTCGCCGTACGCGCCCGGCGCAAACTCGGTGGCAGCCGCGCGCTGGAGGAGTTCAGCGCGGGGGTGCGCCCGGTGCTGCTGACGAGCGTCGCGCTCTTCCTCGCCGCTCTTCTGCCGCTCATGCTCCTCGCCGGCCTCGGGTACGGCGGACACGGCGTCCCGCTCTCGGCCTACGCCCTCGGGCTGCTGCTCTTCCTGGCCCGGCTGGAGACCGCGCACGGCCTCCTGGCCCCAGCCGTCACCGCGTTGGCCGCCGCCAGCGCGGTCGAGGCGGCGGCCCCGCTCCTCGTGCTGAGCGGCCGGCTGCCCGGCCTCGGTCTCCTGGCCCGGCCCGTCGACCTGCTGGTGATGGCGGGCGGTACCGGCGCCGTACCCACTCTGGCCTGCGGCGGGGCCGCGCTCGGGCTGCTGGCGCACGCAGCCGTGGCGCTCGCCCGTGCCTCCGCCCACCACCGCCACTGACCCCCACCCGCCGACACCGGGCGCACCGGCCCCGCGCACCGAGCGCCGACGTACCGCGCGCACCGGCGGCGAGGGGCGCCGCCGCAGGGACCGTGCCCGGTCCGGTCCGAAGACCGCACCACCACGCACGACCCCGCACCACCGCGCCCCATCCCGTACCACCCCGCCCCACCCCGTACTTCCCACCGCCCCACCCCGTACTTCCCACCGCCCGCGGAGCCGACGCCGCGGGAGATCCGTACCGCACACGCCTTTCCCACCAAGGAGAAACCGGACATGACCCGCCGACCCGCCGCACCGGCCACGCGCCGCCGGCACCCAGGGAGCGCACGATGAGGGTTCTGCTGCTCGGCGCCAACGGATTCCTCGGCCGCTTCGTCGCGGACCGCCTGCTGGCCGACCCGGCCGTCCACCTCACGGCCCTGGGCCGGGGCGACGACGCCGACGTACGGTTCGACCTCGCGGGCGGCAGCCCCGGGGCGCTCACCCGCTTCCTGGACGCCGTCCACCCCGGGGTCGTCGTCAACTGCGCCGGGGCCACCCGGGGCCAGGCCCGCGAACTGACCCGGCACAACACCGTCGCCGTCGCCACCGTCTGCGAGGCACTGCGCCGCAGCGGCTGCGGGGCGCGGCTCGTCCAGGTCGGCTGTGCCTCGGAGTACGGGCCCTCGCAGCCGGGGTCCTCCACCGCCGAGGACGCCGTGCCGCGCCCCGGTGGCCCGTACGGCGTCAGCAAGCTCGCCGCCACCGAACTCGTCCTCGGATCCGGGCTCGACGCGGTCGTGCTGCGGGTCTTCTCGCCGGTCGGCCCCGGCACCCCGGCCGGCTCCCCGCTCGGCCGGCTCGCCGAGGCCATGCGCCGCGCGATGCAGTCCGGCGACGGCGAGCTGAAGCTCAGCGGGCTCGGCGTCCAGCGCGACTTCGTGGACGTACGGGACGTGGCGCGGGCCGTGCACGCCGCCTCGCTCTCCGCCGCCCAGGGTGTCGTCAACATCGGTACCGGCCGGGCCGTCCGGCTGCGCGACGCCGCCGCCGTCCTCGCCCGGGTCTCCGGGTTCGCCGGTGTGCTCCACGAGTTGGAGCTGCCGCCGGGTCGCCTCCCGATCGGCGCCCAGCGCACCTCCGCCGAATCGGTGATGGAGCACCTCGCGGCCACCCCGTCGCCCTACCCGGACGGCTGCGGTGCCTGGCAGCAGGCCGACGTGCGCACCGCCCGCGACCGACTGGGCTGGCGCCCCCGGATCAACTTGGAGGAGTCCCTTGCCGATATCTGGATGGAGGCGGCGTGCCGCATCTGACCGGCACGGGAACGGCCCGCCGGGCGAGCGGCAATGAGCAGATGGGTTTCGGTGTGCCTGGATACGCTCACCCGTTGCTCGCTCCCACGGAGTGGGCGGAACTCACCCGCCCCGGGACACCGTTGCACTGGGCGGTCCTCAACATCGCGGACGGGCCGGGCACCCGGCCCGACCCGCACTGCCTGGAGGCGGCCGGAAAGCTGCACAACGCCCGGGAGCGCGCCCTGCAGGGGTGCGCTCCCGGCGCCGCCGCCCCGGGCGGCCTGCTGCTCGGACACCTCGATCTGGTCCACGGGGCACGGCCGTTCGGCGATCTCGTCGTCGACGCCAAGCGGTTCCTGGACTGGTACCGGGTCGGCGGCTTCTACCTCGGCCGCTGCCCCACCGAGCGGGCCGGCCTCCCGGCGGTCCGCCGGCTCACCGCCACCCTGCGCGAACTGGTCGCGCAGAGCGAGGCCGACCGGGGTGCCCCGGCGGCCGACGGCGGGCGGATCGTGCTGGGGCTCGGCACCCATCCGTACCCCGGTTACGCCGAGGCGGCCGACCAACTCGTCACCTTCCGGGGGTCCTGGCCCGACTACCGCTGGTCGCAGGTGGCCCAGTGGACCGCCGAGTACCCGCCCGAGCGGTTCGCGCACTTCGTCCACGGCGTCCCCCGTACCCACCTGGACGAGGCGATGCGCATCGCGCGGTGGCAGGGCGCCGGCACGATCTTCTTCACCGACCGGGACGGACGTAACCGGCAAACCGATCCATTCGCGGCGCTGCCCGGTTACTGGGACGAAATCGTCTCGCGGATCGGACCGGGTATCTCGGAATGACTGCGGGCGTGGCAGTGTTACCGGGAGAACAACCGTACGTAACTGAAGTACGTAGAAACCGACCACCTGCATTGTTGAGGTTCCTGTGTCGCTGCCACCCTTGGTCGAGCCGGCTGCCGAGCTCACCGTCGATGAGGTCCGCAGGTACTCCCGCCACCTGATCATCCCGGATGTCGGGATGGACGGACAGAAGCGGCTGAAGAACGCGAAGGTGCTCTGTGTCGGCGCCGGCGGCCTCGGCTCGCCCGCGCTGATGTACCTGGCCGCCGCTGGTGTCGGCACGCTCGGCATCGTGGAGTTCGACGAGGTCGACGAGTCGAACCTGCAGCGCCAGATCATCCACAGCCAGGCCGACATCGGCCGCTCCAAGGCCGAATCGGCCAAGGACTCGGTGCTGGGCATCAACCCGTACGTGAACGTGATCCTGCACGAAGAGCGGCTCGAAGCCGAGAACGTGATGGAGATCTTCGCCCAGTACGACCTGATCGTGGACGGCACGGACAACTTCGCCACCCGCTATCTCGTCAACGACGCGGCCGTACTGCTGAACAAGCCGTACGTCTGGGGCTCCATCTACCGGTTCGACGGACAGGCGTCCGTGTTCTGGTCCGAGCACGGTCCCTGCTACCGCTGCCTCTACCCGGAGCCGCCCCCGCCGGGCATGGTTCCCTCCTGCTCCGAGGGCGGGGTGCTGGGCGTGCTCTGCGCGTCCATCGGCTCCATCCAGGTCACCGAGGCCATCAAGCTGCTCGCCGGTGTCGGCGACCCGCTCGTCGGCCGACTGATGATCTACGACGCGCTGGAGATGCAGTACCGCCAGGTCAAGGTGCGCAAGGACCCCGACTGCGCGGTCTGCGGCGAGAACCCGACCGTCACCGAGCTCATCGACTACGAGGCCTTCTGCGGCGTCGTGTCCGAGGAGGCGCAGGAGGCGGCGCTCGGCTCCACGATCACTCCCAAGCAGCTCAAGGCGTGGATCGACGCCGACGAGAAGATCGAGATCATCGACGTCCGCGAGCCGAACGAGTACGAGATCGTCTCGATCCCGGGCGCCAAGCTGATCCCGAAGAACGAGTTCCTGATGGGCAACGCCCTCCAGGGCCTGCCGCAGGACAAGCGCATCGTCCTGCACTGCAAGACCGGTGTCCGCAGCGCCGAGGTCCTCGCGGTCCTCAAGTCGGCGGGCTTCGCCGACGCGGTGCACGTGGGCGGCGGCGTCATCGGCTGGGTCAACCAGATCGAGCCGTCGAAGCCGGTCTACTAGACCTGCGACGTGTGTGGAGGGGCCCCGCCGCGAGGTGATCGTGGCGGGGCCCCTCCACGCGCATCCGGACCCGGACCGCGTCAGGACGAGCAGACCGAGCCGTCCGCCGGGACCTTCCCGTCGAGGAAGTAGGCGTCCGTCTTCGCGGTCACGCAGGTGCCGTGGCCGTAGGAGCCGTGGCCCTCACCCTTGTTGGTGAGCATCACGCCGACGCCCTCGCCGAGTTCGTCCGCCATCCGCTTCGCGCCCTCGTACGGGGTCGCCGGGTCGCCGGTCGTCCCGATCACCAGGATCGGCGCCGCACCCGGGGCGCTCGCCTCCGGGGTGTCGTGCTCCCCGGCCACCGGCCAGCCGGCGCACCACCCGGCGGTGTCCCAGGCGAGGAACGGGCCGAAGACCGGCGAGAGCTTCCGGAACTCCGGCAGTAGCGCCCGGGCCTCGTCGGCGGTCGGCCGTGCGGTGCTGTCCGCGCAGGAGATGGCCCGCTGGGACTGCGACTGCGTGTCGTAATGCCCGTTCTCGTCCCGGCCGTTGTACGCGTCGGCCAGCGCGAGCAGCGTGTTGCCGGTGCCGTTGTTCTCCGCCTCGTCGAGCGCCTGCGTCAGCGCCGGCCAGCTGCTCTGCGAGTACAGGGGCGCCACGATGCCGGTGACGGCGAGCGACTCGCTGAGCATGCGGCCGGAGTCGGTCGGCAGCGGGTCCTTGTCCAGCTTCGCGAGCAGCCGGGCGATGCGCGCGCTCCCCGCCTCCGGGTCCTCGCCCCGGTCCTCGAGGTAGTTCTCCAGCGCGCGCTGGAAGCCCGTCGCCTGGTTCCGGGCGTGCCCGAGCGAGTTCGCCGTAGGGTCCACGACCGCGTCCAGCACCACCCGGCCGACGTTCTCCGGGAAGAGATGGGCGTACGTGCCGCCCAGCTCCGTGCCGTACGACATGCCGAAGTAGTACAGCTTCCGGTCGCCGAGCACCTGGCGGATCAGGTCCATGTCGCGGGCGGTGTTGGTGGTCGTCAGGTACGGCAGGACCTTGCCGGAGCCCTTCTCGCAGCCGGAGCCCATGTCCGCGCCGTCCTTCAGGAACGCCGCCTCCTCGGCGGGCGTGTCCGGGGTCATGTCGACGCGTTTCAGGGCCGCTTCGGTCGCGCCGTCGCTCCGGCAGTCCACGCCCTCGCTGGCGGCGACGCCGCGCGGGTCGAACCCCACCAGGTCGTAACGGGAGTTGAGCTTCCCGTACGCGGTCGCCGCCTGGGGCAGGATGCTCACACCGGAGCCGCCCGGACCGCCGAAGTTGAAGAGCAGTGAACCGATCCGCCGTCCGGTGGAGGTCGCCTGACGCTTGATCAGGGCGATGCCGATCGTGTCCCCGTCCGGCTTTTGGTAGTCCAGCGGCACCTGGACGGTGGCGCACCGCCAGCGGCTGCCGGGGGCCTCACCGCCCTCGGGGGCCTCGCACTTCTTCCAATCGGCCCTCTGCGAGGTGAGCGCGGCCGGCAGCGCGGTGGAGGCGGGTGCGGGCGTGGCGGTCGCGGTGGCGGCCGGAGTCCCGGCGGTCGCGCTGCCCTTGTCCGAAGGGGCGGCCTCCGTGGAGCTGTCGCAGCCCGCGAGCGCGACCGCGGTCAGCAGCGCCGCCCCCGTCAGAGCCGTGACGCGGCGGGCGCGTGGGTGCATGTGCATGGTGTCGTCGTCCTCCCCGATGCCCGGAGCGGTGGACCGCCCGGGCACGACATGTGTGCGGCCACGGTAGTTGGGCCATGGACACCGCCCGCCGCCGGGAGTGGCACGCACCACGGGTTCCGGCGGCGGGCGGTGGCCCGGCGCGCCGTACGCCCTCCCGGCGCCGTACGCACTCCCGGCGTGCCGAACGCCCTCCCGGTTACAACTGGCCCCGGCGCGTCAGCTGGTTGAAGCAGAGCCAGCCGGGCAGCACCGGCAGCCAGAGCGTCATCACGCGGAAGAGCAGCACCGCCGGAGCCGCGACCTCCTTGGGCAGCCCGACCGCGATGAGGCCGATCGTCAGCGCACCCTCCACCGCGCCCATGCCGCCCGGGGTGGGCGCCGCCGAACCCAGGGCGTTGCCCGCGAGGAAGACCACCGCGACGCTCGCGTACGACAGCGTCGGCACGTCCGGCCCGCTGAACGCCCGGACCGACGCGTCCAGGCAGAGCACGAACAGCACCGTCAGCAGCAGCATCCCGCCGATCCCGGTGGCCAGCTTCTGCGGACGCTGCACCACGTCCAGCATGCGCGGCACGACCCCCGCGAACAGCGACCGCACCCGCGTCACCACGAACTTCCGCAGGAACGGGATGGCCGTCACCACCAGCACCAGCACCGCGACCGTGAGCAGCCCGGCGATGACCGTACGGGACGGGGTCAGCGAGTCCGGCGTCTTCTCCGTACCCGTCAGATACCCGAACAGGGCCAGCAGCAGGATGTGGCAGCCCAGGCCGAACAGCTGCGAGGCGCCCACGCTCGCGACCGCGAGACCCGGCCGCACCCCCTGGCGCTGGAGGAAGCGGGTGTTCAGCGCCACCCCGCCGACCGCCGCCGGAGCCACGATCTTCACGAACGACCCGGCCACCTGGGCCAGCACCGTGCGCCGGAACGGCACCCGCTCGGGCACGAAGCCCAGCAGGCTCATCGCGGCGGCCACGTAACTCAGTGCCGAGAAGCCCAGCGCCGCCGCCACCCAGCCCCACTCGGCCTGCTCCACCACCGTGCCGAAGTCGGCCTGGGTGATCTGCGAGATCACGAAGTACGCGGCGATGGACCCGGCGATGAAGCTCAGCAGGGTGCGCGGCTTGATGCGCTCCAGCCGGACCGGTTCGACCGGGGCCTGCGGGCGGATCAGCAGCACCTGGCGGCGGATCTGGGTGAGCAGGTCCTCCTCCCGGGCCTCCTCCCGCGCATCGTCCAGAGCCCGCTTCTCGGCCTGCTTCTCCGTCCGCTGCGTCTTCCGCTCGGACTTCTTCCGGTCCGCGGGGGAGGCCACCGTGGAGGAGGCGGACTCCGCACGGTCCCGGCGCGCCGCGTCCGAGGCCTCCAGCGCCGCCTCGCGCTCCCGCTGCGCGCGTTCCCGGGCGAGCCTGCGCAGGGTCGCCCGGGTGGAGCGGGTCAGCGCGATCGGCTGGAGCAGCGGCAGACACCCCGCCACCGCGTCCGGCCCCAGCACGGCGAGCGCCCCGGCCACCGACCGCTCGGCCCCCACCCGCAGACCGAGCGTGGTCAGCAACTGGGCCACGTCCATCCGCAGGATCAGGTCACCCGCCGCGATCTCACCGCCGCGCAGATCGGTGACGTACACCTCGCCCTCGTCGTCCACCAGGATCGCGTCCCCCGCGAGCCTGCGGTGCGCGATCCGCCGCGACTGGAGCGACCGGACCTGCTCCCAGGCGCCGCGCACCAGCTCGTCGGTGATCTCCGAGTCCTCCAGGGAATCCAGCGACCGGCCGCCGATGTGCTCGTACACCAGCATCACCGCGTCCGGGCCCAGCTCGGAGGTGGCGATCAGCTTCGGAGCGTTCGCCCCCGCCGCGATGGCCGCGTACGCGAGCAGCGCCTCCTGTTCCAGGGCCTGGCGCAGCGACTGGACGGTCCGCCGCTGCGTGATGGAGCGCAGCGTGATCCGCCGCCAGGCCCGGTAGAAGAACCCCTGGGCCTGCTGCTCCCGGTCCACGACCGTCACGTCGAGCGGCGGGCCGTCCTCCAGGGTGACCCGGTAGCGACGCCCCCGGTCGGTCTGGTCCGGGTTCTCCGGCGCCTCCTCGGCGCGCAGCGCGGCGACCGGCCGGAAACCGACGTGCCGCAGACCGGCCATCAGGTGCTGGCCGGTGGGCCGGACGTTCGGGGAGCCGACCCCGTACAGCGTTCCGTACGCGACGGTCCAGCCGATCAGCACGGTGAGGACGATCGAGAACGGGGTGGTGTACCCGCCCACCAGCATCGCGAACGCGTCGAGCAGCAGCACCACCCAGAGCACGACCCGCCAGCGCGGGCGCCGCGCCATGCCGACCGCCGTCATGTACGCGATGACGGGCGCGAGGTAGCCGTGCACCGGGTCGGTCAGCGCGTGACCGGGCTGCTGCTGGGTCAGCGCGTCCTGGATCGAGCCGGGGGCGGACCGTGAGACCCAGAGATCGGTGGCGAGCGTCACCCCGTGCGCGAGCACCGCGGCGAGCACCCCGTCCGCGATGCGCAGCCCGTCGCGTTTGATCAGACGCTCGATGGCGAAGGCGACCGGGACGAGCAGCACCGCGATGCTGGACACCAGCCCGGCGATCTTGATCAGGAGATCGGGCGCCTGCTCGGTGCCCCGGGAGATGTCGTCCTCCAGGCCCGTCGTGGTGCCCTGGGCGAAGGCGGCGACGGCCAGCAGCACCACGATGGCGAGCACGCCGACGAGCAGCCGCAGCAGGTCGGACGGGCGGTGCACCCGGGCGGCGAGCAGCGGCTCGTCGCCCGAGACGCGTTCGGCGGGCCCGTCGCCGGTGCCCGCACGCGTCGAGCCGGTCAGGCGCGGGGGGCCGTCGGGGGCTGTCCCGGGGGCGCCGGGTGCCTCGCCGGTGGCTGCGTCCTTCTCCGTACGGGTGGGGTCACCGGTGGGGTCCGGCGTGGAGCCGGAGCCGCCTGGCTGCGAGTCGGCATCGGAGGCGTCCGCCGCCCGGGATGGCTGCACGCCCTGCTCCTTCGTCGCATCTGGTCGATCTTCGTGTTCTCGTATCACCGGTCACCGCCCGCACGATGGTGGCACGGCGGGAGGACACACGGAGCCATCAGGGTGCATTGCCCGCGCGCGCGAGGGGCAGGATTCGCTCCTTTGCACGGGCGCGCGTTCCCGGCCGACGCGGTCCGCGCGCCCCCTGCCGGGAGTTTCCGCGCGCCCCCTGCCGGGAGGTACGGACATGTCCGTACGAGCGCCCCGATGTCGGTGGCGTACGGCAGGATGGGACGGATGAGACAGGACCGGACGCCCCGGCACGGCGACGCGGACGACGGCGTGAACGACGGCGTGAACGACGGCGTGAACGACCGCGCGGGCGACGGTGCGGGCGACGGCACCTCCCGCCGCCGGTCGGCGGACGGCGGCACCGCCGGCGCCCCGGCCACGCAGGCCCACGCCGAGCTCCCCGAGTACGCCGAGCGGGTCCTCGACGTCGCCGACCTGATCCCGCCCGGCCACGTCATGACCTACGGCGACGTCGCCGAGTGGCTGGGCGACGGCGGACCGCGCCAGGTCGGCCGGGCGATGGCGCTCTACGGCTCCGCCGTGCCCTGGTGGCGCGTCGTCCGGTCGGACGGCACGCTCCTGCCCGGCCACGAACTCCGCGCGCTGGCCCACTACCGCGACGAGGGCACCCCGCTGCGCGGTGCCGCCCGCTCGGCGGAGGGGCATCTGCCGCGGATCGACATGCGGCGCGCACGGTGGGACGGCGGGACCGGGGAGCCCGGCGGGACCGCCGGACCGGACAGGGGCGAGGAAGCTCACACCTGACAGCTTCGGCCATCGGAGCCCGGCAGTCGCCCTCCTCCGGTCCCGTATCCCACGCGTCGCCGGACGGGCCCCGCGGGGCCGGGGACACCCCGGGCGGGCCGGGACGAACCGCACACGTGACGAGCGACGCAGCGGACCCGCGCCCGCCCGCGCCCCCACTGGCGTAGCGTCGATGCCCGACGCGGACCCGAGCCCCTGCCGCACCGCTTCCATCCGCGTACCTCTCCGTTCCTCTCCGTTCCTCTCCCGACCCACCCCGGGACCGCCCCCGGCCGGTGCACCACCGGCCCGCACCACCAGCCGGCGCGTCACGTGCCGGAGCACCACCAGCCGGCGCTCACGTGCCGGTGCACCTTCAGCCAGCGCACCACCAGTCAGCGCACCACCGACAGGACCGGCGAACCAGTGAGCTCCTCCTCCACCACCCGGCACGACCCGCCCCGCGAAACGCGACGGCGGGCGCCGGGCGCGTACCGGCTGGTGCGCACGCCCCCCGGGTCGGTGGAGCCCCCTGTGCTGGACGCCGCGCAGCGCGCGGTGGTTGACCACCCGGGCGGACCGCTCCTCGTGCTCGCCGGACCCGGCACGGGCAAGACCACGACGCTCGTGGAGTCCGTCGCCGCCCGGGTGGCCGCCGGTACGGACCCGGCCCGCATCCTCGTGCTCACCTTCAGCCGCAAGGCCGCCGTGGAACTGCGCGACCGGATGGCGGCCCGGCTCGGCGCGGCGCGCGGACCGCAGGCCACCACCTTCCACTCGTACTGCTACGCCCTGGTCCGCGCCCACCAGGACGCCGACCTCTTCGCCGATCCGCTGCGCCTGCTCTCCGGGCCCGAACAGGACGTCACCGTCCGCGAGCTGCTGGCGGGCCAGGTCGACCTGGAGAAGTCCGGCCACGCCCACATCCGCTGGCCCGACGAACTGCGGGCCTGCCTGACCACCCGCGGCTTCGCCGACGAGGTGCGCGCCGTCCTGGCCCGCAGCCGCGAGCTGGGCCTCGACGCGGACGCCCTGGCCGACTTCGCCCGCCGCACCGGCCGCCCCGACTGGGGCGCGGCGGCCCAGTTCCTCGCGGAGTACCTCGACGTGCTGGACGCGCAGGGCGTCCTCGACTACGCCGAACTGGTGCACCGCGCGGTCCTGCTCGCCGAGCGCCCCGAGGTCGCGGAGCGGCTGGCCGGGGAGTACGACGCCGTGTACGTCGACGAGTACCAGGACACCGACCCGTCCCAGGTGCGGCTGCTGCACGCGCTGGCCGGCAACCGCGTGGGGCGTACGCCGGCGGGCACGGGTCCCGGCGCGGGCGCGGGCGTGCGGGGCGGTACGGGCCCCGGCGCGGGCGCGGGCGTGCCGGGCGGTCGGGCGCGGGGCGGCGGCCGGACGCTGATCGCGTTCGGCGACCCGGACCAGTCCATCTACGCCTTCCGGGGCGCCGACGTGAACGGCATCCTCGACTTCCCCGACGCCTTCCGGCGCGCGGACGGGGCCCCCGCGCCCGTGGGCGTCCTCACCACCTCGCGCCGCTCCGGCGCCGGCCTGCTCGCCGCGACCCGGCTGCTCACCCGCCGGATGCCGCTCACCCGGCTGCCCGCCGACAAGGTGCGCGCCCACCGCGAACTCTCCGCGGTCCGGGACGGCGGCCAGGCCGAGGCGTACACCTACCCGACCGCCTCCACCGAGCTCGACAACATCGCCGACCTGCTGCGCCGCGCCCATCTGGAGGACGGCGTGCCGTGGAACGAGATGGCGGTGCTGGTACGCGCCGGTGGGCGCTCGATGCCCTCCGTGCGCCGGGCGCTGACCTCCGCCGGGGTGCCGCTGGAGGTCGACGGTGACGACCTCCCGCTCCGCCACGAACCCGCCGTCGCCCCGCTGCTGACCGCCCTGCGCGTGGTGGCCGAGGCCGCCCTGCGGCAGCCGCCGGCCGACACCGCCGATACCCACACCGACGACGCCGGCGCCACCGACAGCGCCGACGCCACCGACGCCACCGCCGCCGACGCGGCGGCCGTGACCGGTCCCGCGAGGAGCGTGCTGGACGAGGAGACCGCCCTCACCCTGCTCACCTCCCCGCTCGGCGCCATGGACGCCGCCGACCTGCGCCGCCTCGGCCGGGCCCTGCGCGACGACGAGCGGGCCGCCGGCAACCGCGTACCGCCGCCCTCCGGCGAGCTGCTCGCGCTGGCCCTCGCCGAACCCGAGCGCCTCGCCACCCACGACCCCTCCCACGCCCGGGGCGCCCAGCGCCTCGGCACCCTGCTGGCCCGGGCCCGGACCCTCCTCCAGGAAGGAGGCACCGCCGAGGAAGCGCTCTGGACCCTCTGGAACGGCACCCCCTGGCCCAGCCGCCTGGAGCGCGCCGCGCTGCGCGGGGGCGCCGCCGGGCGCAACGCCGACCGCGACCTGGACGCCGTGTGCGCCCTCTTCGAGACGGCGGCCCGCGCCGAGGAACGCACCGGCGGGCGCGGGGCGCTCAACTTCCTGGAAGAGGTCGACGCCCAGGACATCGCCGCCGACACCCTGTCGCGCCGGGTCGTCCGGCCCGACGCGGTCCGCCTGATGACCGCCCACCGCTCCAAGGGCTTGGAGTGGCGGCTCGTCGTGGTCGCCGGGGTGCAGGAGGGCCTCTGGCCCGACCTGCGCCGCCGGGGCTCCCTGCTGGAAGCCGACCGGATCGGCCGCGACGGACTCGCCGAACCCCTGACGCCCGGCGCGCTCCTCACCGAGGAACGCCGGCTCTTCTACGTCGCCGCGACCCGCGCCCGCGAACGCCTGATCGTCACCGCCGTCAAGGCACCCGCCGACGACGGCGACCAGCCGTCCCGGTTCCTGGCCGAACTGGGCGTCGAGCCCCGCGACGTCACCGGCCGCCCCCGCAGGCCGCTCGCCGTGGCCTCCCTCGTCGCCGAGCTGCGCGCCACCACCGTGGACCCCGCCGCCTCCGACGCGCTGCGCGAGGCCGCCGCCCAGCGCCTCGCCCGGCTCGCCGCGCTCACCGACGACGAGGACCGCCCGCTGGTTCCCGCCGCCCACCCGCACCGCTGGTGGGGCCTGGACGAACCGACCCGGTCCGCCGTCCCGCTCCGCGACCGGGACCAGCCCGTCGTGCTGTCCGGCAGCGCCCTCGACCAGCTCGCCCACACCTGCGCGCTCCAGTGGTTCCTCGGCCGCGAGGTCAAGGCCGACGCCCCCGCCACCGCCGCCCAGGGCTTCGGCAACGTGGTGCACGTACTCGCCGACGAGGTGGCCTCCGGCCGCACCCCCGCCGACCTGGACGTCCTGATGGAACGCCTCGACACCGTCTGGAACGGCCTGGCCTTCGACGCCCCCTGGAAGTCCGACCAGGAGAAGGGCCAGGCCCGCGCCGCCCTCGAACGCTTCCTCCACTGGCACGTCATGGACCGCTCCGGCCGCACCCCCGTCGCCGGGGAGCACGGCTTCGACGTGACCCTCGAAGCGGGGGAGTACGCCGTCCGCATCCGGGGCTCCATGGACCGCGTCGAACGCGACGCCGAGGACCGGGCGTACGTCGTCGACTTCAAGACCGGCAAGGCGGCACCCACCAAGGACGAGGTGGCCCGCCACCCGCAGCTCGCCGTCTACCAGCTGGCCGTCCGCGAAGGCGCCGTCGACGAGGTCTTCGACGGCCGGCGCCCCGAACCCGGCGGCGCCGAACTCGTCCAGCTGCGCCGCCCCGCCCCCAAGAAGGAGGGCGGCGAGACCTCGCCCCAGGTGCAGGCCCAGCAGCCGCTCGCCGGGGAGTGGGTCTCCGACCTGCTCGCCACCGCCGCCGGACGCGTCCTCGACGAACGCTTCACCCCCACCACCGGCACGCACTGCGGCCACTGCACCTTCCGCGCCTCCTGCAGCGCCCAGCCCGAGGGGAAGCATGTGGTGGAGTGAGGCCGGCCACGGCCCCGTCCCCGCAGGTCTTACGGCCCACGGGGAAGCGACCACGGGCCGGGACACGATGTCGGCGCGTCCGGTTACCGTTCTTGGGTGTCCTCACGTCTCACCGATCCCGAGCAGCTCAAGGAGCTGCTGGGCATCCCCTTCACCCCGGAGCAGACGGCCTGCATCACCGCGCCGCCCGCCCCGCAGGTGATCGTGGCCGGAGCCGGCTCCGGCAAGACGACCGTGATGGCCGCCCGCGTGGTCTGGCTCGTCGGCACCGGCCAGGTCGCCCCCGAACAGGTCCTCGGCCTCACCTTCACCAACAAGGCCGCCGGGGAGCTCGCCGAACGCGTCCGCAAGGCCCTGATCGCCGCCGGGGTCACCGACCCCGACGCCATCGACCCGGACAACCCGCCCGGCGAGCCGAGCATCTCCACGTACCACGCCTTCGCCGGCCGGCTGCTCACCGACCACGGGCTGCGGATCGGGCTCGAACCCACCACCCGGCTGCTCGCCGACGCCACCCGCTACCAGCTCGCCGCCCGGGTGCTGCGGGACGCGCCGGGCCCCTACCCGGCGCTCACCCACTCCTTCCCCACCCTCGTCGGCGACCTCCTCGCGCTCGACGCCGAGCTCGCCGAGCACCTGGTCGAGCCCGACGCCCTCGCCGCGTACGACACCGGCCTCCTCCGCACGCTCGAAAGCGCCAAGCTCTCCAACGAACAGCTGCGCAAACTCCCCGAGACGGCCCGGGCCCGGGGCGAACTCCTCGCCCTCACCGAGCGGTACCGGCAGGCCAAGCGCGGCCGGGACCTCGTCGACTTCGGCGACCAGATCGCCCTCTCCGCCCGGCTCGCCCTCACCCGGCCCGAGGTCGGAGCCCTGCTGCGCGACGAGTTCCGGGTGGTGCTCCTGGACGAGTACCAGGACACCTCCGTCGCCCAGCGGCTGCTCCTCTCGGCCCTCTTCGGCCACGGACCCGGCGGCACCACCGGCCACGCCGTCACCGCCGTCGGCGACCCCTGCCAGGCGATCTACGGCTGGCGCGGCGCCTCCGTCGCCAACCTCGACGACTTCCCCCACCACTTCCCGCACGCCGACGGCACCCCCGCCACCCGCCACAGCCTCAGCGAGAACCGCCGCAGCGGAGGACGCCTCCTCCAGCTCGCCAACGGCCTCGCCGAACCGCTGCGCGCCCGGCACGAGGGCGTCGAGGCGCTGCGGCCCGCCCCCGGGGCCGAACACGACGGGATCGTCCGCTGCGCCCTGCTCCGGACCCACGCCGAGGAGATCGACTGGCTCGCCGACTCCCTCGCCCACCTCGTGCGGACCGGCACCGAGCCCGCCGAGATCGCCGTGCTCTGCCGCACCGCCTCCGACTTCCCGCAGATCCAGGCCGCGCTGGTGGCCCGCGACGTCCCCGTCGAGGTCGTCGGGCTCTCCGGGCTGCTCCACCTCCCCGAGGTCGCCGACCTGGTCGCCGTCTGCCAGGTCCTCCAGGACCCGGGGGCCAACGCCTCCCTCGTCCGGCTGCTCACCGGCCCGCGCTGGCGCATCGGCCCCCGCGACCTCGCCCTGCTCGGCCGCCGGGCCCGCCTCCTCGTCCACCGCGCCTCCCCGGGCGACGGGGACGCCGACGCCGACCTGCGGCTCGCCGAAGCCGTCGAGGGCACCGACCCGGCCGAGGTGATCTCGCTCGCCGACGCCCTGGACACCTTCCTGGACCAGGGCGGCGACGAGGACGACGGGCTGCCCTTCTCCGCCGAGGCCCGGGTCCGGTTCGCCCGCCTCGCCGCCGAACTCCGCGACCTGCGCCGCTCGCTCGCCGACCCCCTGATGGACGTCCTGCACCGGGTCCTCGCCACCACCGGCCTCGAAGTCGAGCTCTCCGCCTCCCCGCACGCGCTCGCCGCCCGCCGCCGCGAGACCCTCGCCAACTTCCTCGACGTCGCGGCCGGTTTCGCCTCCCTCGACGGCGAGGCCACCCTCCTCGCCTTCCTCGGCTTCCTGCGCACCGCCGCCCAGTACGAGAAGGGGCTCGACAACGCCCTGCCCGGCGGCGAGAACACCGTCAAGGTGCTCACCGCCCACAAGTCCAAGGGCCTGGAGTGGGACGTGGTCGCCGTCCCCGGTCTGGTCACCGGCCAGTTCCCCAGCAGCCGCGCCCGCGAATCCTGGACCTCCCAGGCGCAGGTGCTCCCGCACGCCCTGCGCGGCGACGCGGCCACCCTCCCGGCGCTGGACACCTACGACGCCCGCACGCTCAAGGCGTACCAGCAGGAGATGAAGGAGCACCAGCACACCGAGGAGCTCCGCCTCGGCTACGTCACCTTCACCCGCCCCCGCTCCCTGCTGCTCGGCTCCGGCCACTGGTGGGGCCCCTCGCAGAAGAAGACCCGGGGCCCGTCGGCGTTCCTGGACGCGCTGTACGAGCACTGCGCCGCCGGGTACGGCGAGATCGAGGTCTGGGCCGAGGAGCCGGACGCCGACGAGGAGAACCCGGCGCTCGCCGCCCAGGACGCCGACATCGCCTGGCCGCTGCCCCTGGACGCCACCGCGACCGCCCGCCGCCGCGCGGCCCGGGACACGGTCCTCGCGTACCTGGACGCCCGGGCGGGCGCGGAAGGGCAGCCGCACGCCGGACCGGAGCCGGTGCCCGCACCCGCCGGAGGAGAGGACGACGGGGAGCCCTACGAGGCGCCGTACGAGGAGCCGTACGAGGAAGAGCTGGACTGGGACGACTGGGACTCCCTCGCCACCGAGCGGGACCCTCTCGCCACCGAGGGGGACCCTCTCACCACCGAGCGGGACCCTCTCGCCACCGAGCGGGACTCTCCGGCCACCGGCCGGGACTCCCTCGCCACCGGCCGGCCCGAGGTGCTCCCGCCCCCGCAGGCCGCCGCCGACGCCCCCGCCGAGACGGCCGGACCCGCAGGCCCCCTCCCGTACGTCCCCGCCGCCCGGCCTTCCAGCGAGGCCCCCGGGAGCGAGCTGACTCCCGAGGAGAGCCGCACCCTCGCCTCCTGGGACCGCGACCTCGACGCCCTCGCCGGCGAGCTGCGGCGCGCCCGCGCCACCGTGCGGGACGTCGTCGTACCCGCCTCCCTCTCCGCCACCCAGCTGCTCCTCCTCGCCGAGGACCCGGACGCCTTCGCGCGCGAACTCGCCCGCCCGATGCCCCGCCCGCCGCAGCCCGCCGCCCGCCGGGGCACCCGCTTCCACGCCTGGGTCGAGTCCCGCTGGGAGGAGCTCCCGCTGCCGATGCTCGGCTTCGACGAACTCCCCGGCGCCTCAGGTGACGAGAACGACATCGACATCGCGGACGAGCGCGAGCTCGCCGAGCTGAAGGAAGCGTTCGAACGGACCGAGTACGCCCGCCGCACCCCGTACCGGGTCGAGACCCCGTTCCAGATCTCGCTCGCGGGGCGGACCGTCCGGGGCCGGATCGACGCGGTGTACCGCGCCGACGACGGCAGTCACGAGATCGTCGACTGGAAGACCAGCCGCCACCGCACCGCCGACCCGCTCCAGCTCGCCGTCTACCGGCTCGCCTGGGCCGAACTCCACGACCTGCCGCTCGACTCCGTGACCGCGACCTTCCTCTACGTACGCACCGGCGAGACCGTCCGGCCCCGCTCCCTGCCCGGCCGGCCGGAGCTGGAGCGGCTGCTCCGGGACGAGCCACCTTCGCGGGCCCGTTAGGCTCAATGGCATGAGCGACACCCCGGACAGCGCCGTCCAGCCGTACATAGAGCAGCACCGCGAGTCCTTCCTCGACGACCTCGCGGCATGGCTCCGCATCCCCTCCGTCTCCGCCCAGCCGGAGCACGCAGAGGACGTACGGCGCAGCGCCGCATGGCTGTCCGACAAGCTCAGGGAGACCGGATTCCCGGTCTCCGAGGTCTGGGAGACGCCCGGCGCCCCGGCCGTCTTCGCCGAGTGGCCCTCCGACGACCCCGAGGCCCCCGTCGTCCTGGTCTACGGCCACCACGACGTACAGCCCGCCGCCCGCGAGGACGGCTGGCACACCGACCCGTTCGAACCGGTCGTCCGGGACGGCCGGATGTACGGAAGGGGCGCCGCGGACGACAAGGGCCAGGTGTTCTTCCACACACTCGGCGTCCGCGCGCACCTCGCCGCGACCGGCCGCACCACCCCGGCCGTCCACCTCAAGCTGCTGATCGAGGGCGAGGAGGAGTCCGGGTCCCCGCACTTCCGCGCCCTGGTCGAGGAGCGCGCCGACCGCCTCGCCGCCGACGTCGTGATCGTCTCCGACACCGGCATGTGGGACGAGGACACCCCGACCGTCTGCACCGGCATGCGCGGCGTCGCCGAGTGCGAGATCGAGCTGTACGGCCCCGAGCAGGACATCCACTCCGGATCGTTCGGCGGCGCCGTCCCCAACCCCGCGACCGAGGTCGCCCGGCTGGTCGCCGCCCTCCACGACGAGCGGGGCCGCGTCGCCGTCCCCGGGTTCTACGACGGTGTGGCCGAGCTCACGGACACCGAGCGCGCCCTCTTCGCCGAGCTGCCCTTCGACGAGGCCACCTGGCTGCGTACCGCCAAGTCCACCGCCGCCTCCGGCGAGGACGGCTACACCACCCTCGAACGCGTCTGGGCCCGCCCCACCGCCGAGGTCAACGGCATCGGCGGCGGTTACCAGGGCGACGGCAGCAAGACGATCATCCCCGCCTCCGCCCTGGTCAAGATCAGCTTCCGGCTGGTCGCCGGCCAGGAACCGGACCTGGTGGAGAAGCTCGTACGGGCCTGGGCCGAGAGCAGGATTCCGGCGGGCATCCGCCACCGGATCACGTTCGCGCCCGCGACCCGCCCCTGCCTGACCCCGCTCGGCCACCCCGCCCTCCAGGCGCTGGCCCGGGCCATGGGACGGGCCTTCGGCAAACAGGTCCTCTTCACCCGCGAAGGGGGCTCCGGCCCCGCCGCCGATCTTCAGGACGTGCTCGGCGCACCCGTCCTCTTCCTCGGCATCTCCGTACCGTCCGACGGCTGGCACGCACCCGACGAGAAAGTCGAGCTCGGCCTCCTTTTCAAGGGCGTGGAGACCACCGCCCACCTCTGGGGTGAGCTGGCCGCCGCACTCCGCCGAACCAACTGAGTACCCGATCCGCCCCGGGGGAGTAGGAAGCAGCACCTTGAGTACCTTCGACAACGACCACATCGACCGTCCCATCGGCCTCACCGCACCGAGCGGCATCGACCGCGCTGCCCACCACCGCCTGGACGAGGCGTGGCTCGCCGTCGCCTGGAGCCACCCCACCACCAAGGTCTTCGTCGTCTCCGGCGGCCAGGTCCTGGTCGACGACACCGCCGACGGCGGCACCGAGATCGTCATGACGCCGGCCTTCGAGGCCCCGCTGACCGAGACCCACCGCTACTTCCTCGGCACCGACGAGGACGGCGTCAGCTACTTCGCCCTCCAGAAGGACTCCCTGCCCGGCCGGATGGACCAGCAGGCCCGGCCGGCCGGACTGCGCGAGGCGGGCCTGCTCCTCAGCGCCCGCGACGCCGGTCTGATGGTGCACGCGGTGGCCCTGGAGAACTGGCAGCGGCTGCACCGTTTCTGCTCCCGCTGCGGCGAGCGCACCATGATCGCGGCGGCCGGGCACATCCGCCGCTGCCAGGCGTGCGGCGCCGAGCACTACCCCCGTACCGACCCCGCCGTGATCATGCTGGTCATCGACGACCAGGACCGCGCCCTCCTCGGCCGCCAGGTGCACTGGCCCGAAGGCCGGTTCTCGACCCTCGCCGGGTTCGTGGAGCCGGGTGAGTCGATCGAGCAGTCGGTCGCCCGCGAGGTGCTGGAAGAGGCCGGGATCACCATCGGTGAGGTCGAGTACGTCGCCAGCCAGCCCTGGCCCTTCCCCTCCAGCCTGATGCTCGGCTTCTTCGCGCGGGCGACCACGTCCAAGATCGACGTGGACGGCGACGAGATCGAGGAGGCCCGCTGGTTCTCCCGCGACGAGCTGACGCAGGCCTTCGAGTCGGGTGAGGTGCTGCCCCCGAACGGCATCTCGATCGCGGCCCGGCTCATCGAGATGTGGTACGGCAAGCCCCTCCCGAAGGCCCGCCCGCTGGGCTGAGCCCGTCCGAGCGGTCCGAGCAGTCCGAGCGGTCGGGGCTCGGCCTGCGGGAACACCGGGGCCTGCGGGGCCCGCGGGAACACCGGGGCCTTCCGTCGCGGCGAACGCACGAGGCCCCCGCCGGGTTCTTCACCGGCGGGGGCCTCGTGCGTCGCGTACGGCGTGGGGCGTACGGCGGGCGGAGCGTGGCGGTCAGGCGCCGAGCGCCTGCTTGACCTGGGCCAGGCTCGGGTTGGTCATGACGACCTCGGAGCCGCCCTGCGCCGGAACGATCCGGACGGTGGGAACCGTCTGGTTTCCGCCGTTCGCCTTCTCGACGAAGGCGGCCGACTCCGGGTCCAGCTCGATGTTGATCTCGGTGTACCCGATGCCCTCGCGGTCCATCTGGCCCTTGAGGCGGCGGCAGTAGCCGCACCACGTGGTGCTGTACATCGTCACAGTGCCCGGCATGTCGCTGGTGCTCCTCTGGTCGTCTCGTCCGTTTCGCCGCACGCCCGAAGCCGGAAAAGGCCGAAAAGGTGCGGTGTCCGGGTCTCCGCACGCCGCACCCGTGACGGGACGGCGAACGCGGGACCCGCTGGCACAACGCTCGCACCCCTGCCACCATTCCCGGGCTCCGTCCCTGGCCGTCCGTCCCGGGCTCGCTGACGTCCGTCCCGGGACGCCGCTCCGGTATGACTGATGGGTCACCCCTGTGGACAACAATTCCGGTGCCCTCCGGCGACCTGGCAGCATGGCAGGGTGACAGCAGCAACGCACTCCACCCTCTTCCCCCAGGTACCCGAGTCCCCGGACGCGGTCCTGGACGGGCTCGATCCCGAGCAGCGCGAGGTCGCCCTCGCCCTGCACGGGCCGGTGTGCGTGCTGGCCGGAGCGGGGACCGGCAAGACCCGCGCGATCACCCACCGCATCGCGTACGGCGTCCGGGCCGGGATCCTCCAGCCCTCGACCGTGCTGGCCGTCACGTTCACCAACCGTGCCGCCGGGGAGATGCGCGGACGCCTCCGCCAGCTCGGCGCTTCCGGGGTGCAGGCGCGTACGTTCCACTCCGCCGCGCTGCGCCAGCTCCAGTACTTCTGGCCGAAAGCAGTCGGTGGCGAGCTGCCCCGGCTGCTGGAGCGCAAGGTGCAGCTGGTCGCCGAGGCGGCGGCCCGCTGCGAGGTCCGCCTCGACCGCAACGAGCTCCGTGACGCCACGAGCGAGATCGAGTGGTCCAAGGTCACCCAGACCGTCCCGGCGGACTACCCGGCGGCCGTCGCCAAGAGCCTCCGCGACGCCCCCCGCGACCCGGCGGAGCTCGCCAAGATCTACGCGATGTACGAACAGCTGAAGCGCGACCGGTCGGTGATCGACTTCGAGGACGTGCTGCTGCTCACCGTCGCGATCCTCCAGGACCGCCGGGACATCGCCGACCACGTCCGCGCCCAGTACCAGCACTTCGTGGTCGACGAGTACCAGGACGTCAGCCCGCTCCAGCAGCGGCTGCTCGACCTCTGGGTGGGCGGCCGGGACAACCTCTGCGTCGTGGGCGACGCCAGCCAGACGATCTACTCCTTCACCGGCGCCACCCCCGACCACCTGCTGAACTTCCGCACCGCCCACCCGAACGCCACCGTGATCAAACTGGTCCGGGACTACCGCTCCACCCCCCAGGTCGTCCACCTCGCCAACGGGCTGCTGAGCCAGGCGAGCGGACGGGCCGCCGAGCACCGCCTCGAACTCGTCTCCCAGCGCGACAAGGGCCCGGAGCCGGTCTACACGGAGTACGCGGACGAGCCGGCCGAGGCGGAGGGCACCGCCCGCCGCATCCGCGACCTCATCGCCGCGGGCGTCCCGGCGGGAGAGATCGCCGTCCTCTACCGGGTGAACTCCCAGTCCGAGGTCTACGAACAGGCGCTCGCCGACGCCGGGGTGCCCTACCAGCTGCGCGGCGCCGAGCGGTTCTTCGAACGCCGGGAGGTCCGGGAGGCGGAGGTCGCCCTGAGGGGCGCCGCCCGCGCCGGGGGGAACGACGCCCTGCTCGACGGCGCCGAGGGCCTGCCCTCGCAGGTGCGGGCCGTGCTCTCCACCCAGGGCTGGACGCACCGCCCGCCCGCGGGTTCGGGGGCGGTGCGCGACCGCTGGGAGTCGCTGGCCGCACTGGTCCGGCTGGCCGAGGACTTCGAACGCGCGAAGCCCGACGCGACGCTCGCCGATCTCGTCCGGGAACTCGCCGAGCGTGCCGCCGCCCAGCACGCGCCGACCGTGCAGGGCGTCACCCTGGCATCGCTGCACGCGGCCAAGGGCCTGGAGTGGGACGCGGTGTTCCTGGTCGGGCTGACCGAGGGCATGATGCCGATCGCCTACGCCAAGACCGACGAGCAGGTCGAGGAGGAGCGCCGCCTCCTCTACGTCGGGATCACCCGGGCCCGCTTCCACCTCGCGCTCTCCTGGGCGGTGTCGCGTTCCCCGGGAGGCCGGGCCGGCCGTCGGCCCACCCGGTTCCTCAACGGACTCCGCACCGGCTCCGGGGGCGCCCGGGGCGGCGCCGGCGGCGGCGGAGGCATCGATCGCGGTACGCGCACGGGGACCGCCACCACGGCCGCCCGCGCCGAGGGCACCGTCCAGCGCAAGAAGTGGGGCCCGGTGCGGTGCCGGGTCTGCGGCCGGACCCTGACCGAGGCAGGCGAGATGAAGCTGATGCGCTGCGAGGACTGCCCCTCGGACATGGACGAGGCGCTCTACGAGAGGCTCCACACCTGGCGGGCCGCCCGCGCCGGGGAACTCTCCCAGCCCGCCTGGTGCGTGTTCACCGACAAGACCCTGATGGCCATCGCGGAGGCCGTCCCCGGCAGCGAACGCGAGCTCGTCGTCATCGCGGGCGTCGGCAACCGCAAGATGAGCCGCTTCGGGAGCGACGTACTGGCCATCTGCGCAGGTGAAGACGTGGATGAGGAAGATCGGGAGGGTGCCGGCGAGGAGTGAGGAAAACTCGTCGGAAAAATAGTTTGCGCCCGCACCAGTCGTCACCATAGGTTCTTAACCACGGAAACAACGGCTTCTCCGAAGCCCGCCTTCCGTGCTGTACTTGGCTGTACCCATCCGAATACGCAGGACCGGCCCGACCGGTCCCCCGAGACGCCGAGAGGAGGCGATTCCAGTGATCAGCATCATCAAGACCATCAAAATGACCGATCGCCCCGTCGTCTCCGCATGCTCGCTCGGCCTCCTCGGCTCCTCGGATGTCTCGCTCAACAGCACCGGTCTGTCCGGTATTTCCGCCGTGCGTCCGCTGCCTCTGGCGTCCCTGCCCGTAGTCCGGGAGCGCAATGAGCGACCGGTGCAGGCATCGGCGGCAGCAGGAGCGAAGGCGGAAACGGCTCAGGCCTATGCCTTTGCGGCAGCCGGTGCCGGATTCGCCAGCAAGAACCAGATGACGCACCACCACACGATGTGGGCCTTCCGTGGGCCTGAACCCTGGAGCGATCCAGCCTGATCCAGCATCAGGTCGGCACCTTCAGGGCCGCGGAACCCCACTCGGGATCCGCGGCCCTTTTGTTTTGTCCGAACGGATGAGACGGAACGAAGGAGCCTCGGGACAAGCAGTACCTGGTACCAGCCGACAACCGGCCAACAGCCGGAACGACCAGACGAGGACACCACTCACCGTGCAACTCGAAGCGCACGCCCCGTCCGTACCGCCTTCCGACATGATCGCCCCGCCCGGTTCCACGGAGGACCCCACCTTGTTCCCCCTCTCCACCCTCACCGCTCTCGACGACGCCATCGAGAATCTCGGCACCCCGGTGCCCTGCCGCTCCTACGACCCCGAGGTCTTCTTCGCCGAGTCGCCGGCCGACGTCGAGTACGCCAAGTCCCTCTGCCGGACCTGCCCGCTCGTCGAGGCATGCCTCGCCGGCGCCCAGGACCGCCGCGAGCCTTGGGGCGTCTGGGGCGGCGAGCTCTTCGTCCAGGGCGTCGTCGTCGCCCGGAAGCGCCCCCGGGGCCGTCCGCGCAAGAACCCGGTCGCGGCGTGACCGCCGACCTGGGAGCGATGTCTCCCGCAGTACTGCACCTGGTCGGCACCATCGACCGCCCCCACACACATGACCCGCGAAATCAGGCACCCATGACCACCCCCACGAAGGAGCCCGTCGGCTCTGCCACCCCCGATGTCACCACCTCCGGCGCGAACGACTCGCGTCAGAACAGGAACCGCGAGATGCAACTCATCCCAGAAGCCATGGCTCGTGCGCATATGCACGACCGCCTGGCCGTCGCCGAGGCGGAACGCCGGGCCGTCCGCCTGGTTTACGCCCGGCGGATGCAGCGCAAGGCCGAGCGTGCGTCGCTGCGCGCCCGCCGCGCGCTCGCCATGGCGGTCATGCAGTAATGGCGGTCATGCAGTAGGGCATGCGGCAGGAGCCACACGCTCCCCGGAGCGGAGTGCCCCACGCACGAGCCACCGCACGTACGCACCACTCCGCGCAGGAGTCACCACCCCGCCCGCCAGGGCCCGCCGAACAGGGCCGGCCCCGGCGGGCGGGGTCGTCCGTACGCGGACGAGTGAGCCGGAGAGCGGACGAGTGAGCCGCGTTAGCGACGAGTGCGCCGCAGAAGAGAGGGGCGCACAGGAGCGCGGAGAAGCCCCGGAGGTGAGCAGGGCGTGGGGTTTCGTCCATGTGTCGGGCGGGCCCCGGTCTCGTTTCCTGCCGTGCGTTCCGCCGCGCCGCCCGTCAGCTGCGGAGTTATCGTCACGGCGTGGACGAGGAGACGTATTACCCCCCGCTGCCGGAAGCCGCCCCAACGCACTGCGCGCGGTGCGGCACCACCGCCGGAACGAGCGCACCACCCACCTGGATGTGTGCGGTGGAGCAGGGTGTGCGCCGGTATTTCTGCGAGAACTGCGCCCGTACCCACATCCGGGCCATCGAAAGCCGGCTCGACCCCGCCTCCTGGTGAGCCCGAGCCACCGCGCCCGAGCCACCGACCCCGAGCCCTGGTGAGCCGCCCGAGCCACCGCGCCGCCCGGGCCGCCGAGCCTCCCGGGCCCCGAGCGGCCGGGCGGCTCGGGCCGGGCCCGGCCCCTGGTGCCCCCGGCATTCGTGGTCGCGCCCCCGACAGAAGGGTGAAGGGGCTTTCCGCGCCCGCAGCTGCGCCGCTCGGGCTCCTACACCTCCTCGGCTGCCAGCTCCTTCTGTCCGGAACCACCGGAACCACCCGGACCGTCCAGAGCACCCGGACCCTCCAGAGCACCCGGATCACCCGGGCCGACCGGGTCACCCGGGCCGACCGGGCCGGTGAAGCCGGGAAGCCACGCATCGAGCTCGTCCCGCAGCCGTACCGTCGCGCCGAGCTGGCACAGCACACCGATCGTGCTCAGCGTCACCCGGTGTATGAGGAGATAGGCCGGCGGAAGGTTCAACTGCCTCCCGAGCCGGTGCGCGGGGGAGCGGGGATCGGCGATCCGGGCCGCCTGCGTACGCAGCCACCCCCGGCTGAAGGTGAACGCCTCCAACTGCGCCGGTTCGATCACGGGGAGCAGATAGTCCAGGACCGCGTCGGGGTCCAGGTCCACCGACTCCGGTACAAAACCCGCCCGCCGCAGCAGCGCGTACACCTCCTCCGCCTCGCCCAGCAGCGTCATCCGCAGGGCCTCACCGATGATCTCGGGCAGCCCGCCCGGCAACCGGTCGACGGTGCCGAAGTCCAGCACTCCGAGCCGCCACTCCCGCGCCCCGCCGCAGCCGGGTGAGTCCTCCGACCGCGGCCCCTCCGACGCCGGCGCCTCCTGCGCGGAGTCCTCCGGCGACGTGGCTGCGGGCGGCTCCTCCCCGGCGGGCGGCAGGAGGCGGAAGTTCCCCGGGTGCGGGTCGGCGTGGAGCAGGCCGGTCCGGGCCGGTCCGGAGAAGAGGAAGCGCGCGAGCAACTGGCCCGCCCGGTCGCGCTGCTCCGGCGTCCCCCGCTCGATCACCTCGGACAGCGGGACGCCGTCCATCCACTCCGTCACGAGCACCTGGTCCGACCGGAACACCACCCCCGGCACCACCACGTCGGGGTCGTCCGCGAACTCGGCCGCGTGTTCTTCCTGGGCCCGCGCCTCCAGGGCGTAGTCCAGCTCCTCCGACACCCGGTCGCGCATTTCCTTGATCAACGGCTTGATGTCCATGCCGGGGATCAGCGGCCCGAGAAGCCGCGCGAACCTGCTGAGCTGGGTGAGATCCGACAGCAGCGCCTCCCCGGCGCCCGGATACTGCACCTTCACGGCGACCTCGCGCCCGTCGCTCCAGACCGCCCGGTGCACCTGACCGATGGAGGCCGCGGCGGCGGGCTGGTCGTCGAACGAGAGGAAGAGGTCGCGCCAGTCCTCGCCGAGCCGCTCCGCGAGCACCCCGTGGACCGTGCGCACCGGCATCGGGGGAGCGGCTTCCTGGAGCTTCGTCAGCGCCGCCCGGTACGGTCCGGCCACCTCCTCCGGCAGGGCGGACTCGAACACGGAGAGCGCCTGCCCGAGTTTCATGGCGCCGCCCTTCAGCTCGCCCAGGGTCTTGAACAGCTGGTCCGCCGTGCGCTGCTGCACCTCCCGGGCCACCAGCTCGGCCGGTCTGCCGCCGATCCGCTTGCCCAGGCCCCACGTGGCACGGCCGGCGAAGCCGAGCGGCAGCGCGGCCAGTTTCGCGGTGCGGGTGACCGCCTTGCGGGGAAGATCAGACATGTGCTCCTCCAGTTCGCGAACTGCCGTGCCGGGGCGCCCTCGCGTCGATCCGACGACGGCGGTCACGGCGGTCACCCGGCCATTGTGTCGTGAGCCGGGCCCGAGGCGGGGGAAAGCGCCCCGGTGGTGCGAGCGGCGCCGCACACACACGCCTGGTGTGGCGCGATCCGTTCGCTGCGCCACTCCAGGAGGGGCAGGGCGGCTTCCCAGCGGGCACCCGTGGTCGCCGGCAGCTCGCCGTCCAGGAAGGAGAGGGCGTGCGCAGCGGCGAGCCCGGCCACCGCCGCCGACAGCGCGAGGTCGCACGCCGGAACCGCCCCCCTGCGCCCGGTCCGCCACTGAGCCACCATGCGCGGCCACTGGGCGTCCTGGTCCGCCCGGTGCAGCCCCAGGCAGCCCGCGCACCCCGTGCCGCCGGGCAGCACCAGCGGGCCGACCACCCCGGTGGCCTCGATCACCCCGGCGTACAGGTGGGGGGTGCCCGAGGAGATCCACGGCTCGGCGGTCCCCGGGTCGGGGGCGTACACCGCGAGGCCGTCGCGCGGGGCGACCACGACCAGGGAGAGGCCGGGGCCGCCGCTCTCCGCCCCTGCACCTGCCCCCGCACCCGCGCCCGTCTCCGTCGCGCGCGGTGGAGCCCCGGCGGCCGACCGGCGCACCAGCCGGCGGGCCGAGGCGTCCCGGCGCTCTCCGACGGCCGAGGGCGGGAGGCCCCCCGGTGCCACGTCCCAGGGCTCCGTCAGGCCACCGTCCAGCACGTCCACCCGGCCCACCCCCGACCCCGAGAGCAGAGCCGCGACGGCCGCTCCGACCCGCCCCGCGCCCCGGACCTGCACGCGCATCGCCCGCCGCGCGGCGAGCCGACGGACCGCGCTCCCCGGTTCGGGATGCACCACGGAGAGCGAGGCGACGTCCGGGCGCTGCCGGTCCAGCACATCGGCCCGGCGGCGTAAGGCCGCGGCCTGCGGGCCGCCCGCGTGCGGATCGTCCAGGAGCCCGGCGTCCGCGAGCCGCTCGACGAGCACGTCCACATGGCGCTCCGCCAGGTCCAGGGAGCGGGCCTCCTCCTTCAGCAGGGGCAGCCCCCGGGTGCCATCGAGAAGCTCCAGGAAACTCCCCGTGGCGATATCCAGAGGCCCGAAGGTGACGGCATGCGCGGGCGTGACCCCGAATTGCACGGTGCTCCGTCCACGCCAAGCGCGGCGCAGCGCGGGCTTCAGCATCGGATGCATCTCTTTCTCCCTTTACGGTCCGGTCGCACTCCGCAACCCGGGATCGTCGGGCCGGTCTTCTCCGTCCCTCTCCCCGCTCACAGAATGCCGTCGGAGCCCGAAACCCGCCGAAAGTTATCCACAGGGGATGGAATTAGTCGTTCAAATGGTGTGCTTCCTGGGGGGATCGATGAGGAACCGCTGGGGAGGCGGGACTTCCGCCAGCAACAGCGGGTAACGTCGAGGCGTGCCCGCCGACCCGTCACCCGGCCTCGCCGGGGAGATTCCCGCGCGCTCCGCCACTGCCCTGCAGCGCGGTGCCACCCGCCCGGTCCGTCCCGCCGCGACGAGCCCGGTGGAGGTACGCAGGAGCGACCGGCGCCGCAGGACGGTCTCCGCCTACCGCGAGGGCGATCGCACCATCGTGCTGATCCCCGCCCGGATGTCGGAGGCCGAGGAGCGCCGCTGGGTCGGGGTGATGCTCGACAAGCTGGCGGCCCAGGAGAGCCGGCGGGTGCTCGGCGACGGCGCGCTCGTCGAGCGTGCGGCGAGCCTGTCCGCCCAGTACCTCGACGGCCGGGCCCGGCCCGCTTCGGTGCGCTGGGTCACCAACCAGAACACCCGCTGGGGCTCCTGCACACCGGCCGAGGGCAGTATCCGCCTCTCGCACCGGCTGCAGGGGATGCCCGAGTACGTCGTCGACTACGTGCTCGTCCACGAACTCGCCCACCTGCTCGTACCCGGCCACGGGCCCGACTTCTGGCGTCTGCTGGAGGCGTACCCGCGTACCGAGCGGGCCCGGGGGTACCTCGAAGGCGTGGTGGCCGCGGGCCGGTTGCCGCATCTGCCCACCGCGCGGGAGGAGTGACGACCGGTGGCTCTGTACCGAGTGTGTACCGACTTGGCTCAATGTCGTAGTTTGCGGATAGCCTGACGCGACGCATTCACATTCGGGATGGGGGACGGTCGTTACGCATGGCCAGGGAATTCCAACGCGGCCACAAGGCCAAGATCAGCGATCTCACGGCTGGGACGGATCTGTACGTAGGTGTGCAGATCGCAGGCCCCGGACTGACCTTCGACATCAGCTGCTTCGGCCTCGACGCCGATGAACAGCTGTCGGACGACCGGTATTTCATCTTCTTCAATCAGCCGAAATCACCCGAGGAGTCCATTCAGCTGCTCGGCGCGCAGTCCGGTGACACCGAGTCGTTCCGGGTGACGTTGGATCGTATTCCGGCCAACATCCACAAGTTGTCGTTCACCGCGACCGTGGACGGCGCCGGCCAGATGTCACAGGTCGGGCCCGGATACATCCGGATCGTCGCGGGCGGCGAAGAAGTGGTGAGGTACGCCTTCACCGGCTCCGAATTCACCACCGAACGCGCGGTCATGCTCGGGGACTTCTACCTGAAGGACGTCTGGCGGTTCGCCGCGGTCGGCCAGGGATTCGACGGCGGACTCGACGCGCTCCTGCGCAACTTCGGCGGCGAGGTCGCCGAAGAGGAGGCGCCGGCCGCCCCGCAGCAGGCCGCGCCCTCCTTCGCCCCGCCGGCCCAGGCGTCCGCGCCCCCGGCCTTCGGCGCGCCCGCCGCCCCCCACGCACCGCAGCCCGCACCGTCGTTCGGAGCCCCGGCCCCCGCCCCGGTCCAGCCGGTCCAGCCGATGCACCAGGCGCCCACGGTCACCGCTCCCGTCGCACCGCAGGCCCCCGCCCCGTACGGCCAGCCGCCGCAGCAGCCGCAGTTCGGGCAGGTCCCCGGACAGGCCGCGCCACAGTTCGGCCAGCAGGCCCCGGCCCAGCCGTTCGGCCAGCAGCCCCCGCAGGCGTACGGGCAGCCGCAGTTCGGCCAGCAGCCGCAGGTGCCGTTCGGCCAGCAGCCCCCCGGCGGCCTCCCGCAGGGCGTACCCCAGGGTGCGCCGGCGACCGGAGCCGGACTGGTGGCGGCCCTCCAGCCGTACAAGGAGAAGCCGACCGGTCAGCGCTGGACCCCGCAGAACCAGCAGCTCATGCGGGTCGATCTCACCCTCGGCGGCAACCCCGTGCTGGCCCGTCAGGGCAGCATGGTGATGTACCAGGGCAAGGTCGACTTCGGGTACAAGGGCGCCGGATTCACCGGCCGGGTGGTCGGCAACGCCACCGGCCAGGAGATGCAGCTCATGCGCTGTACGGGCCGCGGGCAGGTCTTCCTCGCCGAGGAGGGCGCCCACCTGCACCCCATCGAACTCCAGGGCGACGGCATCTGCGTCTCCGCGGAGAACGTCCTAGCCTTCGACGAGTCGCTCAGTTACGAGGTCCGCAGGGTGGAGGGACACGGCATCCCCGGCGGAGCCCTGTTCACCATGCAGTTCCAGGGCACCGGCACGGTGGTCGTCAAGACCCACGGCACGCCGGTCGTCCTGCCGGTCACGCCGACCACCTTCGCCGACTGCAACGCCGTCGTCGCCTGGTCGTCGGCCGCCCAGGTCATCATCTCCAGCCAGGTCCGGCTGCGCCGCAACGCGTACCCCGGCCACAGCGGGGAGACCGTGAACCTCCAGTTCCGGGGAGCCCCCGGCAACTTCATCGTCGTCCAGCCCTACGAGGTCTGAGGGAGCCTGCCATGAACCAGCAACTCGCGGGCTACGCCCCGACCCCCGTCACCGCGCGGATGGAGAACCACGGCCACTCGATGCTCAAGGTGGCCATGGCCACCGGCCAGGACCTCTACGCCCGTACGGGTTCGATGGTGGCCTACGAAGGCTTCATCCAGTACGAACCCAACCCGCCCGCCGTCCGGCAGATCGCCTCCCAGTGGGTCACCGGCGAGGGCACCCCCGTCATGAAGTGCTCCGGCGACGGGCTGCTCTACCTCGCCGACTACGGCGCCGACGTGGTCGTCATCAACCTCAACAACGAGTCGATCTCGGTCAACGGCACCAACCTCCTCGCCTTCGACGCCCACCTTGGCTGGGGCGTGGAGCGGGTCAAGGGGATGGCGAAGTTCGCCGGCCAGGGCCTGTGGAACGTGGTCGTGGAGGGCACCGGATGGGTGGCCATCACCTCCCGGGGCACCCCGATCGTGGTCGACTGCGGGCGGGGCGAGGACGAGACGTACGTCGACCCGGACGCGCTCGTCGCCTGGTCGCCGAATCTCAAGGTCAAGGGCAAGCGGAGCTTCAAGGCGAGCGCGCTCATCGGGCGCGGCAGCGGCGAGGCGTACCAGATGGCCTTCTCGGGCCAGGGCATCGTCGTCGTCCAGCCGAGCGAGGACAGCACCGACCGCCTCCGCGTCCGGTCCTGAAGGGAGGGAGAGACACACCATGCAGAGTCCGCTTTTCGCCCACACCGAGCAGCAGTCCTCGGAGCGGTACACCATCCAGAACCCGCAGTTGCTGCGGGTCTCCCTGACGGGCAGCGACGCCGTGCTGGCCCGCAAGGGCGCCATGGTCGCCTACCAGGGGCTGATGGAGTTCGACGGCGAGTACCAGTCGAGCTCGCAGCGCAACGCCCGCGCCCGCACGGGCGAGGGTCTCGACCTGATGCGCTGCACCGGCCAGGGCACCGTGTACTTCGCCAACCTCGCGCAGTACATCCACGTCCTCGACGTCGACCACGCGGGGCTGACGGTCGACAGCGCCTACGTCCTGGCGCTCGACTCCTCGCTGCACACCGAGGTCATCGCCGTGGACAGCCAGTACGGCATCTCCGGCACCGGCAAGTACCAGCTCAACATCACCGGCACCGGCAAGATCGCGCTGATGACCTCGGGCCAGCCGCTGATGCTCCAGGTCACGCCGGACAAGTATGTCAACGCCGACGCGGACGCCATCGTCGCCTGGTCCAGCTCGCTCCGGGTCCAGATGCAGGCGCAGACGCACTCCTCGGGCGTCATGCGCAGGCGGGGCAACACCGGCGAGGGCTGGGAGCTCAGCTTCCTCGGCGAGGGCTTCGCGCTGGTCCAGCCCAGCGAGGTCATGCCCCCGCAGAACGCCCAGATCGGCCAGGGCATCCGCGGCCAGTACGGCGTCGGCTCGCAGAACCAGAACCAGAACAACGCCTGGAACTGATCACCAGCGACCACACGCCGGGTACGCCACAGGGGCGGCTCCTCCACGACGGAGGGACCGCCCCTGTTGGCGTACCCGGGACCCTGGTCAGAGCGCGGCGCGGGCCGCCTCCAGCAGCTTGACCACCGACGTGTCGGCCACCCCGGCGACCTCGTCGTACGCGAACCAGCGCAGGTCCAGCGACTCCTCGCTGATCCGCTGCGTGGCACCGGCCGGGGCCAGCGCGGCGTACTGGACGTCGAGGTGCCAGTGGCAGGGGGCCGGGATCGGATGCCGGTCCAGGCGCACCGGGCCGCCGGCCAGCAGCACCAGGCCGTCGATGCCGGACTCCTCGGTGGCCTCCCGCAGCGCGGCGTCCGCGAGCGTGGCGTCCTCCGGCTCGCAGTGGCCGCCCATCTGGAGCCACATGCCGAGCTTCTTGTGCAAGGTGAGCAGCACCCGGCCCGCCGCCGGGTCCAGCACCAGCGCGCTGGCGGTCAGGTGCCCCGTCCCGCACGCCTTCCACATCCCGTCGGGATGGGCGTCCAGGTGGTCGAGGTAGGTCCGGCGGAGCTCCGCCTGACCTGCGTCCGTGCCTCCCTCGTACGCCTGGAGCACGAGGGAGGCGTCGTGGTGCAGGCTCACCGGTCCGTGTCGCCCTTCGGGTCCGAGCCGTCCCGGCCGTCGCCTTCGGCGTCGTCGGCAGACGTGTCCTCGGCCGCCGTGTCCTCGGGCGCCGCGTCCTTGGACGAGGCGCCGCCGCTCGCGGCCTCGCCGAGCATCTTGTCGAGCTCGGAGAAGTCCAGCTGCTCGTGGTGGACGAAGCCGTCCGGGTCGTCCAGGTCCTGGGCGGTCGGCAGCATGTCCGGGTGCTCCCAGAGGCCGTCACGGCCCTCCATGCCCCGGGCGTCGGTGAGCGAGGCCCACAGGCGCGAGGCGTCCCGCAGCCGGCGCGGGCGCAGCTTCAGCCCGATGAGCGTGGCGAAGGTCTGCTCCGCGGGACCGCCCGACGCACGGCGACGGCGCATCGTCTCGCGCAGGGCGTCCGCCGAGCCCAGACGCGGCTTGGCCGCCTCGTGGACCACCGCGTCGACCCAGCCCTCGACCAGCGCGAGCGCCGTCTCCAGACGGGCCAGCGAGGCCTTCTGCTCCGGGGTGTCCTCGGGCTGGAACATGCCCTGCTGAAGGGCGTCCTGGAGCTGCTGGGGCTCCGAGGGGTCGAACTGCCCGACGACGTCCTCCAGCTTGGAGGTGTCGACCTTGATGCCGCGCGCGTACGACTCGACGGCGCCGTACAGGTGGGAGCGGAGCCACGGGACGTGCGCGAAGAGACGCTGGTGGGCGGCCTCGCGCAGGGCGAGGTAGAGCCGCACCTCCTCCAGCGGGACGCTCAGGTCCTTGCCGAGGCGCTCGACGTTCAGCGGGAGCAGCGCGGCCTTGCCGGCCGGACCGAGCGGCAGCCCGATGTCCGTGGAACCGACGACCTCACCCGCGAGGACGCCCACCGCCTGCCCGATCTGCTGGCCGAACATGGCGCCGCCCATCGACCGCATCATGCCGATCAGCGGGCCGGCCATCGCCTGCATCTCCTCGGGCAGCACGTTGCCCATGGCCATGCCGACCCGCTCGGCGACCGGGTCGACCAGCTGCTGCCACGCCGGGAGGGACGCCTCGACCCACTCCGCGCGGCTCCAGGCCACGGTGGTGACCGCGCCGGAGGGCAGCGAGGTCACGCCGTCCAGCCAGTGGTCGGCCAGCCGCAGGGCCTCGTCGACGGCGGCGCGCTCGGCCGGACCGACGCTCGCGTCCTTGCTGCCGTCCTGGGTGCCCTGCGAGACCGTCTGGCGGGCGATCTGCTTGGCCATGTCCCAGTTGACCGGACCGCCCTCGTAGCTCAGCATCTGGCCGAGCTGCTGGAAGGCGGCGCCCAGGTCGTTCGGGTTCATCGAACCGAACATGGCCGCGAACGGGTTGTCCCCGGCGGCACCGGGACCGAAGCCGAACGGGTTCGCCGGTCCGCTCTGACCCTGCCCACCTTCGATGGGGTCCTTCTTCTTGCCGTCGCCGTTCTCCGGCTCCTCCGGCGGAAGGCCGAATCCGAATGGGGTGTCACTCACGGGTTTCCTCGGCTCGTAGGGCCGCCGGCTGGAACCGGCGGCGATGCCCGGCTTGTCACCATCCAGCGTAGACACCCGCTCCGGCTCAGGGGCTCAGTGCTCCGCCGGGACGCGGGCTGCGGCAGGATGGACGCCACCAGGTACGCACGCCTCACTCGGGTACGTACTGAAGACAACCGCTGGAGACGCCTGGTGAGTTCCCCAGATCCTCAGGTTCGCGGAGCGCGAAACCTGACCGACCCCACGACCGGCAGGAAGCCCGAGAAAAACATTTCCGGGAAGCGGGGCCCCGTCGTCGCGATCACCGGCGCGGCGACCGGAGTGGGGGCGCTGCTGACCGCGCACCTCGCCGCGTCGGACGAGATCGGGCGGGTCGTCGCGATCGACGAGCGGCGCGCGGACGTCCCCGGGGTGACCTGGCACGTCCTCGACGTGCGGGACCCCGCCATCGCCGAGAAACTGCGCGGCGCGGACGTCGTGGTGCACCTCGCCGTCGACCTCGACCTGGAGACCGACGCGGCGGCCCGTACGGCGTACAACGTGCGCGGCACCCAGACCGTGCTGACCGCCGCCGCGGCCGTGGGCGTCCACCGGGTCGTGCTCTGCACCTCCGCGATGGTCTACGGCGCCCTGCCCGACAACGACATCCCGCTCTCCGAGGACGCCGAACTGCGTGCCACGGCGGAGGCCACCGGCGTCGGCGACCTGCTGGAGATCGAACGCCTGGGCCGCCGCGCCCCGCGCGCCCACCCCGGCCTGAACGTCACCGTCGTCCGCCCGGCCGTCCTGGTCGGCGGTACGGACACCGCGCTCACCCGCTACTTCGAGTCGCCCCGGCTGCTGGTGGTGGCCGGATCGCGGCCCACCTGGCAGTTCTGCCACGTGGAGGACCTGGTCAGCGCCCTGGAGTACGCGGCGCTGGAATTGATCGACGGCGAGTTCGCCGTCGGCTGCGACGGATGGCTGGAGCAGGAGCAGGTCGAGGAGCTCAGCGGGGTACGCCGGATGGAGCTGCCCTCCGCCGTCGCGCTGGGCGCCGCGGCCCGGCTGCACCGGATCGGGCTGACCCCTTCTCCGGCCGGCGACCTCGCCTACACGATGCACCCCTGGGTGGTCAGCGTGGGCCGGCTGCACGACGCCGGCTGGCGGCCCCGCTGGACCAACGAGGACGTGCTGGCCGCGCTCCTCGAAGAGGTGGAGGGCCGCCACACCCTGGCCGGCCGCCGGCTCGGCCGCAAGGACGCCACCGCGGCGGGCGCCGCCGGGGCGACGGTCGCGCTGCTCGGCACCGCCGCCCTGGTCCGCCGCGCCCGCAAGGCCCGCCGCCGGATCTGAGGACGGCCGCGGGGCAGGCGACCCGGTACCCGACGGAACGCGCGGCAGAACACGTGTTTCCGTCGCGGCCGCCGCGTGCGGCACCATGGCCCCATGGCATCTCTCGACGATCACCCCGGCGAGCGGGCGGCGGCCGACCCCGTCCGGCTCCTCGCGATCCGCGACACCCCGCTCTCCGTCGACGAGGTCTTCCGGGCGGTGGGCGACGACGCGGCCGGCGGGATCGCGCTCTTCGTGGGTACGGTGCGCAACCACGACGGGGGCCAGGACGTCGGGGCGCTCGGCTACTCCTGCCATCCGTCCGCCGAGGACGAGCTCCGCAGGGTCGCCGAGAAGGTCGTCGCGGACTTCCCGGTCCGGGCGCTGGCCGCCGTCCATCGAGTGGGTGAACTGGCTGTGGGCGATCTGGCGGTCGTGGTGGCCGTGGCCTGCCCGCACCGCGCGGAGGCGTTCGACGCCTGCCGGAAGCTGATCGACGACCTCAAGCACGAGGTCCCGATCTGGAAGCACCAGCGCTTCCTGGACGGGACCGAGGAGTGGGTCGGAGCCTGCTGAACCGGCGGTACGACCGGTCCGAAGATCCACGGCCGCAAACCGTACGGGCACGGATCAGGCCCGATTTGCGTAACCGCCCCCCTGCCACGAGCGTTGGTCCTGCCGCTGGTTAATCTGCAGACCGTCAGTTGCGGTCGCTCATGGGGTAGGGAGGTCGTAGTGGCAGCACTCGCATGGCTCTTGATTCCGCTTTTCGCCGCTCTCGGCGCGGCGATATGGGGAGGCTGGGCCGCACGTAACCGCACGACCGGCGATGTCACCGAACTCGCCGGGTACGCCCGCTTCCGAGAAGCGATGGAGAGATCGCACTCCGGTTCCGACGCCGTCTGACGCATGACGGCCCCCGGAGTTGCCGCGCCGGACGTACGCGATCGCCAACCGGGCGTCGCCCCGAGACGCCCCCGCTCCCACCGCGCATGTCCCGCGCCACGAGCGGACCGTGGGCCTCCGCAACGCCTTCCCGGCCCCGCCGGCCCCGTACGGACCGGCCCCGGCGGTGGACTGACAGGTGCTTCCCGTACTGTCGTTCCATGCCACGCCGCACCGCGACGATGCTCGCCTCGACTCTCATCTTCATCGCGCTCGTCTGTGCGGGTCTGCTGTTCCCCGTTCCGTACGCGGAGATGTCCCCCGGGCCGACCGTCAACACGCTGGGGAACGCGAACGGCGATCCGGTACTCAAGATCTCCGGTCGCAAGACGTACCCGACCTCCGGACATCTCAACATGACGACGGTCCGCGTCACCGGTGCGGACTACAACATGAACCTGGTCGAGGCCCTGTGGGGCTGGCTGGCCCACGACAGCGTGATCGTGCCGCACGACACCCTCTACCCGGACGGGAAGACCGAGGAGCAGTCGACGCAGGAGAACGCCGAGGAGTTCAGCCAGTCCCAGGAGAGCGCCAAGGTCGCCGCCCTGAAGGAGCTGGGCATCCCGGTGACTTCCCGCGTCATCGTGTCGACCGTCGTGAAGGGCGGCGCGGCCGAGGGCAAGCTCCACGCGGGCGACGTGATCGAGTCGGTGGACGGTACCCGGATCAAGGACCCGGCGGACGTCGCCGAGGTGGTGAGCAAGCACGATCCCGGCCAGGACGTCACGTTCACGGTCGTCCCGGCCGAGCGCGCCGCCGCGGCGGAGAAGGCCGGGAAAGAGCCCGAGGGCACCAACGACGTCACCGTCACCACCCGCAAGGCGGACGACGACGGCCGCGCGATCGTCGGCATCCAGGCCGGGACCGACCACACCTTCCCGTTCGACATCGACATCAACCTCGCCGACGTCGGCGGCCCGAGCGCCGGACTGATGTTCTCGCTCGGCATCGTCGACAAGCTCACCCCGGGGCAGCTCACCGGCGGGAAGTTCGTCGCGGGCACCGGCACCATCGACGACGACGGCACGGTCGGCCCGATCGGCGGCATCGCCCTGAAGCTGATCGGCGCGCGGAACGCCGGGGCGAGGTACTTCCTCACCCCCGACGAGAACTGCGCCGCCGCCGCGGCCGACACCCCGTCCGGTCTCACCCTGGTCCGGGTCAAGACGATGGCCGACGCCAAGAAGTCCCTGGACAAGATCCGCACCGGGGACACCGCCGCGCTGCCGAGCTGCTCGAAGAGCTGATCCACGAGCTGATCCCGAGGGCCGTCCTCCGGCTCCGGAGTCCCCCGCGCGGCGGCGGACTCCGGAGGACCGTCCTCAGGACTCGAAGGTCGCCGCCAGCGCGTCGGCCAGCCCCGGGACGAGCGCCGGGCCCGTGAGGACCTCGCTCGCGGAGTCCTTCTCCCGCAGCCGGATCGCGGACTCGCGCTTGCCGTTCCGCAGCACGGCCACCGTCATCCGGACCTCCTGCCGTTCCGGGTGCGCCGCCACCCACGCGGTCAGCTTCTTGCCGCTGAGCCCTTCGGGCACGGATGCCTCGGCGGACGGCGGCAGCATGAGCCGCTCCACCGTCAGCGCGCACCCCGCCACCCCGGCCGGCCAGGCGATCGTGGCGAGGAACTCGTCCAGCGGCTTCCCCTTGGGGATCTCCTCCTGCTCGACGGGGGTGAAGGCGGCGGGCACCTTGCCGTCCGCGCCGAGCCCGAGCTGGGCGGCGAGGCCCGGCTCCTGGACGCGCAGGCTGGCGGTGTCGACGAGGGCGAAGAGGCGGGCGGGGCGGTCCCATCCGAGACCGGCTGCGTACTCGTCGATTTCGAGCACCGCGACGGTGAGGGGATTCGAGGCCATCGGAGGGCCTGAGGCAGAAACGTTGGGCATGGCAATATCCTGCCTCCTTTCGCACCCGGAACGGGAACTAGGTAAAGCCTCCGTAAGTTGCAAGGAAGGGCTCTACGATCGCTGAGCCCGTTCCACACGACCCCGAAGTACGAGGTGCGCACGTTGGCTTTCCAGATGCCGGACCGCGGCGGAGGCCCGACCGGGCCACGGATCAGAGTCGGCCGCCCGTCCCGGCGTGCCCGTACCCTTCTCATGACGCTCGGCGTCCTCGCGGCGCTCGGTATGGCGTTCGTCATGTTCTCCGGGTTCTGGACCGACTGGCTCTGGTACCGCTCGGTGTCGTACTCGTCGGTCTTCACCACGACGCTGTGGACCAAGATCGGTCTGTTCCTCGTCTTCGGACTGCTGATGGCGCTCGCCGTCGGTCTCAACGTCTGGCTCGCCTACCGGCTCCGGCCACCGCTGAGCGCGATGTCGCTGGAGCAGCAGAGCCTGGACCGCTACCGCATGGGTGTCGCCCCGTTCAAGAAGTGGGTGCTCCTCGCGGTCACCGCGCTCGTCGGGCTGATCTCCGGGGCCTCCGCCTCGGGCCAGTGGCGCACCTGGCTGATGTACGTCAACGGCGTCTCCTTCGGGCAGAAGGACCCCCAGTTCAAGCTGGACGTCTCCTTCTACGCCTTCGACCTGCCGTGGTACCGCTTCCTGCTCGGCTTCGGCTTCGCCGCGGTCGTGCTGTCGCTCATCGCCGCGGCCCTGACGCACTACCTCTACGGCGGCCTGCGGATCACCAGCCCCGGCGCCCGCGCGACCGGCGCGGCCACCGGCCACCTCTCGGTGCTGCTGGGCATCTTCGTCTCGCTGAAGGCCGTGGCGTACTGGCTGGACCGGTACGGACTGGCCGTGAAGTCCAGTGACTTCAAGGCCACCGACAACTGGACCGGCCTGCGGTACGTCGACGCCAACGCCTACCTTCCGGCGAAGACGATCCTGTTCTGCATCGCCGTGATCTGCGCGGTGCTCTTCTTCGCGACGCTCTGGCGGCGCACCTGGCAGCTCCCGGTGATCGGCTTCGGGCTGATGGTCCTCTCGGCCATCCTGATCGGCGGGCTCTACCCGGCGATCGTCCAGAAGTTCCAGGTCCAGCCGAACGAGCAGGCCAAGGAAGCCCCGTTCATCCAGAAGAACATCAAGGCCACACGCGACGCGTACGACATCGACGACGCACAGGTCGACGACTACGCGGGCAAGAGCACGGAGACCGAGGGCGCCGCACTGCGCACCCAGGCCGACGCCGCCGCGAGTTACCGCGTGATGGACCCCAACGTCGTCTCCCCGGCGTTCCAGCAGCTCCAGCAGAAGCGGAACTACTACCAGTTCCCGGCGACGCTGGACGTGGACCGCTACGAAGAGGACGGCAAGGAGCAGGACACCGTCGTCGGTCTGCGCGAGCTCAACCTCGCGGGCCTGCCCAAGCGGAACTGGATCAACGACCACTTCACGTACACCCACGGCTACGGCGTCATCGCGGCCAAGGGAACCAGCACGGGCACCAACCCCGTCGGCTCCCCGGACTTCACCGAGTCCGGACTGCCGACGACGGGCAAGCTCGGCGAGTACGAGCAGCGGATCTACTACGGCGAGAAGACCGAGCAGTACTCCATCGTCGGCGGGCCCCAGAAGGAGCTCGACTACGAGGACGACGGCGAGAAGACCACCAGTTACAAGGGTGACAGCGGGGTCAGTCTCGCCAGCGCCTTCAACCGCGCCGCCTACGCGGTCTCGTTCAGCGAGCCGCAGATCCTCTACTCGGGGGCCATCGGCGACGGCTCGCGGATCCTCTACAACCGCACGCCCAAGGAGCGCGTCGAGGCGGTCGCCCCGTGGCTGACCATCGACGGCGACGCCTACCCGGCCGTCGTCGACCACCGGATCCAGTGGATCGTCGACGCGTACACCACGACCAACGGCTACCCGTACGCCTCGCGTACGACGCTGGGCGACACCACGGCCGACTCGCTGACGACCAACCAGCGCGCGGTCGTCGCCCAGCAGAACCAGGTCAACTACATCCGCAACTCGGTGAAGGCCACCGTCGACGCGTACGACGGCACCGTCACGCTCTACGAGTGGGACACGAAGGACCCGGTCCTCAAGACCTGGCGCAAGGCGTTCCCCGGGACGGTCAAGGACAGGTCCGCCATCCCGAAGGAGCTCATGGACCACCTGCGGTACCCGCAGGACCTGTTCAAGGTCCAGCGGGAGCTGCTGACCCGCTACCACGTCACCAACCCCGCGCAGTTCTACAGCGGCAGTGACGCGTGGCAGGTTCCGGACGACCCGACCAACAAGGAACCGGGCTCCGTTCCGCCGTACTACCTCTCCATGAAGATGCCGGACCAGGACCAGCAGACGTTCTCGCTGACCACGACGTTCACCCCGAGAGGCCGCCCCGACCTGGGGGCGTTCATGGCGGTGGACGCCGACGCGGCCAGCGACGACTACGGCACGATCAGACTCCTCAGAGTCACCAACACGGTGAAGGGTCCCGGGCAGGTACAGAGCGAGCTCAACGGCAACGACGACGTCGCCGAGTTCGTGCGGAACCTCAAGGGCACCGACTCGGACATCGAGTACGGCAACCTCCTCACCGTGCCCCTGGACGGCGGGTTCCTCTACATCGAGCCGGTCTACACGCGCGGTGGCAACCAGAACTACCCGCTGCTGCGCAAGGTGGCCGCCTCGTTCGGATCGAAGATCGTCTTCGAGAACAGTCTCGACGAGGCGCTGAACGCGGTCTTCGACGTCGACGGCGGCACCACCCAGCCGACCGAGCCCACCGAGCCGACGAAGCCGACCGAGCCGACCAAGCCGCCGGCCACCGGTGACGCGGCGCTCAAGGCGGCCATCGCGGACGCCCAGAAGGCGTACGACGCCGGCCAGGAGGCGCTCCAGAAGCAGGACTGGACGGCCTACGGAGAGGCCCAGGAGGACCTGCAGAGCGCCCTGAAGCGGGCCGCCGAGGCCCAGTCCGGTGCGGGCGGCTCCACGGCCGGCTCGGGCTCCGGCGGTACGGCCGGGGACACGGCCGCCTCGGCCGAGGGGGCCACCGACCAGGGCAGCTGAGAGGGCGGCAGGGTTCCCGGCCGGGAGACCGGCCGGGAAAACCCACCCCCGCGTCGTGGTACTGTTTGAACACAACGACGCGGGGTGGAGCAGCTCGGTAGCTCGCTGGGCTCATAACCCAGAGGTCGCAGGTTCAAATCCTGTCCCCGCTACTGAAAGACGAAGGCCCGGATCCACTGGATCCGGGCCTTCGTCATGTCGTGATGCCTTCGTGGAGAGTGGGCGTGAAGTGCGGTTCGCGGGGCACCAGTTGCCCGGGGCCGTGTTTGACTTGTCTCTCTGTGGGCATGTCGACAAAACGCTGAAGTGACCTCACTGTCCGCGATATACCAGGTGTACGCGGGTTACAGGTGGTGCGACGATGGTATTTATGGGGGACAGGGCAACTCTGTTGGAGACAGGGCGGTTTGTGCAACGGCGGACACGGGGCCCCGAGGGGGCGCCGGCCGCGGCGTCGGCCGTGGTCACCGCCGGGGCGGCGGGGGCCGCCGAGCAGGCCGTGGACAGTGACGACTTCACCACCGGGGCCACCGAGACGACGGGGGTCACCGTCACGCCAGGAAGCACGGACGCCACCGCCGGGTTCTCGGGCGCGGCCGACATGACCGACGCCGGGGACACCGCCGGACCGATCGGCACCGCCGATCCGGCCGGGTCCACCGAGACCGCCGAGTCCGCCGAAGCCGAGGAGCGCCACCGGCGTGCCGCCGACGCGGGCGACACCGCTTCGATGAGCGTCGTCGGCGCGCTGCTGCTGCGCCGGGGCGAACTCGACGCCGCCGAGCCCTATCTGCGCGGGGCCACCGCCGACGGCGACCGGGCCGCCGCCAACAACCTCGGCGTCCTGCTGCACCAGCGCGGCTACCCGGACGAGGCGGCCGGCTGGTGGCGCATCGCGGCCGTCGCCGGCTCCGCCTCCGCCGCGCACGCCCTCGGCCGACACCTGCGCGAGCGGGGCGACGAGCCGGGCGCCGAGTACTGGCTGCGCCAGTCCGCCGAACAGGGCCACGCGCTGGGCGCCTACGCCCTCGCCGATCTGCTGGAGCACCGCAGCGACGTGGGCGCCGAGCGCTGGCTGCGCGCCGCCGCCGAGCAGGGGCACCGGGAGGCCGCGTACCGCCTGGCCCGGACCATCGAGCGCAACGCCGTCGAGGACCCGCACCAGGCCTTCGGGCTCGGGCGGGCGCCCGTCGAGACCGTCGAGCCCCCGGTGAACGCCGTCGGCGCCCCCGGCGACGGCCCGGTCGCGGGACCCGCCGAGGGGCGCGTCGGTGAGGCCGAGCAGTGGTACCGGCAGGCCGCGGCCCGCGGGCACCGCCGTGCCGCGCTGCACCTCGGCGCCATCCTGGAGCGGCGCGGCGAGCTCAAGGAGGCCGGCCGCTGGTACCTCACCGCCGCACGGGCCGGCGAGGCCCGCGCGGCGTGCGCCCTCGCCTTCCTGCTCCGTGACGTCGGCGACGTGGAGAGCGCCGCCGTGTGGTGGCTGCGCGCCGCCCAGGAGGGCGACGGCAACGCCGCCAACGCGCTGGGCGCCCTGCACGCCGACCGGGGCGAGCCGCAGACCGCAGAGCGGTGGTACCGGGCCGCCCTGGACGCGGGCGACGTGAACGGGGCGTACAACCTCGGGCTGCTCTGCGCCGCCCAGGACCGCACCCCGCAGGCCGAGCAGTGGTACCGCCGGGCCGCCTACGCGGGCCACCGCGAGGCGTCCAACGCGCTCGCCGTACTCCTCCTCCAGGCCGGGGACGCGACCGGCGCCGAACCCTGGTTCTCCAAGGCGGCCGAGGCGGGCAGCGTGGACGCCGCCTTCAACCTCGGCATCCTGCACGCGGGCCGGGACGAGGACCTCGCGGCGCTGAGCTGGTACAAGCGCGCGGCAGCCGCCGGGCACACCGACGCGGCGCTCCAGGTCGCCATGGCGCTGCTGCGCCGGGGCGAGGACCAGGAGGCCGAACGCCATCTGCGTACCGCCGCCGGCGGGGGCAGCGCCGAGGCCGCCTTCCGGTTGGCCGGGGTCCTCGACGCGCGGCGCCCGCCGCGCGCGACGCCGGTGCTCGGCGAGCCGATGCCGGAGAAGACCGAGTGCGAGGAGTGGTACGAGCGCGCCGCCGAGCAGGGCCACCGCCGCGCCCAGGTCCGGGTCGGCATGCTCTGCGCCGCCCGCGGCGACGTGGAGAGCGCCGCACGTTGGTACCGCGAGGCCGCCGAGGCGGGCAGCCGCAACGGCGCCTTCAACCTCGGGCTGCTGCTGGCCCGCGAGGGCAGCGAGCGCGAGGCGGCCCTCTGGTGGAGCCGCGCCGCCAACGACGGCCACGGCCGGGCGGCGCTCCGCCTCGCGCTGCTCGCCGCCCGCCGGGGCGAGCTCACCGAGGGGCAGCGCTGGTGCGCCCGCGCGGTCGAGCTGGGGCCCGCCGAGGTGGCCGAGCGCGCCGCCCGCCTCCAGGAGGCACTGCACCAGGAGCTCACGGCGTGAGCGGGGGGCCTGCCGGGGACGCGTCGCGTGCCTCGGCAGGCACCCCCCGCTGAATGGATTTGCCACGGCCGAGCGGGTGACGTAATGTTGCATTCAACGGCGCGGGGTGGAGCAGCTCGGTAGCTCGCTGGGCTCATAACCCAGAGGTCGCAGGTTCAAATCCTGTCCCCGCTACTAAAGACGAAGGCCCGGATCCAGTGGATCCGGGCCTTCGTCGTGTGCGCGTACGCGGGCGCGCGGAGACGGCCGGCCGGTGAGGAACCCCGGCCGGCCGTGGTGAGCGGATCAGGCGGTCGTCGCCGCGCAGTTCGGACAGAGGCCGCGGTACGTCACCTCGACGCCCGACACCGTGAAGCCGAAGCGCTCCTCGGCCGGCAGGTCGGCCAGCGGGTTGCCGGTCGGGTGGACGTCGCGGATGGCTCCGCAGCCCGCGCAGACCAGGTGGTGGTGCGGGCGGCGGGCGTTCGGGTCGTACCGCTTGGCGCGGCGGTCCGTGGAGACCTCCAGCACCTCGCCGAGCGACACCATCTCGCCCAGGGTGTTGTACACGGTCGCCCGCGAGATCTCGGGCAGCCGGTCCACGGCCCTCGCGTGCACCTCGTCGGCCGTCAGGTGTACGTGTTCGCCGTCGAGGACCTCGGCGACCACGCGGCGCTGCGCCGTCATGCGCCAGCCGCGTCCACGGAGTCGTTCCAGCAGGTCACTCATGACATCAGCGTAACAGTGAGCGGAAGCGAGTCCCGAACTGATGTGACTTTGGATGTTCACTTGACTTGGACAAAGTCCATCGTAGGATCGGATCTGGCAGAAGCCGAGGGAACGGCCGTGCGTGCCGCCGGGAGACGGCGGGCGGGCGGCGCACATCACGCAGGAGGCGCACGTGACGCAGGGACCGCTCACCACGGAGGCCGGAGCGCCGGTCGCCGACAACCAGAACAGCGAGACGGCGGGCATCGGCGGTCCGGTCCTCGTGCAGGACCAGGCGCTGCTGGAGAAGCTCGCCCACTTCAACCGGGAGCGCATCCCGGAGCGCGTGGTGCACGCCCGCGGCGCCGGTGCGTACGGCACCTTCACGCTGACCCGTGACGTCTCGCAGTGGACGCGCGCCGCGTTCCTCTCCGAGGTCGGCAAGGAGACGGAGACCTTCCTCCGCTTCTCGACCGTCGCCGGGAACCTCGGCTCCGCCGACGCCGTACGCGACCCCCGCGGCTTCGCGCTGAAGTTCTACACCGAAGAGGGCAACTACGACCTCGTCGGCAACAACACCCCGGTGTTCTTCATCAAGGACGCCATCAAGTTCCCCGACTTCATCCACACCCAGAAGCGCGACCCGTACACCGGCTCGCAGGAGGCGGACAACGTCTGGGACTTCTGGGGCCTGTCGCCCGAGTCGACCCACCAGGTCACCTGGCTCTTCGGCGACCGCGGGATACCGGCCACGCTGCGCCACATGAACGGGTACGGCTCGCACACCTACCAGTGGAACAACGAGGCCGGCGAGGTCTTCTGGGTCAAGTACCACTTCAAGACCGACCAGGGCATCAAGAACCTCACCACCGACGAGGCCAACCGCCTCTCCGGCGTCGACCCCGACAGCCACCAGCGCGACCTGCGCGAGGCCATTGAGCGCGGCGACTTCCCGTCCTGGACCGTGCAGGTGCAGATCATGCCCGCGGCGGACGCGGCGACCTACCGCTTCAACCCGTTCGACCTCACCAAGGTGTGGCCGCACGAGGACTACCCGCCGGTCGAGATCGGGAAGCTGGAGCTCAACCGCAACCCGGAGAACATCTTCGCCGAGGTCGAGCAGTCCATCTTCAGCCCCGCGCACTTCGTGCCCGGCATCGGCCCGTCCCCGGACAAGATGCTCCAGGGCCGCCTCTTCGCGTACGGCGACGCCCACCGCTACCGCGTCGGCATCAACGCCGACCACCTGCCGGTGAACCGCCCGCACGCCACCGAGGCGCGGACCAACAGCCGTGACGGCTACCTCTACGACGGCCGTCACGCCGGTGCGAAGAACTACGAGCCGAACAGCTTCGGCGGCCCCGCCCAGACCGGCCGGCCGCTCTGGCAGCCCGTCCCGGTCGACGGTACAACCGGCAACCACGAGGCGCCGGTCCACGCCGAGGACGACGACTTCGTGCAGGCGGGCAACCTCTACCGGCTGCTCTCCGAGGACGAGAAGGCGCGGCTGATCGACAACCTCGCCCAGTTCATCGCCAAGGTCTCGCGCGACGGGATCGCCGAGCGAGCGGTGAACAACTTCCGCCAGGCCGACGGCGACTTCGGCAAGCGGCTGGAGGACGCGGTCCAGGCCCTGCGCGCCTGACCACCCCTCGCGTCGTATCGCGTCGCGTACGCGGGGACGGGCCGGACACCACGCATGGGTGTCCGGCCCGTCCCGGTGCCGCCGCCGGGTGCGCCGGGACGGTCAGCCGGCCAGCTCGACCGGGTGGCGGCGCACCGGAGCCCAGCAGCGGATGATGTCGCGGACCGACACCAGCCCGACCGGGCCGTCGTCGTTCAGCACGATCAGGTGCCGGAACCCGCCGTGCGTCATGGCCTCGGCGGCCTCCTCCAGGGTCCAGGTGGGAGCGGCGAAGACCACGTCCGTGGTGGTGTGGCCGGCCACGGCCTCCAGGTCGGGATCCTGGCCGAGCCCGACGGCGTCGAGGACGTCTCGTTCGGTGATGATGCCGAATCCGCAGGTGTCCGGGTCGTGGACGACGGCGGCCCCGACGCGGCGGGCCGACATCAGCGCGGCTGCCTGGCGGAGTGTGTGGGTGGGGCCGATGGTGAGCACCACGGTGGTCATGGCGTCTCGGACCAGCATGACGGGGGCACCTCCTCGGTGGACCGGCCGGAACGTGAGCCGATTCACAAGTTCACAAGCGGGGATTTCAGGATGGCACCCCACTCGCGGCCCGACAAGAGGTACGGGGAGCCACCGCAGGGCGTGCGCGCGCACGCCCCACGGTCCCCGGGCGCCCCGGGCGCTCCGCCGGTCGGGTCGGTACCCCCTGGCCCGGCGGTGCGGCCGTCAGTAGCGCTGGAAGTGATTCGACGAGTTCCTGACCTGCGGGCAGGTAGCCGATCAGCGTTTTGACCTGCGGCTGAGCTATCGGCAGTTGTCGGCATTGGTGGTCTTTGAGTTCCCCTTCACGGCCCCGACGCGGCCCCAAGAGGTTGCGTCAATGGCGGGTTGCCACGCTGTGCTCGTGGAGGCGGAAGTCTAACGATCCGCGAGTGCAGTTGGGCGAGGGAGGCGCCTTGACCCATGGGCTTTGGGGCGGCGATAATGCGAGGCACGCCTACTTCAGTGAGTTTGGTCCTGTGTAGGTCGAGGTGGAGCGTTGGGCAAATTGCGTTGCCCTACTTGTTGGCCACATTCGACTACACCCCGTTTCGTCAAAGGGTGTAGTCCGTGCTTTTCGAGATCGCAGCCATTTTGGGCGTCATACTCCATCCGGTGGTGCGTCTGGTTATCGGCGTTGTTGCGCTTTGCCGTTGCGACAGTCATGACGTGCCGGAAGTTGTTAAGGCTCTGGCCTTCGGCAAGAAGAAGTAATTCCTGGACTGAAGCCCTGAACCGGACGGTTTGGGGCTTCAGTTATGCCGCGCCACCCTGCCCCTGCACACCACTCTCCCCTGCTCCCATCCCGTCCGCTCGGCTCTGCCTGGGTCGGAGGTGGTCGGGATGGGAGCCACCACGACGCCCACCACGCTCCGGCCGGCACTCGCGAACGGCGCCCCCCCGGTGCCGGAGCGCCCCCGCCGGAGGCATGTCTTGAAGCCGCGGGCTCTGGTCTCGGCTCATCCCCTCCCGGCCTATCCACTGTGGGCGCGCGTCGGCGGCGGCGCGCCGAGCGGGTCGGAGGCAGGAGCGTGGGCGCGGCCAGAGCCGGGTGCTTGACATCAAGGCGTGGCAACCCGCCCTCGACACCGCTGGCGTGCCGCGGGGCCGAGAGAGCGGGATGCATGCGCTGAGGCATTTCTACGCGTCCGTGTTGCTGGACGCGGGGGAAAGCATCAAAGCCCTGTCCGAGTACCTGGGGCACCATGACCCTGGGTTCACCCTGCGTACGTATACCACCTGATGCCGAGCAGTGAGAAGCGTACGAAGGAGGCAGTGAACCGGGCCTTCGAGAGCGGCCCCGCCACGGATGACGGCCCCACGACGGCCCCGAGTGCGTGAGGGGATGAGAGAAGCCCAGGTCAGGCCCCAAGCAACGTCAGTAGCGCTGGTTGAGATAGCCCAGCAGTTCGTCGTGGAGCAGGCCGTTCGACGCGGCCGCGTTGCCGCCGCCCGGGCCGGGGACGCCGTCCAGGCCGGTGAAGCTGCCGCCGGCCTCCTGCACCACGATCGCGGTGGCCGCCATGTCCCAGAGCGAGAGCTCGGGCTCCGCACACATGTCCACGGCACCCTCGGCGACCATCATGTACGACCAGAAGTCGCCGTATCCCCGCGTCCGCCAGCAGGCCCGCGACAGGTCGAGGAAACCGTCCAGCCGCCCCTGCTCCTCCCAGCCGGTCAGCGAGGAGTACGCGAAGGAGGCGTCCGCGATCTGCCCGACCTTCGAGACCTGGAGCCGGGTCGCGGCGGTGAGGCTGCGGCCCGAGAACGCGCCGGAACCCTTCGCCGCCCACCAGCGCCGGCTGAGCGCGGGCGCGGAGACCACGCCGACCACCGGCTGGAAACCGTCCTCGCCCGCCTCCATCAGCGAGATCAGGGTCGCCCAGACCGGCACCCCGCGCACGTAGTTCTTGGTGCCGTCGATCGGGTCGATCACCCAGCGCCGGGGGCCGGTGCCCTCCAGCCCGTACTCCTCGCCGAGGATCGCGTCGCGCGGGCGGGCCCGGTGCAGATGGCCGCGGATCAGCTCCTCGGCGGCCTTGTCGGCCTCGCTCACCGGAGTCATGTCCGGTTTGGTCTCCACCTTGAGGTCGAGAGCCTTGAACCGGTCCATCGTCGCCGCGTCGGCGGCGTCCGCCAGTACGTGGGCGAGACGCAGATCATCGTGGTAGTCGGGCATGCCGTCACAGTATCCAGCCGGGTCCGCGCCGGGCCACACGGCCCGGGCGCCACCCGGTCGGAGCACGGGCCTGCGGCCGTGGTCAGTGCGCCGAGCCGGAGAGCTGGAGGCCGATCACACCGATGATCACCAGCGAGATCGAGACGAGCTTCAGGACGGACACCACGTCGTCCAGGAAGACCATGCCGTAGATCGCCGTACCGGCGGCCCCGATGCCGGTCCACACCGCGTAGGCGGGGCCCACGTCGAGCTTCCGCAGCGAGAGGGTCAGCAGACCGAAACTGGCGAGCGCGAACGCGGCGAACGCGATCGTCGGCCAGAGCCGGGTGAAACCGTGCGAGAGCTTCAGACACACGGCGAAGCCGGTCTCCAGCAGTCCTGCGACCACGACCAGCAGCCACGCCATCGTCCGTAGTCCTCCGCCTCGGTGACCGGTCCGCCCGCTCGGTGCGATTATGCCCCTACCACCGTCGCACGGTCGCAAACGTGCGCGAGTCGGGAGGAGCGGACCCGACGCGGCCCGTGACGCCCCGCCCGGAGGACCGGGAACTCAGTCGCCCTCACGCCGTTCGCGCGTCGCCAGCAGCCGGCGCAGCGAGTAGAGCCGTGCCGGGTCGGCGTGTCCGCCGGCCACCCACGCGTCGAGCGCGCACTCCGGCGCGTTGTCGTCGTGGGTGCAGCCGCGCGGGCAGTCCTCGGTGCCGGGCTGGAGGTCGGGGAACGCGTTGATCACCCGCGACGGGTCGATGTGGTGCAGCCCGAACGAGCGCACGCCCGGGGTGTCGACCACCCACCCCGCGCCGTCGGGCAGCGGCAGCGCCAGCGCGGACGTGGTGGTGTGCCGGCCCCGCCCGGTGACCGCGTTGACATGACCCGTCGTACGCCGCCGGTCCTCCGGCACCAGGGCGTTGACCAGCGTGGTCTTGCCGACCCCGGAGTGCCCGACGAAGGCGGTGATCTTGCCGTTCAGCTGCTCGCGCACCCGGTCGGCCGCGTCGCCGTTCGCCAGCTCGTCCCGGTTGGTGACGATGAACGGCACGCCCAGCGGGGTGTACGCCTCCAGGAGCTTGTCCGGGGACGCCAGGTCGGACTTGGTGAGCACCAGGAGCGGGGTCAGCCCGCCGTCGTACGCGGCGACGAGGCACCGGTCGATCATGCGCGGGCGCGGCTCCGGATCGGCGAGCGCCGTGACGATGGCGAGCTGGTCGGCGTTGGCCACCACCACCCGCTCGAACGGGTCGTCGTCGTCGGCCGTGCGCCGCAGCACCGAGCGGCGCTCGCCGATACGGACGATCCGCGCCAGGGTGTCCTTGTCGCCGGAGAGGTCCCCGACGATCGACACGGTGTCGCCGACCACGGCGGCCTTGCGGCCCAGCTCACGGGCCTTCATCGCGACGACCGTCCGCCCCTCGACGAGGCAGGTCAGCCGGCCCCGGTCGACCGTGAGGACCATGCCGTCCTCGGCGTCCTCGTGCTTGGGCCGGGTGTGGGTGCGGGGGCGGTTGCCCTTGCGGTTCGGACGGACGCGGATGTCGTCCTCGTCGGGGTTCTTCCCGTAGCGGCGCATCCTCTAGGCTCCGGCACCGAGCATGCCGGTCCACATGTCCGGGAAGTCCGGCAGGGTCTTCGCGGTCGTCCCCACGTTCTCGATCTCCACCCCGGGCACCACCAGCCCGATGATCGCGCCCGCCGTCGCCATCCGGTGGTCGTCGTAGGTGTGGAACACCCCGCCGCGCAGCGGACGCGGCCGGATGTGCAGCCCGTCCGCCGTCTCGGTGACGTCGCCGCCGAGCTCGTTGATCTCCTTGGTGAGCGCCGCCAGCCGGTCCGTCTCGTGCAGCCGCAGATGGGCGACCCCGCGCAGCGTGGACGGGGAGTCGGCGAGCGCCGCGACGGCCGCGATGCCCGGCGTCAGCTCACCGACCTCGCTCAGGTCCGCGTCGATGCCGTGGATCCGGCCCGAACCCGTGAAGGTGAGGCCCTGCGGCGTCAGCTCGCAGGAACCGCCCATCGCCGTGAACAGCTCGCGCAGCGCGTCCCCGGGCTGCGTGGTGCGCTCCGGCCAGTCGCGTACGGTCACCCGCCCGCCGGTCACCAGGGCGGCGGCCAGGAACGGCTGGGCGTTGGAGAGGTCGGGCTCGATCGTCAGGTCGCGGCCGAGCAGCGCGGAGGGGGAGACCCGCCAGACGTCCGGCTCGCCGCCCGTCTCCGGCTCGTCCACCTGGGCGCCGACCGCGCGCAGCATCTCCACCGTCATCCGGATGTGTGGCATCGACGGCAGCGACGAACCCACGTGCCGTACCTCCACGCCCTGGTTGAACCGGGGGGCGGAGAGCAGCAGCGCCGAGACGAACTGCGAGGAGGCTGAGGCGTCGATGCGTACCGGACCGCCCTCCAGCGCACCCGCGCCGTGCACCGTCAGCGGGAGCGAGCCGCGCCCGCCGTCCTCGATCCGGGCGCCCAGCGCGCGCAGCGCGTCGATGACGCCGTGCAGCGGACGCTCGTACGAACGCGGGTCGCCGTCGAAGTGGACCGGGCCGTCCGCGAGCGTGGCGACCGGGGGCAGGAAGCGCATGACCGTACCGGCGTTGCCGACGTCGACGGTGACCGGGCCGCGCAGCCCGGCCGGGATGACCCGCCACGCCTCGCCGGTGACGTCCGGGCCGCCGGTGGCCGACGAGCTCGACGACACGGTCTCCTCGATGCCGACGCCCATCGCGCGCAGCGCCTGGGCCATCAGCAGGGTGTCGCGGGAGCGCAGCGGCCGGCGGAGCCAGCCGGGCTCGGCGGCGAGGGCGGCCAGGACCAGCGCGCGGTTGGTGACCGACTTGGAACCGGGCACGGTGACGGTCGCGTCGACGGGGCCGCTCGCGTAGGGGGCGGGCCAGAGGGCGGGGTGCACGGAACTTTCGGTCATGCCCTCACTTTAGGGCCTGGCGATCCGGTCGGGCCGGGCCCGGGGCTCCGCACACGCCGGTCAGACCCCCAGCAGCCAGCGTCCGCCGCCGATGAGCGAGCAGAGCGACACCGCGTGGAAGAGGAACACCCAGAGCCAGGCCGGGGCGTCCGTCAGCCGGGCCAGCTGGTCGGCGTCGGAGTCGGGAGCGCCGCCGTGCCGCCGCTTGGACTGGAGCTCGAAGACCGGCCGGACCCCGCCCATCAGCAGGAACCAGACCACCGCGTACGCGAACGCCGACTGCACGGCGGCCGAGGTCAGCCAGGAGACCAGCAGGAAGAGGGAGCCCGTGAAGATCACGGTCAGCGCCCCGTACAGGTTGCGGATCATCACCAGCATCACCGCGAGCAGCGCGGTGGCCAGCCACAGCAGCAGCGTGATGCGGCCGTTGGTCAGCAGCCAGGCGCCGCCGAGGCCGAGCAGCGAGGGCGCGGTGTAGCCGGCGGCGGCGGTCAGGATCATGCCGATGCCGGTCGGCTTCCCCCGGCTGACGGTCAGCCCGCTGGTGTCCGAGTGCAGCCGGATGCCGGAGAGCCGGCGCCCGGTGAGCAGGGCGATCAGCCCGTGCCCGCCCTCGTGCGCGATGGTGATCGAGTTACGGGTCAGCCGCCACAGGACGTTGGGTACGACGGCGACGAGCGCGGCGGTCGCGGTCACCACCACCAGCCACTGCTCCGGAGCGGGCTGGGTGCCGAACACCCGGTCCCACAGGGCGCCCAGTTCGTTGCTGTCCATTGCGGCTGGGACTCCTTGCGGCGGGGGAGGGGTTTCGTGGCAGGCTGGCAGACATGTGCGGACGTTATGCGGCGAGCCGGCGGCCCGAGGACCTGACCGGACTCTTCCAGGTGGAGCGGTGGGACCCGGACGAGACCCTGGACCCCGACTGGAACGTGGCGCCGACCAAGGAGGTCTACGCCGTACTCGAGCGTCCCTTGAAAGACGCGGCGGACCGCCGTCCGGTTCGCCAGCTCCGTACCCTCAAGTGGGGCCTCGTACCCTCCTGGTCCAAGACGCCGGAGGGCGCCGCGCGGATGATCAACGCCCGCGCCGAGACCGTCCACGAGAAGCCCTCCTTCCGCAAGGCATTCCTCCAGCGCCGCTGCATCCTCCCCGCCGACGGCTACTACGAGTGGATGACCGGCGCCGACGAGCGGCAGCTGGAGGAGGAGGGGAAGAAGAAGCGGCCCCGCAAGCAGCCGTACTTCGTGACCCCCGCCGACGGGTCCGTCTTCGCGATGGCCGGGCTCTACGAGTTCTGGCGCGACGCCACCCTCCCGCCCGGCCACCCGCAGGCGTGGTGGGCGACCTGCTCCGTGCTCACCACCGAGGCGGAGACCACCCCGCTCGCCGTCGCCCCCGCCGAGGGCCCGTCCGCGCTCGCCGACATCCACCCCCGGATGCCCCTGATGCTGACGCCCGACCGCTGGGACGCCTGGCTCGACCCCGCGCGCACCGACAGCGAGGAGCTGCGCGCGCTGACCGCCCCGCCCGAGGGCGGACTGATGCGCGCCTACCCCGTCGCCACCGCTGTCAGCAACGTCCGCAACAACGGCCCCGAACTCCAGGAGGAGCTGGCCGCGCCCGAGGAGGCCACGCTGTTCTGACGGCGGGCCGGACACCGGCAGGATGGGGTCCATGAGCAGCGAGCGAAACGTCGAGGGCGGGCGGCCCGTCACCGTCGAAACCCCCGCGGGGGAGGCCCGGATCACCTGGTTCCCGGCGCCCGGCGCCCGGCTGGTGCTGGCCCTCGGCCACGGCGCCGGCGGCGGCATCGAGGCACGGGACCTGGCGGCCCTGGCCGCCGCCGCACCCGGACACGGGGTGAGCGTCGCCCTGGTGGAGCAGCCCTGGCGGGTCGCCGGCAAGAAGGTCGCCCCGGCCCCGAAGACCCTGGACACCGGCTGGCGGGCCCTCTGGCCCGAGCTCGCCGCCCCCGGCCTGCCGGTCGTCGCGGGCGGGCGGAGCGCCGGGGCGCGGGTCGCCTGCCGCACGGCAGGCGAGCTCGGCGCCCACGCCGTCCTCGCGCTCAGCTTCCCGCTGCACCCGCCGGGCAGGCCCGAGAAGTCCCGCGCCGACGAGCTGCTGGGCACCGGCGTCCCCACCCTGGTGGTGCAGGCCGGCAACGACCCCTTCGGCCGCCCCGCCGAATTCCCCGCCGGTACGTACGAGATGGCCGAGGTCCCGCACGGCGACCACGGCTTCGCGGTGCCCAAGCGCTCCGGCCTGACGGAGGCCCAGACGATGGAGATCCTGACCGGGGCCGTCGGCGGCTGGCTGGACCGGCTCCCCGTCTGAGCCGGCCGGCACCCCGCGGGAGTGGTCCCCGTCACACCCGGCCGGGGGCCCACGGGCGTGGGGAATGCGGGCCGAGGGGCCGCTGTTGTTCGGTACATCGGCGCCCGGTACGCCGAGGCGATCGGTACACCGGCACTCCGGTACACCGGCACACGTCTTCTGGTTGTGGAGAGGGAGTCCGTCGCATGGGTTCGACCATCTGCCCGCGCCGCTCGAACGGCGCGGACCTGGAGTGGACGGTGCTCCACGCGCCGAAGGTCACTCCCGAGCGCGCGCCGGGCGGAAGCAACCGACCGCACGCGCGGAACCAAGGTCGACTATTCTCCGAGGCGAGCGGGTCCGGTTTCGGCCCCGCAACAGCGTTGGAGGAGGTGGGTCCGGTCACTGGTAACGACACAGGGACCGACGACGGCCGCCCGGAGGAGACGACGGACGAGCGGAACGCACGTTTCGAGCGGGACGCGCTCGTCTTTCTCGACCAGATGTACTCCGCGGCGCTGCGCATGACGCGCAACCCCGCGGACGCCGAGGACCTGGTCCAGGAGACCTACGCGAAGGCGTACGGCTCCTTCCACCAGTTCCGCGAGGGCACCAACCTCAAGGCGTGGATGTACCGCATTCTCACCAACACCTTCATCAACTCGTACCGCAAGAAGCAGCGTGAGCCCCAGCGAAGCGCCGCCGAGGAGATCGAGGACTGGCAGCTGGCGCGGGCCGAGTCGCACATGTCGACCGGACTGCGATCGGCCGAGTCCCAGGCTCTCGACCACCTCCCGGACTCCGACGTGAAGTCGGCGCTCCAGGCGATCCCCGAGGAATTCCGCATAGCGGTCTATCTCGCGGACGTCGAGGGCTTTGCCTACAAGGAGATCGCGGACATCATGGGGACTCCCATCGGTACGGTGATGTCCCGACTGCACCGCGGACGCCGCCAGCTGCGCGGCATGCTGGAGGACTACGCCCGCGAGCGCGGGCTGGTTCCCGCCGGCGCCGGTGAGTCGGACGATCGGAAAGGCTCGGCCTCATGAGCTGCGGAGAGCCGCACGAGACGGACTGCTCAGAGGTTCTCGACCATCTCTACGAGTTCCTCGACCACGAGATGCCCGAGGGCGACTGCACCAAGTTCGAGACGCACTTCGGTGAGTGCTCCCCGTGCCTGGAGAAGTACGGCCTGGAGCAGGCCGTGAAGAAGCTGGTCAAGCGCTGCTGCGGTCAGGACGACGTCCCGACCGACCTGCGCTCGAAGGTGATGGGGCGGATCGACCTGATCCGCTCCGGCCAGGCCGTGCCGGACCAGGACGTGTCGCTGGGCGACACGGGCCGTCCGGCGGCCACCGCCGAATAGCACCTGAACGACGCCCGGGAGGCGCACCGCGCGGGACGCGGTGCGCCTCCCGCGCGTTCCGGGCGGTCGCGGGGCCCTCTTCCGGTCCGTCGCCCGCCCGCCCGCGCGTGACGGCGAGGTCCGCTTAGCATCCGCCCCCCGGCCGCATCACCCGAACGCGCTAATCAGGATCGTTGCGCCACCTGCGCTCCGTCCACTCGCTAGCGTGACGCCTCCATCGACCACGCGGGGGCGGGTGCAGGCATGAGGAGAACACCGGTCGCGGCACGCGCGTTCATCGCGGCCGTGGCGGTCTGCGCCCTGGGCTGCCTCGGTCCCGTACTCACCCAGGTCCCCTGGACCGGACCGGAGCGCGCCGGGAGCGGCGGGACGCCGGTGGCCTGGCACACGCTCGGCCTGCTGGCCGCGGTCTACCTGGCGGGCGAACTCCCCGGCCGCTGCCCCTTCTTCGGCGAGCGGGTGCCCGTCCGGGCCGGATCGTTCTTCCCGTTCCTGTTCGCGGCCGCCTTCCTGCTGCCGCCCTCGGCCGCCGCGCTCGTCGCCGTACCCGGAGCGCTGGCCGGCCGGGTCGAGCACCGGCCGGCCGCCGCACGCAGGATCTGGCGGGCCGCGCAGCTCGCGGTGACCGTCTGGGCCGCCTCCTCGGTCTACGGGGCGTTCGCCGGTGCGGGCGCGCTGGGCGGTCCGCACGGGCCGGGCGGGCAGCGGGGTGCCGCGCCGGACTTCCCGTACGTGCTGCTGCCCGCCTGCGCCGCCGCCCTCGTCTTCAGCCTCGTCCTCGCCCTGCTCGACGGCGCCATCCGGGTACCGGCCGAACACCTCCCCGTCAGGAGCGCCTGGCACGGGCTGTTCGCCTCCTCGACCGGGCCGCACCTCGTGCACGCGCTCGCCGGGCTGATGATGGCGGTGCTGTGGCGCGGCCCGTACGGCCCGCTCTCCTCGCTCTTCGTCCTGCTGCCGATGTACATCTCCTGCTGGGTCTTCGCCCAGTACCACCGGGAGCACGCCGCGCACCGGGCCACCATCCGCGCCCTCGTGCAGGCCGTCGACATCAAGGACACCTACACGCGCGGCCACAGCGAGCGCGTCGGCCGCGCCTCCGTCCTCATCGCCCGTGAGATCGGCATGGCGCCCGAGCGGGTGGAGGCCCTCCGCTTCGCCGGCATCCTGCACGACGTCGGCAAGCTCGGCGTACCGACCCGGGTGCTGCGCAAGGACGGGCCGCTCACCCCGGAGGAACGGCGGGTCATCGAACTGCACCCCGAGTACGGCCACGAGATCGTGCGGGGCATCGACTTCCTCGACGAGGCCAGGGCGGCGATCCTCCACCACCACGAGCGGCTGGACGGAACCGGCTACCCGCACGGGCTCCGGGGCGCCCACATCCCCGAGTTCGCCCGGGTGGTCGCCGTCGCCGACGCCTTCGACGCCATGACCTCCAACCGCTCCTACCGGCGCGGGCGCCCGGTGGAGGCCGCCGTGGAGGAGCTGCTCCGCTGCGCGGGCAGCCAGTTCGACCCCCGGATGGTGCGGGCCCTGGTGCGTGCCGTGGACCGGTACGGCTGGTCCGCGGCGACGGTCGCCGTGACCTCGGACGAGGCCACGCTGCCGCCCCCGCGCGGGCAGGCGCCGGCCGCCGGGGGAGCGGCGGGAGCGGCGGGCACCGGCCGGACCGCCGAGGGCGACGGACGGAGCGAACGGTGACCGGCTTCCCACGCGTTCCCGGCTTCTCCGGCACCCCCGGCTTCTCCGGTGGAGGGTCGCCGTCCGGTGGCGGGTCGCCGCCCGCCGTCCGCGCGCTGCACCTCGCCGCCCTGGCGCTGACGCTCGTCGCCGTGGTCCACACCCTCCGGTCCGGGTTCGCCGAACCCGGCCATGCCCTCGCCTTCGGCGCGCTCGTCGCCCTCGGCGAGCTGGCGGCCCTGGTCCGGTACGGGCAGGGGGCGCGGGGACGGGTGCCCGGCGAGCGGGAACCCGCGCCGCTCGGTGCCGCCGGGGCCCTCGCGTACGCCCTGCTCGGGCGCAGCGCCGGGGAGCCGACCGGGCAGGGGGTGCTCCAGGTGGTCACCGTCGTCGTCGCGGCCCAGCTCCTCGCCGCCGTGCCGCTGCTCAGGGGTGTGCCGAAAGTCCCGCCCGTCCCGCGTTCCGGGCGGAAGGCGCCGCTTCCGGCGCCCGGCCCGGTGCGCGGCGGCGGTCCCGAGTCCGACCGGGCGGCCCGCCGGGTCCTGACCGTCGCCTTCGCCGCCGTCTGCTTCCAGCCGTTGCGCGATGCCGAGCAGTTCACCGGTGCGCTGGGGGAGGGGCCCGCGTACGCCGCCTTCCTGGTCGGGCTGCTGGGGCTGACGGCGCTGTGCGACGCGGTGCTCGCCGCGTTCGTGGAGGCGGCGCGGACCCGCTATCCGTTCGGCTCGCACCTGCGCGACGAGCTTTGCGGCCTGCCCGGCATCGGCTCGGCGGTCTGCGCGACCGGCGCGGTGATGGCGCTCGGGGTGGCGGTCGCCGGGCTGTGGGCGCTGCCCGTGGTGTGCGTCCCGCTCCTCCTCACGCAGGTCTCCTTCCGCCGGTACGCGGCGGTCCGCGCGACCTACCGGCAGACCATCGCCTCGCTGGCCCGCGCGACCGAGATCGCCGGGTACACCCCGCACGGCCACGCCCGCCGGGTCGCCGAGCTCTGCACGGCGGTCGGGCGCGAGCTGGGGCTGGCGGGCGGCGAGCTGACCGTGCTGGAGTACGCGGCGCTGATGCACGACATCGGCCAGCTCTCCCTCGTCGATCCGCTGGCGGACGGGGCCACCGCCCGGCTGCCCGCCGCCGAGCAGCGCCGGATCGCGCTGCTGGGCGGGGCCGTGGTGCGGCAGACCGGGGTGGACGCGAAGGTGGCGGTGGTGGTGGAACGGCAGGCGGACCCGTACCGGGAGCAGCCGCTCACCGCGCGGATCGTCCGTACCGTCAACGCGTACGAGGACCTGCGCGGGGAAGGCGTGGGAGGGGCTCTGGAGGCTCTGGAGCAGTTGCGCATCGGCACCGGCCACGACTACCAGCCGCAGGTGGTCGAGGCACTGGCCGGAGTCCTGGCGAGGGGCGGCCCGCCCCGGGTACGGGCGGGGTAACCCATGGGTAATGAGCGGGCGTCCGGCCGGGCATGGTTGGATGCGAAAGAAGAGGGTGTCCATTCGGGACAGGCGGGAATCGTGAGGATCTTCGGGAAGGCACGGCATCGGCCGTCCGCCTCGTGGCGGCAGGCCACGGACCGCGCGTTCACGCTGATCGGCGACGGCCGGTACGAGGACGCGGGAGCGCTGCTGACGCGCGCGGCGGACCTGGAACCCTGGCTCTCCGAGTCCTGGTTCAACCTGGCGCTGCTGCACAAGTTCCGGCACGACTGGGAGCAGGCGCGGTCGGCGGGACTGCGGGCCGTCGCACTGCTGGACCGCGAGTCCGGTGCGCCGGACTGGTGGAACGTCGGCATCGCCGCGACCGCGCTGCAGGACTGGCCGCTGGCCCGCCGGGCCTGGCAGGCGTACGGGCTGAAGGTGCCCGGCACCGGGGCGCAGGGCGCCGCCGCCACCACCGAGCCGACCGGTATGGAGCTGGGCAGCGCCGCGGTGCGGCTGTCGCCGGAGGGCGAGGCCGAGGTGGTCTGGGGGCGCCGGCTCGACCCGGCCCGGATCGAGGTGCTGTCGATCCCGCTGCCGTCCTCCGGACGCCGCTGGGGCGAGGTCGTGCTGCACGACGGGGTGCCCAACGGGGAGCGGGTGACCGCGGCCGGTCCGTCGTACCCGGTCTTCGACGAGATCGAGCTGTGGGCGCCCTCGCCGGTGCCGACCTGGGTGGTGCTGCTGGAGGCGGCCACCGAGGAGGACCGGGACGCGCTGGAGAAGCTCGCCTCGGACGCCGGGTTCGCCGCCGAGGACTGGTCCTCGTCGGTGCGGCTGCTCTGCCGGTCCTGTTCGGAGAGCCGGATGGAGAGCGACGAGGGCGACGGCGAGCACCTCGACCCGCACGACCACAGTGAGCCCGGCCACCCCGGCCCGCTGGGGCACCGTACGGCGGGCGGCCTCTGGGCCCCCGAACGCGAGTGCGGTCTCGCCGCCCCGGCCGGGCTGGTGCGGGGGCTGCTGGACGGCTGGGTCGCCGACAGCCCGGACAGCCGCGAGTGGCGGGATCTCGAAGAGGTCTGCTGACCGTGCTCCCGGTCCCGGTCTCCCCGTAGGCTGTACCGGCACCGGATTGCGCGGTGCGGATCTGCCCGGACTCGGGTTTCGGGTTTTCGGGGTACACGGTTTGCAGGAAGGCGTACGGCGGACATGTCGCAGCAGGAGACGGACGAGCGGATCGGCGTGGACGACGAGGGTTTCGTCGTGGACACGGAGGACTGCGAGGAGCGTGAGGCGGCGTACCGCGAGCGCGGGACCTCCCGTCCGATCACGGTCGTCGGCAACCCGGTCCTGCACAAGGAGTGCCAGGACGTCACGGAGTTCGGTGACGAGCTGGCGCGGCTGATCGACGACATGTTCGCCAGCCAGCGGACCGCCGAGGGCGTGGGCCTGGCCGCGAACCAGATCGGTGTGGACCAGAAGGTCTTCGTCTACGACTGCCCGGACGACGACGGGGTGCGGCACGTGGGTGTCGTCGTCAACCCGGTCCTGGAGGAGCTGCCCCCGGAGGCCCGGGTGCTGGACGACTCCAACGAGGGCTGCCTGTCGGTCCCGACCGCCTACGCCGAGCTGGCCCGCCCGGACTACGCCGTGGTGAGCGGCCGGGACGCGCAGGGCAACCCGATCAAGGTGCGGGGCACCGGCTACTTCGCGCGCTGCCTCCAGCACGAGACGGACCACCTCTACGGCTACCTCTACATCGACCGGCTGTCGAAGCGGGACCGCAAGGAGGCGCTGAAGCAGATGGCCGAGGGCACCCCGCGCTACGAGATCGTCGCCAACGGCTGATCAGGGCGCGTGCGTCGACGGAAAGGGGCCCGGCCGCCGGAGAACACTTCGGCGTCCGGGCCCCTTTCGGGTGCTGGATGCATCAATCAGGCTTTCTCCAGGGGGAGTTGACGCGCGTCGACCGCTGCGACAGGCTCGCTGTCACATCGCACCGCGAGCACCTCGCAACGCGAGTACATCGCGCCACGGGTCGCATGCGGCCGCGAGTCACACTCCACCGCGAGAGGGAGCACCCCACATGCTCAGGCGTACCGCGCGTGTCCTGCTCGGATTTGTCATGACCATCTCACTGGCGTGGGGCGGGGCCGTACTCACGGCCGGAACCGCCCACGCGGACGGCTGTTTCACCTTCACCCGCACCCTGTCCTCCGGCGCCACCGGCAACGACGTCACCCAGCTCCAGATCCGGGTCGCCGGATACCCCGGGTACAACTCGGTGCTCGCCGTCGACGGCTCGTACGGCCCCGCCACCACCGCCGCCGTCAAGCGCTTCCAGGCCGCGTACGGCCTCACCGCCGACGGTATCGCCGGACCGGCCACCCAGGCCAAGATCTACGCGCTCCAGGACGACGACTGCACCCCGGTCCACTTCACGTACGCGGAGCTGAACACCTGCAACAGCACCTGGGCGGGCGGGGCGGTCGCGGCCGGGACGGCGAAGGCCAACGCCCTCTCCAGCATGTGGAAGCTGGAGGCGCTGCGGCACGCCCTCGGCGACCAGCCGATCCGCGTCACCAGCGGTTTCCGGTCCACCTCCTGCAACTCGGCGGTGGGCGGCGCCTCGGGCAGCCGCCATCTGTACGGCGACGCCGTCGACCTCGGGGTCGGGGCGCACTCGCTCTGCACCATGGCGCTCCAGGCCCGCAACCACGGCTTCAACGGAATCCTCGGCCCGGGCTACCCGGACCACGGCGACCACGTGCACGTCAACCAGGGGCCGAGCCACTTCTGGTCGGCCTCCAGCTGCGGCATCTGACCGGCCGCACCCCCACGCGTACGCACGGCCCCGCGGACACCGACCGTGGGGCCGTGCACCGCTCTCAGGCCATCTCCGGCACCTCGGACGGGCCCCGGAACGTCCGCCGGTAGGCGTTCGGGGTCGTACCCAGCGAGCGTACGAACTGGTGCCGCAGGGCCGCCGCGTTGCCGAAGCCGGTCTGCCCCGCGATCGCCTCCATGGTCTCGTCGGAGGTCTCCAGCAGGTGCTGGGCCAGCAGCACCCGCTGCCGCAGCAGCCAGCGGTAGGGGGTGGTGCCCGTCTCCTGCTGGAAGCGGCGCGCGTAGGTGCGGGGCGACATGTGGGCGAGGGCCGCGAGCTGGTCGACGGTCATCTCCTGGTCGAGGTGGTTCTCCATCCACGCCAGGGTGTCCCCGACGGTGTCGCAACGGGTGCGCGGCAACGGACGCTTCACGTACTGCGCCTGGCCGCCGTCCCGGTGCGGGGGGACCACCATCCGGCGGGCGATGACGTTGGCGACATCCTGGCCGTACTCCTGGCGCACCAGATGCAGACATGCGTCGATGCCGGCCGCCGTCCCGGCCGAGGTGATCACCTGGCCCTCGTCGACGTAGAGCACGTCCGGCTCCACCCGGGCCAGCGGGAAGCGCCGGGCCAGCTCGTCGGAGTGCCGCCAGTGCGTGGTGCAGCGGCGGCCGTCCAGCAGCCCCGCCGCTCCGAGGACGAACGCGCCGGAGCAGACGCTGAGTACCCGCGCGCCCCGGTCCACCGCCCGGCGCAGCGCGTCCAGCACCTCGGCCGGGTACTCCCGGGCGATGAAGTGGCTGCCGGCCGGCACGGCGACGAGGTCGGCCTCCTCCAGCCGTTCGAGGCCGTGCGGGGTGGTGAGGGTGAAACCGGCGTGGGTGCGCAGCGACGGGCCCTCCGCCGACACCACCGCGAAATCGTGCACCGGCAGCCCCTCGTCGCTGCGGTCGAGGCCGAACACCTCGCACAGCACGCCGAGTTCGAAGGGATGGACCTCGTCCAGCAGCAGGGCGGCGACGTTTTTCAGCATGAGGGCAGTGTGCCAGGAGTGTGGCAGCAATTCGAGGGTTGGTGACAGTCCTGCCACTGCCGGGACGGGTTCCCGGCGGTCAGAGTGGAGCCATGAACACACTCCTGAACGTCCTCGGTGTCACCGTCCTCGCCGCCCTCGTCCTGCTCCCCGCCCTCCTCGGGTTCGCCCGGGAGCGCCGCATCTCCCGCGAGCTGCGCGCGGCGGAGCACGCCCGCCGCACCGACCCGCCCGCTCCGGCGGCCGCCCCGCCCCGGCGCGCCGCACGGACCCCGAACCTCCGGTCCTGGGCGCGGGTCTGAGGGAGCCGCGCGCCGACGCGTGCCGCCCCCACGAGCGAACGGGCGGCACGGCCATCATGGGAGAGCCCCGGCCGGGCGGACGGACCCGCGCGGCCGGATCGGCCCACCACGGACGAAGAGAGAACATGGCTGTCATCCACCGCACCACCCTCAACCCCGGCAAGCTCGACCTGGTCGCCGCCTGGCTGCCGTCCCAGCCCTGGTACGCCGGTGGCGGCGCCCCCGAACTGGCGAAGGCCGGCGGCTTCCGGCTCGACGACCCGGAGGGCGAGGTGGGCATCGAGTTCATGGTGGTCGCCGATGCCTCGGCGGGCCGCCCGGTCCCGTACCACGTGCCCGTCACCTACCGGGGCGCCCCGCTCGACGGCGCGGAGGCGGCCCTGATCGGCACCAGCGAACACGGGGTGCTGGGCACCCGCTGGGTGTACGACGGGGCCCATGACGCCGTGCTGACCGGCCGGCTCCTCGCGCTGCTCCACGGCCGCGCCGAACCTCAGGCGCAGAGCGAGTCGGACACCCTCGACCCGACCGTGCACAGCCGGTTCATGGGGGACGACATCCCCGGGAGCGCGGTCGTCGAGACCGTGCGGAGCGGGATGTACGGCACCGACGTCCTGCTGACGGACCCCGCGGGAGGCGGAAGCTGGACCCTGCGCGTGGTCCGGGCGCTGCGGGGCGATGCCGAAGAGGCCAAGGGCGACGCGGGACCGCTGCACGGCGAGGTCACCGCGCTCTGGGCCCCGCCGGGAGCGGAGCCGGCCCGGGCCCGGTTCGCCGAGGTGCGCGCCTCGGCCGAGGCCTGACACACGCGGCGGCGGGCACCCCCTGATCCCGGGGGTGCCCGCCGCCGCGTCGTTCGGCGGACAGCCTTTAGAAGTCGTCGTCGAAGCCGACCGTGCCCTCCACCGCGACCTGGTACGCCGACGGGCGGCGCTCGAAGAAGTTCGTCAGCTCCTGCACGCCCTGGAGCTCCATGAACGAGAACGGGTTCTCGGAGCCGTACAGCGCCGGGAAGCCCAGCCGGGTGAGCCGCTGGTCGGCGACGCACTCCAGGTACTGCCGCATCGACTCGGTGTTCATGCCCGGCAGGCCCTCGCCGCACAGGTCACGGCCGAACTGGAGCTCCGCCTCCACGGCCTCCTTCAGCATGTCGGTGACCTGCTGCTGGAGTTCGTCGTCGAAGAGGTCCGGCTCCTCCTTGCGGACGGTGTCCACGACCTCGAAGGCGAAGTTCATGTGCATCGTCTCGTCGCGGAACACCCAGTTGGTGCCCGTGGCGAGGCCGTGCAGCAGACCCCGCGAGCGGAACCAGTAGACGTACGCGAACGCGCCGTAGAAGAACAGCCCCTCGATGCAGGCCGCGAAGCAGATCAGGTTCAGCAGGAACCGGCGCCGGTCGGCCTTGGTCTCCAGTCGCTCGATCTTCTCGACCGAGTCCATCCAGCGGAAGCAGAACTGCGCCTTCTCGCGGATCGACGGGATCTCCTCCACCGCGTCGAACGCGGCGGCACGGTCGTCCGGGTCGGGCAGGTAGGTGTCGAGCAGCGTCAGATAGAACTGGACGTGCACGGCCTCCTCGAACAGCTGCCGCGACAGGTACAGCCGCGCCTCGGGGGAGTTGATGTGCTTGTACAGCGTCAGCACGAGGTTGTTGGAGACGATCGAGTCGCCCGTGGCGAAGAACGCCACCAGCCGGCCGATCATGTGCTGCTCGCCCGGGGTGAGCTTGGCGAGGTCGGCCACGTCGGAGTGGAGGTCGACCTCCTCCACGGTCCAGGTGTTCTTGATCGCGTCCCGGTAGCGCTCGTAGAAGTCCGGGTAGCGCATGGGACGCAGGGTCAGTTCGAAGCCCGGGTCGAGCAGGTTCTTCGCGGCGGTGGGGTCGGTGGTGCTCATTACTGGCAGGCCTCGCAGGACTCGGGGTTTTCCAGGGAGCAGGCGAGGGCCTCCGCGTCGGAGTACGCCTGCTGCACGGGGACGGTGGCGGGCGCGGGGGCGGCGGCCTTCGCGGTGCCGGAGGCGGCACGCGCGATCCGGGTCGCCGGGCGCGAACGCAGGTAGTACGTCGTCTTCAGCCCCTGCTTCCAGGCGTACGCGTACATCGAGGAGAGCTTCCCGATGGTCGGCGTCTCCAGGAACAGGTTCAGCGACTGGCTCTGGTCGAGGTACGGCGTACGGGCCGCCGCCATGTCGATCAGGCCGCGCTGCGGGATCTCCCACGCCGTGCGGTACAGCGCGCGCACGTCCGCCGGGATCCAGCTGAAGCCCTGCACGGAGCCGCTCGCGTCGCGCAGCGCCTCACGGGTCCGCGCGTCCCACACGCCGAGCCGCTTCAGCTCGTCCACCAGGTACGCGTTGACCTGGAGGAACTCACCGCTGAGCGTCTCGCGCTTGAAGAGGTTGGAGACCTGCGGCTCGATGCACTCGTACACCCCGGCGATCGAGGCGATGGTGGCGGTCGGCGCGATGGCGAGCAGCAGGGAGTTGCGCATCCCGGTCTTCGCGATCCGGGCGCGCAGCGCCTCCCACCGTTCCGGCCAGGCCGGCGCCGTGTCGTAGTGGTCCGGGTGCAGCACCCCGCGCGCGGCACGGGTCTCGCTCCACGCGGGCAGCGGCCCGGACTTCTCGGCGAGGTCGCAGGAGGCCTCGTACGCGGCGAGCATGATCCGCTCCGAGATGCGGGTGGAGAGCTCACGGGCCTCGGCGGAGTCGAACGGCAGCCGCAGCTGGAAGAAGACGTCCTGGAGGCCCATCGCGCCCAGACCCACCGGCCGCCAGCGGGCGTTGGAGCGGCCGGACTGCTCGGTCGGGTAGAAGTTGATGTCGACGACCCGGTCCAGGAAGGTCACGGCGGTCCGCACGGTGGCGTCCAGCCGCTCCCAGTCGATCGTCCCGTCCGCCACGAAGGCGCCCAGGTTGACCGAGCCGAGGTTGCAGACGGCGGTCTCGCCGTCCTCGGTGACCTCCAGGATCTCCGTGCAGAGGTTCGAGGAGTGCACGACCCGGCCCGGCTCGGCGGTCTGGTTCGCGGTGCGGTTGGACGCGTCCTTGAACGTCATCCAGCCCTGGCCGGTCTGCGCCAGGGTGCGCATCATCCGGCCGTACAGCTCGCGTGCGGGGATCGTCCGGCGGGCCAGGCCCTTCGCCTCGGCGGCCCGGTAGGCGGCGTCGAACTCGTCGCCCCACAGGTCGACCAGCTCGGGGACGTCGGCGGGCGAGAAGAGCGACCAGGCGGAGTCGGCGTCGACCCGGCGCATGAACTCGTCGGGGATCCAGTGCGCCAGGTTCAGGTTGTGCGTACGCCGCTGGTCCTCACCGGTGTTGTCGCGCAGCTCCAGGAACTCCTCGATGTCCGCGTGCCAGGTCTCCAGGTAGACCGCGGCCGCGCCCTTGCGCCGGCCGCCCTGGTTGACGGCCGCGACGGAGGCGTCCAGCGTCTTCATGAACGGCACGATGCCGTTGGAGAGCCCGTTGGTGCCCCGGATCAGCGAACCGCGCGAGCGGATGCGGGAGAACGACAGACCGATGCCGCCCGCGTGCTTCGAGAGCCGCGCCACCTCGTGGTAGCGGCCGTAGATCGAGTCCAGCTCGTCCAGCGGGGAGTCCAGCAGGTAGCAGGAGGACATCTGCGGGTGGCGGGTGCCCGAGTTGAAGAGCGTGGGGGAGGAGGGCAGGTAGTCCAGCCGGCTCATCAGCCCGTAGAGCGCCGCGACCTCGTCCACCGCCCGCGCGGAGTCGTCCTCGGCGAGCCCGGCCGCGACCCGCAGCATGAAGTGCTGCGGGATCTCCACCACCTGGCGGGTGATCGGGTGGCGCAGCAGGTAGCGGCTGTAGAGGGTGCGCAGCCCGAAGTAGCCGAACCGGTCGTCGGCGCCGTCCGTCAGGGCTTCCTCGACCAGCGCGTCCAGCCGCTCGGCGTGCAGCGCCACGAACGCGGCCGTACGGTCCGCGATCAGGCCCTCGCGGTGGCCGACGGCGACCGACGCGGAGAACGACACCGCGCCCTCACCGGCCGCCTCGGCGGCGATGGTGCGGGTGAGCAGCCGCGCGGCGAGCCGCGAGTAGGCGGGGTCCTCCGCGATCAGGCCGGCGGCCGACTCGGTGGCCAGGGTCAGCAGCTCCGCCTCGTCGGCGTGCGCGCTGCGGCCCCGCAGCGCGGCGGCGGCGACCCTCCCCGGGTCGGTGTCCGGCAGGTCCGCGGTGAGGGCGGTCAGGGTGCGCAGCAGCGCGGCCCCGGGGCCGTCGACGGGCTCGGTGGCTGCGGTGGCTGCGGGCACGGACGCCGGATCGGCGGGCGCGATGGTCACGGTGGTGCTCTCCCTCGCTCGGCTCTGGACCGGCGGGGGGAGGCGAGGGCCGCGGGGCGCGCCACCTGGAGACGGGCAGCACCGCACACGGCGTCCACCGGCCCAACCGCGAGGCCCGGACGTACGGGCGTCCGGTTCGGGTGAGCCGGACGCGCTGTCGGCAGGTAGCCGGACTCGAAGGTGCGCGAAACGCGCGGTTCATACCGTTGCGGGACAGTTCCGGATTCGCACCGGATTCCCCTGCGACGACAGCGAGACGAGCATACATGTGGTGGCCGGGCAGCGAGAACGCCCCACATGTTGTGGCGGTGCGGGGCGGTGTTCCGGTACGCGGGAGGGTGCTGCGGGCCTTCCGGGGCGTGGCCGTGGCCCGTCCGGGTGGGGCGGGGAGGGTTCCGGACGGGGGTGCGACCAGGGCCGGGCTCTCTCAGCCGCCGCTGCCCAGGTCCAGCCGGTAGGTGAGCAGTGTCAGGTCCGGCACCGGCCGCCAGTCGCGTTCCGGGGTGCGTACGAAGCCGAGGCGGTGGTAGATCCGGTGTGCCCCGGCCATGGCGGGCTGGGTCGACAGGGCGAGCCCGGTGACCCCGGCGGTGGCGCGGGCCCGCGCCGCGCAGGCCCGTACGAGCGCTTCCCCGGCTCCCCGGCCGCGCCCCGCCCTGCCCACCGCCAGCATCCGGAACTCCGCCTCGTCCGGCGCCGCGACGTCGCACATGGGGCTGCCGGGCGGGGCGTAGGTGACTCCGCCGAGCACGGTGCCGGTGTCGTCCGCGGCCACCAGTACGTCCGCCACGGCGGCCCGGCCGGCCACGTCCCGCAGGCTGGCCAGATAGGGGTCGTCCTCGCCTCCGCCCAACAGCCCGTCACCGAGGTACGCGTGGGCCGTGATCTCGCCGAGGAGTGCGTACTCCCCGGGCTCGGCCCTTCTGATCGTCAGGTCCATGACCGTCATTCTGCGCGTCGTGCGGACGGGCGGACAGCCCGGCTCCGGGAACGGCTCAACCGCTCACGCCCACCTCGTTGTTCGGGGCTCCGTCGCCCTCCGGCGGGAGGTCGCCGCGCTGGATCGGCTGCGAGCCGGGGGCCTGGCCGAGGGGCGGGAGGATCCTGTCGAGCTCGGCGTCGTCCGCCAGGTGGGCCGCTTCGGCCGCCTCGCGCAGGGTGGCGCGGTCCACGCCGGGGAGTCCGGCGCTGACCGTCACGGAGACGTCCCCCTCGGTGCGGGCGTAGGCGTGGCCGAGGGAGGTCGCGCTGTACCAGCTCTCGCCCTCGCGTTCGCAGACGGTGTAGCCGGCCGAGCCGTCGGACACCGGCTTCTTGTTGCAGTCGGCGGGGGAGTAGTCGGCGCGCTCCACACCGAGTTGGATCACGTGCCCGTTCCTGTCCGTGTAGGAGCTGCCGAATCCGTCGTCACCGAGCACGCCCACCGACTGCGTCGCCAGGGTGTATCCGGCCACCTCGGTGATGTACACGTGGTCGGCCCGGGTCTGGAGGGCCGTCGCCCGCGCCTCCAGTTCGGCGTGGTCCGGTACGTCCGCGGCGGGGGACGCGCCGCCCGCGCCGGCGTGCTCGGTGCCGCAGCCGGCGAGGGTGAGGACCAGCAGGGCGGGCCAGAGGCCGCGCAACCGGGTGTGAGGTGGCATGAGCACATCCTTCCGTACGGGGCCGGCGGTCCGGGCCGGTGGCCCGGGCGTGGCGCGGGCGTGGGGCGGTCCGGTCGTGGGGCGGGTACGCCGACGGGCCGCCGCCCCTCCCCCTGGGGGGGAGGACGCGACGGCCCGGCGGACGGTTCTCGCCCGTGGGGTAGGGCAGCCGGGTCAGTGGCCGCCCGGCGCCCCCACGACGGCCGGCGGCAGTTCCGCCTGCACGCCCTTGTCGCCGACGTCCGCGGTGTAGTCCTCCGGCGAGGTCTCGTCGATGCCCGCCGGGGCCTTGAGCGCGTTGAGGACGAAGGTCACCACGACCACCACCACGACGTTCAGCACGAACGCGGTGAGGCCGATGTAGCCGATCTCGCCGATGCCCGGGATCTCCTTCGACGAGCCGCCGAAGTGCTTCTGGGTCGGGGAGGCCACACCGTACGCGGCGAGGGTGCCGTACAGCATGCCGGCCGCCCAGCCCGCGATGAGCGCCCAGCGGTGGAACCACCGGGTGAAGAGGCCGCCGACCAGCGAAGGCATCGTCTGGAGGATCCAGATCCCGCCCAGCAGCTGGAAGTTGATGGCCACCGTCTTGTCCATGGTGAGCACGAAGATCAGCGCGCCGACCTTCACCAGGAGCGAGACCAGCTTGGAGACCTTGGTCTCCTGCTCGGGCGTCGCGTCCGGTTTCAGGAACTCCTTGTAGATGTTCCGGGTGAAGAGGTTCGCGGCGGCGATGGACATGATGGCCGCGGGTACCAGTGCGCCGATCCCGATGGCCGCGAAGGCCACTCCGGCGAACCAGTCCGGGAACATGTTCTCGAAGAGCTGCGGGATGGCCAGCTGGCCGTTGGCCACCTTGACCCCGGCCGCGATGGCCATGAAGCCGAGCAGGGCCAGCAGCCCGAGCATCAGCGAGTACAGCGGCAGGATGGTGGTGTTGCGGCGGATCACCTCACGGCTGCGGCTGGAAAGCGTCGCCGTGATCGAGTGCGGGTACATGAAGAGCGCCAGCGCCGAGCCCAACGCCAGGGTGGCGTAACCCCATTGCCCGTTCACCCCGGGGACCACCCCGGCCACCGGTTTGCCCGCCGCCTCGTTGGCCGCGGAGAACTTCGCGCTCGCCCCGGCGAAGATGTCGTCGAAGCCGCCCAGCTTGATCGGGATGTAGATGATCGCCACCGCGATGACCAGGTAGATCAGCCCGTCCTTGATGAACGCGATCAGCGCGGGCGCGCGCAGGCCCGAGGAGTAGGTGTACGCGGCGAGCACCGCGAACGCGATCAGCAGCGGCAGGTCCTTGAGGAACCAGTTGGTGTCCTCGCCGCCGCCGACGCCCATGACGTCCAGCACGGCCTGGATGCCGACGAGCTGCAGCGCGATGTACGGCATCGTGGCGAGGATGCCGGTGAGCGCGACCGCCAGCGACAGGCCCTTCGAGCCGAAGCGGCCCCGGACGAAGTCGGAGGTGGTGACGTACCCGTGCTTGTGCGACACGGACCAGAGCCGCGGCAGGAAGGTGAAAATCAGCGGGTACACCAGGATCGTGTACGGAACGGCGAAGAAGCCCGAGGCCCCCGCGCCGTAGATCGCCGCCGGGACGGCGACGAAGGTGTACGCGGTGTAGAGGTCGCCGCCGAGCAGGAACCAGGTCACCCAGGTGCCGAACGACCGGCCGCCCAGGCCCCATTCGTCCAGGCTCAGCTCGTTCTCGGCGCGGCGCCAGCGGGCGGCCATGAAGCCGACCACGGTGACGGCCAGGAAGAAGAAGATGAAGACGCCGAGTGCGACGCCGTTCACGCCGTCCTTCATGCGGAGACACCTCCCTTGCGGGAGCGCTGGTCACGCTTCCACAGCGTGTACGCGAGCATGGTCAGTCCGGTCGAGACGACCACCCACAGCATCTGGTACCAGTAGAAGAACGGGATACCGATGAAGGTCGGGTCGACCTTGGCGTAGGAACCGACCCAGAGCAGCGCCACGAACGGGGCTGCCAGGCATATCGCGATGACCACCCGCGCCGGTGTCACCGTCGGGGGCGCCACCGCCGGGGGTGGGGTGGGTTCTGGCACTTCTGGCATGGACTGACTCCGTTCCTCGCTGGCCGCCGGTGGGTCCGGCCGGTGCCCCGGCCGGGCGCACCGGCCGTATGACTTCCCGGCGACGGGACTGTTTCCGTCAACGGCACGGAGAGAAAGCGGATTTGGTTCATGCTTGGCTTGAAATGATCGCCATGTTTTTTTTACGGCGCCACGCGCGGGTGAAATGGGCGCGACAGGGCGGTACGAGAAGTGCGTGCGGTATGAAGCGGTACGGGCGGGCGGGCTCGCCGGATCCGCTCAGTCGAGCGGCCGCTTGAGCCGGGCCACGAACTTGTACCGGTCGCCCCGGTAGACCGAGCGCACCCATTCCACCGGCTCGCCCCGCCCGTCGAGGGAGTGCCGGGAGAGCAGCAGCATGGGCAGGCCCACGTCGGTGCCGAGCAGCCCGGCCTCGCGCGGGGTGGCGAGCGAGGTCTCGATCGTCTCCTCGGCCTCCGCGAGCCGCACGTCGTACACCTCCGCCAGCGCGGTGTAGAGCGAGGTGTACTTCACCAGTGAACGGCGCAGCGCGGGGAAGCGTTTGGCCGAGAGGTGCGTGGTCTCGATGGCCATCGGCTCCCCGCTGGCGAGCCGCAGCCGTTCGATGCGCAGCACCCGCCCGCCGGCCGTGATGTCCAGCAGACCGGCCAGCGCCTGGTCCGCCGTCACGTAGCCGATGTCCAGCAGCTGGGAGGTGGGTTCGAGACCCTGGGCCCGCATGTCCTCGGTGTACGAGGTCAGTTGGAGTGCCTGCGAGACCTTCGGCTTGGCCACGAAGGTGCCCTTGCCCTGGATGCGTTCGAGCCGGCCCTCGACGACCAGCTCCTGGAGCGCCTGGCGCACCGTGGTGCGGGAGGTGTCGAACTCGGCCGCGAGGGTGCGCTCCGGGGGCACCGGTGTGCCGGGCGGCATGGTGTCCGTCATGTCGAGGAGGTGGCGCTTGAGCCGGTAGTACTTCGGTACGCGCGCGGTACGCGCACCCGCCCCCGTGCCGCCCGCTGGGCTGCCCTCGCCGGCGCTCATGGTCCCTCTCCCCGATTGCTGTGCTGCCGTCACCGGCTCCTCCGTACTTCGCGGCTCACATGGTGGCACGGCCCGGCCGAGGGGGCGTCGACCTCCCCTTCGGGCCGTGTCGTCGGCCCGCCGTCCCATGGGCGATCCAGGTGTGGGCGCTTTCGATCAAAAGCCCCTAGGTGTCGGTCCTATAACGGACGCGAGTGCACTTCTTATACACCCTTGACACCCCTAAAGGTCTAGGCCAAGCTCCGGTTGCTGGTCTAAACCATTTAAGACCAGGTCCAGCCCCAGCAGTACTCGTCGAATGTCTTCGCGGTGGGCGGGGTTGCAGCATCCCTGAGGAGGGTTTGACGTGAAGCGCAAGCTCATCGCGGCCATTGGTGTCGCGGGCATGATGATCTCGATCGCGGCATGTGGCTCGGACGACGACAAGGCGTCGTCGCAGGATCCCAAGGACCGCAAGGAAACCCTCACCGTCTGGCTGATGTCGGACGCCCAGAGCACCTGGCCCGAGCTGGTCGCCGACGTCAACAAGCAGTTCGCGGCCAAGTACCCGAACGTCAAGGTCAACGTCCAGTACCAGACCTGGGCGGACAAGACCAAGAAGCTCGACGCCTCGCTCGCCGGTGACAAGTTCCCGGACGTGGTCGAGCTCGGCAACACCGAGACCATGACGTACATCCTCAACGGGGCGCTCGGCGAGATCGACCCGAAGAAGTACGAGAACTCGGACACCTGGATCAAGGGCCTGAAGGACACCTGCGCCTTCGAGGGCAAGCAGTACTGCGTGCCCTACTACGCCGGTGCCCGCGTCGCGATCTACAACAAGGACATGTTCAAGGCCGGCACCGGCTCGGACGTCCTGCCCGCCACCCAGGACGAGCTGACCGCCGCGCTCGACAAGGTCGGCGCGAAGTACGGCAAGGACAAGGCGTTCTCGCCGCTCTACCTGCCGGGCCGTTACTGGTACGCCGCGATGTCCTACGTCGCCGCCGAGGGTGGCCAGATCGCCAAGTACGACGAGGGCAGCAAGGAGTGGAAGGCCACCCTCTCCACCCCGGAGGCCCAGAAGGGCATCCAGGACTTCGTCGACCTGGTCAACAAGTACAACCACGGCGACAAGACCAAGGACGAGGCGGACCACGCCAACGTCATGGCCAACGAGAAGACCGCCCTCCTCTACGGCAACGGCTGGGAGGCCGGCAGCGTCGTCGACCCGGCCGCCAACGGCAACCCGAAGCTGAAGGACAAGATCGGCACCGCGGGCATGCCCGGCCCGAACGGCAAGGCCCTCCCGTCCTTCATCGGCGGCTCCGACCTCGCCACCATCTCCAAGTCCAAGATCCAGGACCTCGGCGAGGAGTGGATCTCCCTCTTCACCAGCGAGAAGTCCGAAGAGGTCCTGGCCTCGAAGAACATCCTTCCCAACAACACCAAGCAGCTTGAGCCCCTGAAGGCCAAGCCCGAGACCGCGGCCATCGCCAACGCCGTCCCGGACGCCTGGTTCACTCCGATCGCCCCCGGCTGGACCGCGGTCGAGAAGAAGGAAACCCTCGAGATCATGCTGCTCGACATCATCAAGGGCAAGTCGGTCGCCGACGCCACCAAGGCGGCCGACGAGGAGATCGACTCCCTGATCAACAAGGAGTCCTGAGCCCCGGCTCATGAAGCGGCGGCGGTGAGCCTTCCTCACCGCCCCCGCCCGATCGTCCGCGGGGGTGGTGGCTTCTGAAGACGGAGGCCGCCACTCCCGTTGCTCCGGTATCTGGTCCGAACGGAAGGCCCGCACAGTGAGTGCCGCCGACATGAAAGCAGCCGACCCGCCGGTGTCCGTCCCGCGGGCCCCCGAGGGTGCAACACCCCAGCCCTCGAAGAGCGTGACCCGTAAACCGCGGAAGGCCGGCGCTCTGCTGCCGTACCTCCTGATAGCCCCGGCGTTCATCGCCATCGCCGCCGTCTTCGTCTGGCCCTTCATCAAGACGGTCATCATGTCCTTCCAGGACGTGGGCCGGCGTGAACTGTGGTCCGGATCGGCCGCCCCCTGGGTGGGATTCGACCAGTTCACCAGCATCCTGGGCGACAGCGAGTTCTGGGACGTCGTCTGGCGGACCATCATCTTCATGGTCGTCTGCGTCGCCGTCACCATGGCCGGCGGCCTCGGGCTCTCCATGATCATGCAGCGCATGTCCACCTGGGTGCGCCTGCTGCTGACCGCGGCACTGGTCGCCGCCTGGTCCATGCCGCTGCTGGTCGCCACCTCGATCTTCCGCTGGTTCGCCGACTCCGACTACGGCGTCCTCAACATGGTGCTGACCAAATACCTCGGGATCGACGCGCAGGGCCACAACTGGTTCCTCGACCCCAAGCAGGGCTTCGTCATCATCGGTTCGGTCGTCGTCTGGGGAGCCATCCCCTTCGTCTCCGTCACGCTCTACGCGGCGCTCACCCAGGTCCCGAAGGAACTGGAGGAGGCGGCCTCGCTCGACGGCGCCAGCGTGCCCGGCATCTTCCGTTACGTCACCTGGCCCGTCATCAAGCCGGTCTTCCAGATGGTCGCCACGCTCTCCGTGCTCTGGGACTTCAACGTCTTCGGCCAGATCTTCCTGATGCGCGGCAACAAGCCCGAGCCCGAATACTCCGTCCTCGGCATCTACTCGTTCGAGAAGGCCTTCGAGTCCAACTCGTTCAGCCAGGGCGCGGCGATCTCGCTCATCACGGTCCTGCTGCTGTCCGGCGTCGCCGTGTACTACCTGCGCCAGCTGCTCAAGATCGGAGAGGTCGAGTGAGCACCTCCACCCCCCAGGTTTACCGCCCGGACCGCAAGAAGAACCGTCTCGTCTACAACGTTCTGGGCCTGATCGCCTTCGTCCTGATGGCCTTCCCGGTCTACTGGCTGATCATCAGCTCGCTGCGCCCCAACGCGGAGATCCGCAGCTACGACCAGACGCTGTGGCCGACGTCGATCACCTTCGACAACTTCTCCCGCGCCATCAAGCAGCCGAACTTCGGCACGGCGATCGAGTCCAGCCTCATCGTCTGCGGCGTCGCCGTCGTCGTCGGCATGCTCCTCGCCACGATCGCCGCCTTCGCCATCGGCCGCTTCCAGTTCCGCGGCCGCAAGTTCTTCATGATCGTGCTGCTCGTCGTGCAGCTGCTGCCCCCGACGGCGATGCTCATCCCCATCTACATCCAGCTGAACGACCTCGGCGGGCTGAACGAGTACTGGGGCGTCATCGTCATCTACCTCGTCTCCACCCTGCCCTTCGCCACCTGGATGATCCGCGGCTTCGTGATCAACATCCCCCAGGAGCTGGAGGAGTCCGCGATGGTGGACGGCTGCAGCCGGATGGGCGCCTTCTGGCGGATCACCTTCCCGCTGCTCGCCCCCGGGCTGGCCGCCGCGGCGATCTTCTCGCTGATCACCGCCTGGAACGAGTACCTCCTCGCCTACGTCGTCCTCCAGGACAACGACAAGTACACCCTCAACGTGTGGCTGATGAACTTCACCACCTCCCGCGGCATCGACTACGGCGCGCTGATGGCCGCCTCGACGATGATCGCGATCCCGGTGGTGGCCTTCTTCCTCCTGGTCCAGAAGTACATGGCGACCGGGCTCACCTCCGGCGCAGTGAAGGGATGACGACGCAGATGACCACGCTCGTCTCCACCAACGACACCCTCACCCGCGACGCGCTCGCCGTCCTCCAGCCCGGCTTCACCGGTACCACCGCGCCGGACTGGCTGCTGCGACGCGTCGGCGAAGGGCTCACCTCCGTCGGCCTGTTCGGCCGCAACATCGTCACCCCCGAGCAGCTCGCGGCGCTCACCGCCCAGCTGCGCGCCGAGCGCGACGACGTGCTGGTCGCCATCGACGAGGAGGGCGGCGACGTCACCCGCCTTGAGGTGCGCGACGGTTCGTCCTTCCCGGGCAACCACGCCCTCGGCTCGGTGGACGACACCGCGCTGACCCGGGCCGTCGCCCACGAGCTGGGCCGCCGGCTCATCGAGTGCGGCGTCAACCTCAACTGGGCGCCCTCCGGCGACGTCAACTCCAACCCGGACAACCCGGTCATCGGCGTACGCTCCTTCGGCGCCGAGCCCGCCCTGGTGGCCCGGCACACCGCCGCGTACGTCGAGGGCCTCCAGGCCGCCGGAGTCGCCGCCTGCACCAAGCACTTCCCCGGCCACGGCGACACCGCGGTCGACTCGCACCACGCGCTGCCCCGGATCGACGTCGATCTGGAGACCCTGCACGCCCGCGAACTGGTGCCCTTCAAGGCCGCCATCGCGGCCGGGTCGAAGTCGGTGATGAGCGCGCACATCCTGCTCCCCGCGCTCGACCCGGACCGCCCCGCGACGCTCAGCCCGCAGATCCTCACCGGTCTGCTCCGCGGCGAACTCGGGTACGAGGGACTCATCGTCACCGACGCGGTGGAGATGCAGGCCATCGCGGCGACGTACGGGATCGAGCGCGGCTCGGTCCTCGCGATCGCGGCCGGCGCCGACGCCCTGTGCGTCGGCGGCGGGCTGGAGGACGACGCCACGGTGGAGCGGCTGCGCGACGCGCTGGTCGCCGCGGTGCGCGGCGGGGAGCTGGCCGAGGAGCGGCTCGCCGACGCCGCCGCACGAGTACGGGCACTCGCGTCCTGGACGCGCGGTGCGAGGGGGGCGGTCCCGGCGCCGGGTGCGGCAGTGCAGGAGGGGACCGCGCCCGGCACCGCGACCGGACGGCCCGACGGGTACGACGCGAACGTCGGTCTCGTCGCGGCCCGCCGGGCGGTACGGGTGACCGGCGACGGGCCCCGGCTCGGCGCCCCGGTCCACGTCGCCGCCTTCACCCCGGTGGCCAACGTCGCCGTCGGCGGCGAGACCCCGTGGGGCGTCGCCGCCGAGCTGACGCGTCTGCTGCCCGGCACCACCGCCGCGACCTGCCGGAGCGACGACGCGGACCCGGTGGCCGAGGTGCTGCGGGCCGCGGGGGAGCGGCGGGTCGTCGCGGTCGTACGCGACGCCCACCGCCACCCCTGGATGGCGGCGGCGGTCGACGCGCTGCTCGCGGCGCGCCCCGACACGGTGGTCGTGGAGATGGGCCTGCCGTACTCCGCCCCGAGGGGTGCGCTGTACGTGGAGACGCACGGCGCCGCCCGCGTCTGCGGCATCGCCGCGGCGGAGGCCCTCACCGGGGCGTGACGGCGCACGGCGCGTGAATCGCGCGCATCGCACGGAAGAGGGGCCGGTCACCTGGTGACCGGCCCCTCTTCGGCGTGTGTCCGCCGGTCCTACAGCCCCTACAGCCCCTGCCAGGAGGGCTTCGATGCGAAGGTGTGCCGGAAGTAGTCGGCCAGCTTCAGCTTGGAAGCGGCGGCCTCGTCCACCACGACCGTGGCGTGCGGGTGGAGTTGGAGCGCGGAGGCGGGCACGACCGAGGCGACCGGTCCCTCCACGGTCTGCGCGACCGCGTCGGCCTTGCCCTCGCCGGTGGCCAGCAGGATCGCGTGACGCGACTCCAGGATGGTGCCGATGCCCTGGGTGATGACGTGGTGCGGCACCTGGTCGATGTCGTCGTCGAAGAAGCGGGCGTTGTCCACCCGGGTCTGCTCGGTCAGCGTCTTGATCCGGGTGCGCGAGGCGAGCGAGGAGCAGGGCTCGTTGAACCCGATGTGCCCGTCCGTGCCGATGCCGAGCAGCTGGAGGTCGACGCCGCCGGCCTCGGTCAGCGCCCGGTCGTACGCCTCGCAGGCGGCCTGGACGTCCTCGGCCGAGCCGTCCGGGCCCATGAAGGAGGACTCGGTCAGGCCGAGCGGCTCCACGACCTCGCGCAGCACGACCGAACGGTAGGACTCCGGGTGCCCGGCGGGGAGCCCGACGTACTCGTCCAGCTGGCAGATCCGGGCGCGGGACGCGTCCACCGCGCCCGAGCGCACCTTTTCGGCCAGGGAGCGGTAGATGGGCAGCGGGGTCGAGCCGGTGGCGACGCCGAGCAGGGCGTAGGGCTTGCGGCTCAGCAGGGCGCCCATGGCCTCCGCGATGAGCTCGCCGCCTGCCGCTGCGTCCGGGACGATGACAACTTCCACGCTGTGCCTGCCGATCTGATCAGTGACGACGTATGTGGTATAGACCAATCTGGTCCAAATTTAACAGAGTGCGGCGCCTCCGGACCAGGTGCGTTCCGTTTTTGATCATCGCCCTGGGCTTCGGTTGCGGGACGCCGTGCGGCCGGGGGTGACTTGTGTCAATTGTCCGCAGATGTGCAGGGCGCGCGACCCGGACGGAAGACCCGTGGGGCGGGAGCGGGCGGGGGGAGCCGGCCGGGTTTCCGGTACGGACGTCGGCGGGGGCGGGTGCAGGTGTCCGGCGGGGATCCGGGGCGCGGGCCTCCAAGGCCCGCGGAGTGCCGGGGCCGGGTGTGGAGCGCCGTGCGCCGACCCGCGGGCCGCGGCACCGGGAGGGACCCTCAGCCCGCCCGGCACCGCAGCCCGGAGCTGCTCGGCCGGCGGTGTGCGGTGCCTCCGGCCGTACGAGGCACGGGCGCGATCAGGGCAGAGAGCGCGGGTGCCTCGGTCCGTCCTCCTGTGCGGGGAGGGCGGAGGTTCTTGTCTCCGTATTGTGGACTAGACCATTTGTCGGTGTCCATGCGTCTGCGGTATCGATTCTGCTGGCGCGGTGCCGATTCTGGCGGCGCGGAACCCTCCTGTACACGGGGCACCCGCTCTCCGCCGCGCCCCCGCCGCGCTCCCTGCCGTGCTCCATGCCCGCTCCCCGCCCGCTCTCCGCCGCCGAGCAGGGCGGCGCTCGGTTCGGAACCTCTCGGTATCCACGGGTACGCTCGCACATGTGCCCTCCATGAACGACCTCGTCCGCCAGCACACAGCCCTGAGCGACACCGATCTCGAATGGCTCCACCTGCTGGTCTCGGAGTGGCAGCTGCTCTCCGACCTGTCCTTCGCCGACCTCGTCCTCTGGGTCCCCACCCGGGACGGGACGCGGTACGTCTCCGTCGCGCAGATGCGCCCCAACACCGGACCGACCTCCTACCAGGACGACATGGTCGGCCACCTGGTGCCGCGCGGTCGCCGTCCCCTGCTGGACGCCGCCCTCGACGAGGGCCGGATCGTGCGCGAGGGCGACCCGGAGTGGCGTGAGGAGGTGCCGGTACGGGTCGAGTCCATCCCGGTCCGCCGCGAAGGCCGGGTCCTCGGCGTCATCGCGCGCAACACCAACCTGCTGACCGTGCGGACCCCTTCCCGGCTGGAACTCACCTACCTCCAGTCCGCCGCCGACCTCGCTCAGATGATCGCCACCGGGGCCTTCCCCTTCCCCGGCCAGCAGGTCGACATGGACGCCTCCCCGCGCGTCGGCGACGGTCTCATCCGGCTCGACGCCGACGGGATCGTCCAGTACGCCAGCCCCAACGGCCTCTCCGCCTATCACCGGCTCGGCCTCGCCTCCGACATCGTCGGCCTTCACCTCGGCCAGACCACCGCCGAACTCGCCCCGTCCCGGGGGCCGGTGGACGAAGCCCTGGCCAAGGTCGCGAGCGGTTACGCGCCCCGCGAGTTCGAGGTGGAGTGCACGAGCGGCGTCATCCAGTTCCGGGCGATCCCGCTCAAGCCCAAGGGGGTCCGGATCGGTTCGCTGGTACTCCTCCGGGACGTCACGGAACTGCGCCGTCGCGAGCGCGAGTTGATAACCAAGGACGCGACCATCCGGGAGATCCACCACCGGGTCAAGAACAACCTCCAGACGGTGGCAGCCCTGTTGCGCCTGCAGGCCCGCCGGATGGACTCCGTGCGGGGGCGAGAGGCGCTCAACGAGGCGGTGCGGCGCGTCGGTTCGATCGCCATCGTCCATGAGACGCTGTCCCAGAATCTGGACGAGCGCGTCGAGTTCGACGAGATCGCCGACCGGGTCATCTCCATGGTCGCCGAGATCTCGCCCGGCAAGGTCACCTGCCGGCGCACCGGACGCTTCGGCATCCTCGACGCCGACGTGGCCACTCCGCTCTCGATGGTGCTGACCGAAGTCCTGCAGAACGCACTGGAACACGCGTTCAAGGAGGGGGACAGCGGCACGGTCGAGGTCTCCGCGGTGCGGGGCGGATCCTCCCAGGACGGCCGGCTGCTCATCACCGTGCAGGACGACGGCTGCGGCCTCCCCGAGGGCTTCGACCCGAGGAAGGCCGGGAACCTCGGCCTCCAGATCGTACGGACCCTGGTCGAGGGCGAACTGGGCGGCACCTTCGACATGGTGCCCGCGCCGGAGCGCGGCACCCAGGTGCTGCTCGACCTGCCGGTCAGCGCGGACAGGTAGAAGTTCCACCGGCGGCGGGGGCTCCCGCCGCCGGTGGAAACCCCCGTCGGTGCACCGCAAGGCGCACCGGCACACCGAAAGGCCCGGACCGTGGTGACGGTCCGGGCCTTTCGGCTCAAGCAGGTTCTTCTGCGCTTCGGGGTACTGCGCGCTGCGACTCGAAGGCGGGGCTGTGCGTACGCTGCGTACGCGCCGCCGGGCTGAGGCTTGTCGCGGGGGCGTCGAATCAGGCGCTGGCGTTGCGCGCCCGGTTGCGAGCGGCGCGGCGCTTCATGGCGCGGCGCTCGTCCTCGCTGAGGCCACCCCAGACGCCGGAGTCCTGGCCGGACTCGAGCGCCCACTGCAGGCACTGCTCCATGACGGGGCAGCGACGGCAGACGGCCTTGGCTTCCTCGATCTGCAGCAGCGCAGGACCGGTGTTGCCGATGGGGAAGAACAGCTCGGGGTCTTCCTCACGACAAACGGCGTTGTGACGCCAGTCCATGGCTGCTACCTCTCCTTGGTATTACATGCTTGTTGCTTGTGAATGTGAACGCTTTCACGAATCCCCCCGCAGGTGAAGGGCCTACGCCCAGACGAACTGGTCGTGGTCTCACAGTGGGGAGGGGTTCTGGCTCTCAGTGGAGGCCGATGCTGCGGGCCGTCCCGATCGCCATGTAGAGATTCGCAAACCTCGGCGGCGGATACAACCCCTTCTGGAAAGTTTTTTTTGATTCCTCGGTGTCGGCTCCGTCACAGCCGTACTTCTAAGGGGTGGGAACCAGCCCAAACGTTCGAGTTAAAGGACTTTGGGCCCTTCCGCTCACACAATCACACGCAGTGCACGGCGTACGCCTGTGAACGTCACGCTCGTACGCAGCCCCAGGTGGTCGCCGTCCATCTGGAAGGGGAGTGGGACCTTTGAATGCAAGGTGAAGTCCGTGAGGTCATGTCGTGAAACGACGTGCTTTCCGCGCGGGCCCTTGTCCGGGCTGGAGGTCAGCAGCTGGGTGCCGTAGCGGGCCACCTGCGTGGTGGAGAGCCGCTTCAGGCCGAGGATGTCCAGGCCGGTGTCGAAGGACGCCTTCGGGGAGGCGTACATCGGGCGATTGCCCAGGTAGGTCCAGGGGGCGGTGTTGCAGATTATCGACAGTGCGAGCTCGTGCACCGGCTCCCGGCCGGGCTCCTCCAGGGTGATCACGCCCTGGCGGCGGTGCGGCTCGTCGATGAACTGCCGGAGCACCTGGCGCACGTAGAGCGCATGGGTCGAACGCTTGCCGCCTTCGCGCTTCTGTTCGACCCGGCCGATCACGCCGGCGTCGAAGCCGAGACCCGCGCAGAAGGTGAACCAGCGTTCGGGTACCGCCTCGTCGGCGGAGCCCGGCGTACCGAACGCACGTCCGAGTCCCACCGTCCGTGAACTGTCCTCGGCCAGCGCCTGGAGGATCGCGCCGGTCGCCTCCACCGGATCGTTCGGCAGCCCCAGCGCCCGGGCGAAGACGTTGGTCGAGCCGCCGGGAACCACCGCGAGACTCGGCAGTCCGTCGTCGGGCCCCTGGTCCAGCAGCCCGTTGACGACCTCGTTGACCGTGCCGTCGCCGCCCAGCGCGACCACCAGGTCGAAGGAGCCGGAGTCCGCGGCCCGGCGCCCCAGGTCCCGGGCGTGACCCCGGTACTCCGTGGTCACCGCCTCGATCTTCATCTCGCTCGCCAGTGCGTGGATGAGCACGTCGCGCGTCCGCGCACTGGTGGTGGTGGCGGCGGGATTGACCACGAGGAGAGCGCGCATGACTGCCAGCCTACCTACCGGACGGTACCGGGCAGCAGTCCCTCCCCCGAGCCTTCACTCAGCGTGACCGTCCGTACTCCGGTCACCCGGCGTGACCGGTCGTGCCGGGAAGCGGCGCACCGGCCCCCGGCTTCGCTTTCCGGGCGCGGGGATGCCAACCTGGCTGGCGTGAGTACTCAAGCGAACACGCCCTCCCCGTCTCCCGCGCCCGCGGCCGCGCCCGGGAAGCGGACCGGGAAGCCGGGGCGCATCGAGGCCCTCGCCGCGCTCACCGCCCTCGAAGGGGCGGCCCTCGTCGTCGGCGGGATCTACATGCTGGTGATGGGGCTGCTCGGACGGCCGGAGAGCCCCACGCAGGCGGTGACGGGCGGAGCCACCCTGATCGCGCTCGGCCTCATCCCGCTCGCGGGCGCCCGCGGACTGCTGCTGCGCCGCAGCTGGGGCCGGGGCCCCACGCTCATCACGCAGCTCATGGGCGTGCCCGTCGCCTACACGCTGCTCAAGTCCCAGGGCGCGCTGATCCCCACCGGGATCGTGCTCGCCGCCGTCGTGATCACCGCACTGGTCCTGGTCTTCAACCCGGCGACCACCCGGGAGCTGGGCATCACCCGGGGGGCGCGCCCGGAGGCCGACTGAGGGCCGTCACCGAGCGACGCACGACGAAGGGCCCCGGAGACCGTCGCGGTCTCCGGGGCCCTTCGTCATGCCGTCACTCCTCCACGAGCAGCCGCTCCCGCAGCTGGGCCAGCGTGCGGGCCAGCAGCCGGGAGACGTGCATCTGGGAGATGCCGACCTCCTGCGCGATCTGCGACTGGGTCATGTTGCCGAAGAACCGCAGCAGCAGGATCCGCTTCTCGCGCGGCGGCAGCCCCTCCAGCAGCGGTTTCAGGGACTCGCGGTACTCGACGCCCTCCAGCGCCTCGTCCTCCGAGCCCAGCGTGTCCGCGACGGCCGGCGACTCGTCGTCCGTGTCCGGCACGTCCAGCGAGAGGGTGCTGTAGGCATTGGCCGATTCCAGCCCCTCCAGCACCTCCTCCTCGGAGATGCCGAGCCGCTCCGCCAGCTCGTGCACGGTCGGCGAGCGGCCGTGCTGCTGGGAGAGCTCGGCGGTCGCCGTGGTCAGCGAGAGCCGCAGCTCCTGGAGGCGGCGCGGCACCCGCACCGCCCAGCCCTTGTCCCGGAAATGGCGCTTGATCTCCCCGACGACGGTCGGTGTCGCGTACGTGGAGAACTCCACGCCCCGGTCCGGATCGAACCGGTCCACCGACTTGATCAGGCCGATCGTGGCGACCTGTGTGAGGTCGTCCAGCGGCTCGCCCCGGTTGCGGAACCGGCGTGCCAGATGCTCCACCAGCGGCAGATGCATCCGGACCAGCCGGTTGCGCAGTTCGGCCTTCTCCGGCGAACCGTCCGGCAGTTCCCGGAGCACGACGAAGAGCGCCCGAGCCGCGCTGCGGTCGTTGGGATCGTGATGCCCGTGCTCGCTCATCTGGCCCGCCCGCTCCGCCTGCTCCGCCGCGGCCGCGACAATCCTGGGCTCGCCCGCACCGCCCGTCCCGTCCGCCCCGTCCACCGGGTGCGGCCGGGCCTGTTGCTCCGGGACGGCGTTGGGGTGCGCCGCCCCTGGTCGGATCGAATCGTCCCGCACAGCACCGTCCCCGTTCCCGTCGCTCACGCCGGCCCGGGTCCCGCGCCGCGTTGTTTGTGGAGGCTGATGCTGACCGTCCGGTCGTCGGCGACCGTGGATTCGACCTTGCCCGCCAGCGCGGCGAGCACCGTCCACGCGAAGGTGTCGCGCTCCGGTGCCCGGCCGTCCGTGGTCGGGGCCGACACGGTCACTTCGAGGGAGTCGTCCACGAGCCGGAACACGCAGCTGAGGACGGATCCCGGCACGGCCTGCTGGAGCAGGATCGCGCAGGCCTCGTCGACCGCGATGCGGAGGTCCTCGATCTCGTCGAGAGTGAAGTCCAAGCGCGCCGCGAGGCCGGCCGTGGCCGTACGCAGCACCGACAGGTAGGCACCCGCAGCGGGCAGCCGGACCTCCACGAAGTCCTGGTTCCCGGGTTCGCCTGCGATCTGGGACACCCTCACCTCCAAGGTGGCACAAACTCGTTCGAGGTTCCGGAACAGGTCCGGAACCGTTCGGTCGGTCGTCGGTTCTCGGTCGGGGCGACGCTATCGCGATCCATGATGCCGTGTCGCCGCGAGCCCAACCGGTGGGGGTCACACATGGTAAGCACGGAGATGCTGACAGTCGCTACTGTTGCGACCGGAGTTGTCAGCCCGTGGGGTGGACGGACCGCGCGGGCACGGGTGCCGGAGTTCGGCGTCGCCCAATTCCGAAGAACCGGCGCCGGTTTGACGTACCCAGACGTCAGACGATCGAACCGTCCTCGTAGCACCAGCGCCAGCTCTCGCCCGGCTCGAAGCTCCGCACCACGGGGTGCCCGCTCTCCCGGGCGTGTCCCGTTCCGTGCCTGAGCGGTGACGAATCGCAGCAGCCGACGTGCCCGCAGGTCAGGCAGAGACGCAGCTGCACCGGGTGTGTTCCGGCGTCCCGGCACTCCACGCAGGTGTCACTGAGCGGGGTGGGCTCGGGGCGGGGCAATTCGAATACGTGCGGGCACTCACTCATGATGGCCAGGTTACGACGGATGTGAGGACCGACCGATGGACGCATTGCCCCTGGTCGCACTGGTCGCGGCCAGTGCGGCGGTAGCCGGAGCCGCGCGGCGCACCCCGGTGCCCGCCCCGCTGCTGCTGGTGGCCGTAGGACTGCTGGCCGCCTACCTGCCGGGGGTGCCCCCGTACACGCTCGACGCGCACATCGTGCTGCCGCTGCTGCTGCCGCCCCTGCTGTACACCGCCGCCGTGGACAGCTCCTACCTGGACCTGCGGGCCAATGCCCGGCCCGTCGCGCTGCTGTCGGTCGGGTACGTCCTCTTCGCCACGCTCGCGGTCGGCTGGCTCGCCTATCTCCTGGTGCCGGACCTGCCGTTGCCCGCGGCCCTGGTGCTCGGCGCGGTCGTCGCCCCGCCCGACGCCGTGACCGCCGCCGCCATCGCGCGCCGGGTCGGCCTGCCGGCCCGGGTCACCACCATCCTCCAGGGCGAGTCCCTGGTGAACGACGCCACCGCGATCACCGCCTACAAGGTGGCCCTGGCCGCCGCCGTGGGCTCCGGGATGAGCTGGGGCGAAGGGGTGTGGGAGTTCCTGCTCGCCTCGGTCGGCGGCATCCTCGTCGGCCTCCTGCTGATGGTCCCGCTGCACTGGCTGCGCACCCACCTCAAGGAGGCGCTGCTCCAGAACACCCTCTCCCTGCTGATCCCCTTCGTCGCCTACGCGGCGGCCGAGCGGGTGCACGCCTCCGGAGTGCTCGCCGTGGTCGTCGTCGCCCTCTACCTCGGACACCGCTCCTGGCAGGTCGACTTCGCCACCCGGCTCCAGGAGGCCGCCGTCTGGAAGATGGTGGCCTTCGTGCTGGAATCCGCCGTCTTCGCCCTCATCGGGCTCCAGATGCCCTTCGTGCTGCGGGGCCTGGGCGCCTACGCCGTGTGGGACGCCGTCCGGTACGCCGTCGCGGTCTTCTTCGCCGTCGTCGTCGTCCGCTTCCTCTGGGTCTACCCCTCCACCTACCTGCCCCGCCTGCTCTCCTCCCGCATCAGGGAACGCGAGCCGGAGACCAACTGGACCTCCCCGCTGATCGTCGGCTGGGCCGGGATGCGCGGGGTCGTCTCGCTCGCCATCGCCTTCTCCATCCCGTACTTCACCGACGACGGCGAGCACTTCCCCGCCCGCAACCTGGTGCTCTTCCTGACCTTCACCACCGTCATCGGCACCCTGGTCATCCAGGGGCTCTCGCTGCCGCTGCTGGTCCGCCTGCTGAAGCTGCCCGGCCCCGACCCGCAGACCCAGACCCTCGCCGAGGCGCAGGCCCAGAGCGAGGCCTCGACGGCGGCCGAACAGCGGCTGGACGAGCTCCTCGCGGACGAGCGCAACAGCCTCCCCGGCCCCCTCGCGGACCGGCTGCGCACGGTCATGGAGCGCCGCCGCAACGCCGTCTGGGAGCGCCTCGGCGCCGCCAACCCGCTCACCGGCGAGTCCGCCGACGACACCTACCGCCGGCTCTCCCGCGACATGATCGAGGCCGAGCGCGAGGTCTTCGTACGCCTCCGCGACGACCGCCGCATCGACGACGAGATGCTGCGCACCCTGCTGCGCCGCCTCGACCTCGAAGAGGCCGCCGCCTACCGGGAGTCGGACCCCGACTGACCGGCGGCGCCCTCCTCGGCGGCCGGTTCCGGGCGCCCGGTGATCACCGCGGTCACCCGGGAGCCCGGGGCGAACGCGCCCTCCCCGGCCAGCCGGACCAGCGCGTACAGCAGCTTCGCCACGTAGATCCGCTCGACCGGCAGCCCGTGCCGGTCCTCGAAGTCGTCGGCGAAGGCGTGGAGTTCCGGGGTCGTACGGGCGTACCCGCCGAACGCGAAGCGGTCCTCCACCGACCACCGCCCGGCCGGACCGCCGAAGGCCTCGCGCTGGAGGCCGCGCACCGCGTCGGTGAGGAAGCCGCCGCGCAGCACCGCGACGCCGAGAGCCCGTTGATCCGGGTCCAGGCCGGCCGCCAGGCCCGCCAGGGTGCCGCCGGTGCCGCAGGCCACGGCCGCGACCCCGGTACGCCCCCGCAGCTCGCGTCCGAGCTCCGTACAGCCCTGTGCGGCCCGCGCGTTGCTGCCGCCCTCCGGAATGACCCGCGCGTCCCCGAAGCGGTCCAGCAGCGCCGCCAGCACCCGGGGATCGTCCTTCGCGCGGTACGTCCCCCGGTCCACGAAGTGCAGCCGCATCCCGTCGGCCGCGCACCGGGCGAGCGAGGGGTTCAGCGGGCGCCCGGCGAGTTCATCGCCGCGTACCACTCCGACGGTGGCGAAGCCCAGCAGCCGCCCGGCGGCGGCGGTCGCCCGCAGATGGTTCGAGTACGCCCCGCCGAAGGTCAGCACCGGGCGCCCGTCGAGGTCCGCGAGATTGGGCGCCAGCTTGCGCCACTTGTTGCCCGGCAGGTCCGGGTGGATCAGGTCGTCCCGCTTGAGCAGCAGCGTCACCCCGTGCCGGGCGAACCGCCCGTCGGCCACCTCCACCAGCGGGGAGGGCAGCCGGGGGCGGAGTACGGACGCGGGGTCCGGGGCGGCCGTGCCACGGCCGGGGTCCGGTGCGGCCGGGCGAGGGGCAGGGGCGGTGGGGCGATGGGCGGGGGCGGCGGGGTCGGTCGGGCTCACCCCTCCAGTGTCGCCGCCGTCCCCCCGCCCCGGTCCGCGCGGGTCAGTCCTGGGCGAGCCAGAGGTCGGGCCCGAACACCTCGTAGTGGATGTCCGCCGCCGGGACGCCCTTCGCCAGCAGCTGGGTCCGCACGGCGCGCATGAAGGGCAGCGGGCCGCAGAGGTAGGCGTGGGTGCCGGGGGCGACGGCCAGGTCGCCGAGGTCGACCAACCCGGTGCGCCCGGCGGGGTGGCCGGCCTCGGGGTGCTCGTACCAGAAGTGGGCGGTACCGCCCTTGAGAGCGGCGGTCAGCCGCGCGTGGTCGAGCCGCAGGGCGTGGTCGGCGGGGGACCGGTCGCCGTGCACCACGGTGACCGGGGCATCGTGGCCGGTGGCCGCGAGGTGCTCCAGGAACGACAGCATCGGGGTGCAGCCGATCCCCGCCGAGGCGAGCAGCAGCGGGGCGGCGCCGACGGACGCGCCGAGGGTCAGGTCCCCGTACGGCAGCGAGACGCGCAGCCGGTCGCCGGGGCGGACGTGCGCGTGCAGGTGCGCCGAGACCTCGCCGTCCGGCCCGTCGCCGCCGTGGACCCGCTTGACGGTGATCGAACGCAGCGCGGAGTCCGGGGCACCGGAGAGGCTGTACTGGCGTATCTGGCGCGCGCCGTCCGGGAGTTCGACCTGTACGGAGACGTACTGGCCGGGCCGGAAGGCCGGGGCCGGGGAGCCGTCGGCGGGGCGGAGCCGGAAGGTGGTGGCGTCGGCGGTCTCCGCGGTGCGCCCGGCCACCTCCCACTCCTGCCAGACCTGGCCCGCGGCGACGCCGCGTTCCGCGTAGAGCCGGTCCTCGGCGGCGATCAGGGCGTTGGCCATCAGCCAGTAGACCTCGTCCCAGGCGGCGGCGACCTCGGGGGTGACCGCGTCGCCCAGCACCTCCGCGATGGCGGCGAAGAGGTGGGTGTGCACCACCTCGTACTGCGCGGCCGTCACGCCGAGGGAGGCGTGCTTGTGGGCGATCCGGCCCAGCATCACGTCGGGCCGGGTGTCCGGGTGCTCGACCAGCATCGTCGCGAAGGCGGCGACCGAGCCGGCGAGGGCGCGCTGCTGGGTCGCGGCGGCCTGATTGCCCCGGTTGAAGAGGTCCCTCAGCAGCTCGGGGTGGGCGGCGAAGAGCTTCCGGTAGAAGAGATCGGCGATGTCCCCGATGGCGGCGCCGACGGCGGGGAGGGTGGCGCGGACGGTGGCGGTCGACGACTCGGAGAGCATCGGGACTCCTCGGATGTTGAATTGGTATCTGAGATGCGCATTTTTCGGGACGCGTGCGCCCGGTACGGCCCGTGGGGCGCGCACCCGGCGGTGCGGTGGGGTTCAGCCGGTGCCGGCGCGGGTCGCGCCGATGCCGACGAGCAGGGGCCCGGTGGGCGAGGCGACGAGCTCGGTGACGGTGATCGGGTCCAGCTCCGCGAAGAAGGCCTCCTGGGCCCGGCGCAGGGCGCCACGCAGCCGGCAGGCGGCGAGCAGCGGGCAGGGGGTGTCCCCCTCGCACTCCACGACGTCGCCGGCGCCTTCGAGTTCGCGGACGACGCCGCCGACCGAGGCGGTGCGGCCGGCCCCGGTGAGGGCGAGCCCGCCGCCGCGTCCCCGGCGCGCCTCGACCAGGCCGAGGTGCTGGAGCCGGGCGACCACCTTGGCGGTGTGGGTGTACGGCACGCGCATGACCGCCGCCACCTCCCGGGTGGTCGGAGCCTCGCCGTTCTCGACGACGGCGAGGCGCATCAGGACCCGCAGCGCCACGTCGGTGAATCTCGTCAGCCGCATGAGGGCACCGTAGATAACTGGTATCCGAGATGCAAATTATCGAACGCGGCAGGCGCCGTCCGGCCCCACTGCCCAGATCGAAGCACGTTTAGTCGCACTCTTTTGTGTAATGGCGTAGCGACACTCCGTGCTGAAAGGCTTCTTCGCGCAGCTCAGCCCATGATCGAGAGGACCCGTCAGATGTCCGTTGGTGAAGAGGTTCGCGACACGCAGGGCACGCCGCAGCAGAGTCTCGGCACGGCCGCTGCGAGGAACCTCGCGACGACCACCAAGTCCGCGCCGCAGATGCAGGAAATCACCTCCCGGTGGCTGCTGAAGACGCTGCCGTGGGTGCAGGTGCAGGGCGGCACGTACCGGGTGAACCGTCGGCTCAGCTACTCGGTCGGAGACGGACGGGTGACCTTCGTGCAGACCGGCGACCGGGTCGCCGTCATCCCCGCGGAGCTCGGCGAACTGCCCGCGCTCCGCGACTACGCGGACGAGGAGGCGCTCGCCGAGCTGGCCCGCCGCTGCGAGCAGCGCAACGTGGCCGCCGGGGAGGTCATCGCGGCCTCGGGGGACGCGGCGGACCGGGTCTACCTGCTGGCGCACGGCCGGGTCGAGAAGATCGGCACGGGCCCCTACGGGGACGAGACCGTCCTCGGAGTCCTCGCGGACGGCTCCTACTTCGGCGACCACTCCCTGGTGGAGGGCGACGCGCAGTGGGAGTTCACCACCCGCGCGGCCACCGCCTGCACCCTGCTGACCCTGAGCCGCGCCGACGTGCTCAACCTCGCCGAGCGGGTCCACACCCTCCGCGACCACCTCGCCGGGCTGCTCGCCATCCCGCAGCAGCGGACCAACAACTTCGGCGAGGCGGCGATCGACCTCTCCGCGGGACACGTCGGCGAAGCCGTCGTCCCGCACACCTTCGTGGACTACGACGCGGCGCCCCGCGAGTACGAACTCAGCGTCGCCCAGACCGTACTGAAGGTGCACAGCCGCGTCGCGGACCTGTACAACCAGCCGATGAACCAGACCGAGCAGCAGTTGCGGCTCACGGTCGAGGCGCTCCGCGAACGCCAGGAGCACGAGCTCATCAACAACCGGGAGTTCGGCCTCCTCAACAACTGCGACTACGGCCAGCGGCTCCAGCCGCACGACGGGGTGCCCAGCCCCGACGACATGGACGAACTCCTCTCCCGGCGGCGCGGATCGAAGCTCTTCCTCGCCCACCCCCGCGCCATCGCGGCCTTCGGCCGCGAGTGCAACCGGCGCGGACTCGTCCCGGAGAGCGTGGACGTCGGCGGCCACCACGTGCCGGCCTGGCGCGGGGTGCCGATCTTCCCGTCGAACAAGATCCCGGTCACCGAGGCCCGCACCACCTCCATCATCTGCATGAGGACCGGCGAGGCCGAACAGGGCGTCATCGGCCTCCACCAGACCGGCATCCCGGACGAGATCGAGCCGAGCCTCTCCGTCCGCTTCATGGGCATCGACGAGCAGGCGATCATCTCCTACCTGGTCACGGCCTACTACTCCGCCGCCGTCCTCGTCCCGGACGCCCTCGGGGTCCTGGAGAACGTGGAGGTCAGCCGCTGGCACTGACGCCCCGCGCGGGGGCCCCGGAGCCGGACACCGACCAAGGGCGGTTGCCGGGGCCCCGGGGCGCGTCTTCACGCCGCCGTCCGCCGCGTGTGTGAAGACGCGCCCTCGCCCGTGCCCGCGCCACCGCACCGCGCGTACGACCCCGCACCCCCGGCCCGGGAAAGAACCGGACCGGGGGTTCACCGGCGACAGAGCGACAGAGGGAGTGACCGTGACCATGACGAGTACGGACGCCGCGACCGAGGGCTTCGAGGCCGCCGCGCTCCTGGAGCGGACCCGGGCCGTCGTCGACCCGCACCTGCGCGCCGCGGTGGCGTCGCTGCCCGGCGGGATGCGCCGGGTGGCGATGTACCACTTCGGCTGGGCCGATGCCGAGGGCAACGAGGCAGGCCCCTCCCAGAGCCCGGCCGGCAAGGCCATCAGACCCGCCCTGGTGCTGGCGGCGGTCCGCGCACTGGGCGGCGACCCGGAACGCGCGGTGCGCGCCGCCGTGGCCGTCGAACTCGTGCACAACTTCACCCTGCTCCACGACGACGTCATCGACGAGGACGCCACCCGGCGCCACCGGCCCACCGCCTGGGCGGTCTTCGGCGTCCCGGACGCCGTCATCACCGGCGACGCCATGCTCGCCCTCGCCCTGCGCCTGCTCGCCGACGACGACCACCCCGCCTCGGGCCCCGCCACCGCGCGGCTCACCGCCTGCGTCATCGAGCTCTGCGCCGGCCAGCAGGCCGACTGCGCCTTCGAGGAGCGCGGCCCCCGGGAGGTCACCCTCGACGAGTGCCTCACCATGGCGATGGCCAAGACCGGTGCCCTGCTCGGCTGCGCCTGCGCGGTCGGCGCCCTCTACGCGGGCGCCTCGGACCGGTCGGTGGGCGCGATGGACGGCTTCGGCCGGGAGTCGGGGCTCTCCTTCCAGCTCATCGACGACCTGATCGGCATCTGGGGCGATCAGGCACGCACCGGCAAACCGGTCGGCGCCGACCTCACCGCCCACAAGAAGTCCCTGCCCGTGGTGGCCGCGCTCACCTCGGGGACCCCGGCGGCCGCCGACCTCGCCGCGCTCTACGAAGGCCCCCTCGGCGCACCGGAGGAGGTGCGCCGGGCCGCCGACGCCGTGGAGCGGGCCGGCGGGCGCGACTGGGCGCAGGCCACGGCGGCCGACCGGATGGCCCGGGCGGTCCACCACCTGTCCCGGGCGGTCCCCGACCTGGCGGCGGCCGGGGACCTGCTCTCCCTCGCGGAGTTCGTCACCCGCCGCAGCCACTGAGCGACCCGGGTACGTACGAAGCCCCGCTCCCCGTCATGCGGGAGAGCGGGGCTTCGTACGTATGCGGTGTCGACGGGCGTCAGCGCCGGGCGACGCCCTCGGCGCGCGCGGCGGCGGCGACCGCGGCCGTCACCGCCGGGGCCACCCGCTCGTCGAACGGCGACGGGATGACGTAGTCCGCGGCCAGCTCGTCGCCGACCACGTCGGCCAGCGCGTTCGCCGCGGCGATCTTCATGCCCTCGGTGATCCGGGAGGCCCGGACCTGGAGCGCGCCGGCGAAGATGCCGGGGAAGGCCAGCACGTTGTTGATCTGGTTCGGGTAGTCCGAACGCCCGGTGGCCACGACCGACGCGTACTTGTGCGCGATGTCCGGGTGGACCTCGGGGTTCGGGTTGGCCATGGCGAAGACGTACGCGCCCGGCGCCATCGAGGCGACGGCCGGCTCGGGGACCGTACCGCCGGAGACACCGATGAAGACGTCCGCGCCGGCCAGCGCGTCCTCCAACGGGCCGGAGATGCCCGCCTTGTTGGTGAGGTCGGCGATCTCCCGCTTGACCTCGCTGAGGTCCTCGCGGTCCCGGCTGACGATGCCCTTGCGGTCGGCGACGGCGATGTCGCCGATGCCCGCCTCCAGCAGGAACTTCGCGATGGCGACACCCGCTGCGCCCGCACCGGAGATGACCCCGCGCAGGTCGCCCAGGGTCCGGCCGGAGAGCTTCGCCGCGTTCCGCAGGGCCGCCAGCGTCACCACGGCGGTGCCGTGCTGGTCGTCGTGGAAGACCGGGATGTCCAGCCGCTCCTGGAGCCTGCGCTCGATCTCGAAGCAGCGGGGCGCCGAGATGTCCTCCAGGTTGACCCCGCCGAAGGAGGGCGCGAGCCGGACCACGGTCTCCACGATCTCGTCCGTGTCGGTGGTGGCGAGCGCGATCGGCACCGCGTCCACACCGCCGAACTGCTTGAAGAGGATGGCCTTGCCCTCCATCACCGGGAGGGACGCCTCGGGGCCGATGTCCCCGAGACCGAGGACGGCGGTGCCGTCCGTGACGACCGCCACGACCTGCGACTTCCAGGTGTAGTCGTGGACGAGCTCCGGGTTCTCCGCGATGGCGCTGCACACCTTGGCGACGCCCGGCGTGTAGGCGAGGGACAGGTCGTCCCTGTCGCGGATCGGCACGGTGGCCTGCACGGCCATCTTCCCGCCGCGGTGGAGCGCGAAGGCCGGATCGAAGGGCTCGTCGGCCGCGTTCGACTCTCCGGCCCGGCTGCCGGCGGTGCTGTGGTTGAGAGGATTGACGATCTCCGCTGCCATGCTGTCTGACCCCTTAAGTCTTCATCGTCTGAGGGTTGCCGCTCCTGGTCGAGGAGGGGTGGGTGGGCACCGCGTACGTCCCCGCGCCGGCGGTTGGACCGCCTCGGCAGGGAGCGTTCGTACGCGCGGACGCGCCGCACACGCGTCCTGGTCCCCGGATGAGGGGTGTAAAGGTCTTTCTTACCGGACCGGGCCCGCCGCGCACGAGTCTCTTTCGACCCGGTGGCGTGCTTCATGGGCGAATGGTGTGACAAGTCCGTACGGCGGACGCGCTCGGCGTCAAATCCGTTGTACGGCACACGAGTCGTCGGGCCGATCCGGCCGTTCCGGAGATTCTCCGGTCTCACGGTGAAATTCCCACAGATGGTCCGGTTCGGCTCGGCGGGCCTCTGGGGATTCGGGGGTCGCCCGTTACCCGATTTTGACATGGCTGGACCCCTGAATGGGCTATTCCGGATGGCAGGATGCCCTAATCGCACGGGGTGTCGGGACTCGAAGATACGTTCATATGCCCTCTTTTTTTGACACTCCCTCACCGCCGGAGGACTCCGACCATGACCGCTCGCACCATTCGCTGTACGCCCGCCATGTCCCGTCTGGCCGCGGTGGGCTCCCTCGCGGTCGCCGGCGCGCTGATCCTGACCGGCTGCGGTGACCAGACCGGCTCCTCGGACAAGGCGGACTCCTCCGCCCCGCTCGTCGACCTGCTGCCCAAGTCGATCCGGGAGAAGGGCGAGATCAAGGTCGGCTCCGACATCGCCTACGCGCCGGTCGAGTTCAAGGGCGAGGACGGCAAGACCATCGGTATCGACCCCGACCTCGCCGACGCGATGGGCAAGCAGCTCGGGGTGAAGTTCGTCTTCCAGAACGGCACCTTCGACACCCTGCTCACGGGCCTGCGTTCCAAGCGCTACGACCTGGCCATGTCGGCGATGACCGACTCCAAGAACCGCCAGGAAGGCATCGACCCCGAGACGAACAAGAAGGTCGGCGAAGGCGTCGACTTCGTCGACTACTTCACCGCCGGCGTCTCCATCTACACCAGGAAGGGCGACGACAAGGGCATCGTCACCTGGGCGGACCTCTGCGGCAAGAAGCTGGTCGTCCAGCGCGGCACCGTCTCCCACGACCTCGCCAAGGCCGAGAACGCCAAGTGCGGCGCCAAGGGCCAGATCTCCATCGAGGCGTTCGACACCGACCTGGAGGCCCAGACCCGGCTGCGTGCCGGTGGCGCCGACGCCGGATCCTCCGACTTCCCGGTCGCCGCCTACGTGGTCAAGACCTCGGGCGGCGGCAAGGACTTCCAGATCGTCGGCGAGCAGGTCGAGGCGGCCCCGTACGGCATCGCCGTCGCCAAGGGCAACGACCAGCTCACCAAGGCCATCCAGTCGGCCCTGGACGCGATCATCAAGGACGGCACGTACCAGAAGGTCATCACCAAGTGGGGCGTGGACGCGGGCGCGGTCACCGAGGCCAAGATCAACGGCGGATCCTGACCGGGTTCCGGCGCTGAAAGGCAACAACAGTGACTGACATCGACAAGACGGAGCCCGCGGACACCCCGCCGGCTCCGGCTGCCGGGCCCGAGCCGATCAGGGCCGTCCCGGTACGCCACTACGGCCGGTACGTCGCCGCGATCGTGGTCCTCGGCCTCCTCGCCTCCCTCGTCTACGCCTTCTCCCAGGGCGACATCAACTGGGGCGCGATACCGGACTACTTCTTCAACGACCAGATCCTCGAAGGCGTCAGGAACACCGTCGTCATCACCCTGCTGGCCATGGTGATCGGCATCGTCCTCGGCGTCGTGCTCGCGGTGATGCGGCTCTCCAAGAACCCGGTGACCTCGTCCGTCGCCTGGGGCTACATCTGGTTCTTCCGCGGCACCCCGGTCTACGTACAGCTGCTCGTCTGGTTCAACCTCGGCCTCGTCTTCAAGTACATCGACCTCGGGCCGATCTACAAGGACGAGTGGTCGTCCTTCATGACCCCGTTCCTCTGCGCGCTGCTCGGCCTCGGGCTCAACGAGGCCGCGTACATGGCGGAGATCTGCCGCGCCGGCCTCCAGTCCGTCGACGAGGGCCAGACCGAGGCGGCGCACGCACTGGGCATGACCCACGGCAGGACGCTGAGCCGGATCGTCGTCCCGCAGGCGATGCGCGTCATCGTGCCGCCCACGGGCAACGAGGTCATCAACATGCTCAAGACCTCCTCGCTCGCCGTCGCCGTCCAGTACGGCGAACTGCTGCGCTCCACCCAGGACGTCTCCCAGACCTCCGGTGCCACCGTGGAGATGCTCTTCCTCGCGGCGGCCTGGTACATGGTGGCGACCTCGGTGCTGAGCATCGGCCAGTACTACCTGGAGCGCCACTTCGCCCGCGGATCGAGCCGCAGCCTCCCGCCCACCCCGTTCCAGAGGGTCAAGGCCAACGTGCTGTCCCTGAGCCGTCCCAAGGGAGGCATCGCATGACCGCCATGGTGAAGGCCGAGGGCGTCCACAAGTCCTACGGCGCCGCGCACGTCCTCAAGGGCATCGACCTGGAGGTCGCCCCCGGGGAGGTCTTCTGCCTGATCGGACCGTCCGGCTCCGGCAAGTCGACCTTCCTGCGGTGCATCAACCACCTCGAGAAGATCAACGCCGGACGGCTCTCCGTCGACGGCGAACTCGTCGGCTACCGCGAGCACGACGGCCGGCTGTACGAGCTCAGGGACCGCGAAGTCGCCCTGCGGCGCCGGGACATCGGCATGGTCTTCCAGCGCTTCAACCTGTTCCCGCACATGACGGCCATCGAGAACGTCATGGAAGCCCCGGTACAGGTGCTGGGCCTGCCCCGCGCCGAGGCCCGCGAACGCGCGGAGCGGCTGCTCGACCGGGTCGGCCTGGCGGACAAGGCCGGCAACTTCCCCTCGCAGCTCTCCGGCGGACAGCAGCAGCGCGTGGCCATCGCCCGCGCCCTGGCCATGGAACCGAAGCTGATGCTCTTCGACGAGCCCACCTCGGCGCTCGACCCGGAGCTGGTCGGTGACGTCCTGGACGTCATGCGGGGACTGGCCGAAGACGGCATGACGATGATCGTCGTCACCCACGAGATGGGCTTCGCACGCGAGGTCGGCGACGCGCTCGTCTTCATGGACGACGGCGTGGTCGTCGAGTCCGGCCACCCGAGAGAAGTGCTGACGAACCCGCAGCACGAGCGGACGCAGGCGTTCCTCTCCAAGGTGCTGTAGGCGGACGCACCTTCGGGGCGGTGGAGACCTTCCGGTCCACCGCCCCGAAGGCGCGCACAGTCACTTCTTCGGCAGCAGCTCCGGACGCTGCATCAGCTCACGGACCTGGTCGCTGTTCAGCGGCGGCGACTTCAGCAGCGGGCCCTGCCCCCCCTCGGCCTCGAACCCGGTGCTGGAACGGAGCATCAGCGCGCTGCCGTCCTTGAGGATCAGCTGCCCGTCGATCTCCGGACCCCACTGGGGCGTCCCCTCCCCGTAGTCCATCGTGTCGCTCCAGGTGGTGAGGACACGCCCGTCCGGCAGCACCTCGCGCACGCAGTCGGCGCGCTTCCGCTCCTTGCCGTTGGCCTTGCACAGGTCCTGCTCGGCGAGCGGCACGCCGCCGCCGCTCTTCGCGGCGATCTCCTTCGCACTCCTGATCTCGAACGAGAGGTAGCCGACCCCGCCGTCCTTGTGAACCGCGTAGTCCCCGTCCAGCGGACCGATGAAGTGCCTCGTGTCCTCGCTCGGCTTCACGTGCTTGATGAGCACCACGAACGAGACCTCCTCCAGCCTGCCGACCCCCGCCGGCAGCAGCGCGGAGACCCGGCCCGCCTTGTCCGTACCGGAAGTGGCGGACGCCGCGACCGAGACCCGTTCCAGCGGGGTGGCGGTGTCCTGGTTCAGCCGGGGGATGCCGACCACCCCGGCCGCCACCACCGCGAGGGCCGCGCACGAGACCGCCGCCCGCCGGCGGAACCGCACCCGGGCCGCGCCCGCGTACACCGCCTCCGTCGACAGCACCGGCCGGCCGGCGTCCGCCGCGGCCCGCTCCAGCAAGTTCTTCACGTCGTCACTCACACCAATTCCTCCGTCATCCCGGCGCGCAGCGCCGCCAATCCCCGAGCCGCGTGGCTCTTGACCGTGTTCTGCCGCATTCCGAGCAGGTCCGCCGTGGCCTCGACGCTCAGGTCCTCCCAGTAGCGGAGAACCAGCACCGTGCGCTGCTTGGCCGTGAGCCGGGCGAGTGCCGCCCGTACCTGGAGGCTGGTGTCGCTGTCCTCCTGGCCCCCCGCGCGGTCGGGCAGTTCGCCGAAGGGCTGCTCCCGCCGCCAGAACCTGCGGCGGGACGCGATGAAGGTGTTGACCAGCGTCTTGCGCGCGTACGCCTCGATGTTGTCGAGCCGCCCGTGCCGCCGGCCGCCGATCACCACCTTCACGAGTGCCGTCTGCACCAGGTCCTCCGCCTCGTGCCGGTCGCCGCACAGCAGATAGGCGCTGCGGAACAGCGCGGTGCGTCGGCCCTCCACGAAGGCGTGCAGCGCGGCATCCTCGTCCGTCCGCATTCCCCGCCCCTCTCCAGGCCCGCGGGCGCGGACCGTCTCACCCCTTCCAGTGCGCCGGACCGCGACGGAGGTTGCGGTCGGACGCGAACGGATCGGAGGAATGTGCGGTGCCGGGGCGCCTTCCGTGCCGGGGCGCTTCCCGGGCTGTCTTCAGTGCCGGGATACGACGGCGGGGGCGGTACGGAACCCTCTCCGCACCGCCCCCGCCGCCCGCCTGCCGCCCCGCCCCGTCACTTCAGCGCCAGCACCACCGCGTCGGAGGGCGAGGCCCAGACCGTCCGCGCCTCGCCGAAGCCGGACGCGCGCAGCGTACGGGCGTGCCAGTCCGCCGAGGGGGCCTCCCCGTCGGCGTGCTCGCCGTAGATCGCGAACCGCTCGGCGGTCGGTCCGGCGAGCGCCGGGTCCTTCGCCGCCTCGCCCCACCACTCGGCCCAGTCGAGCGCGCCCGCCGCTTTGACCCGGTCCATCCCAGCGTGCCGGTGGGCGCGTTCGGCGGCGTTGATACGGGGCGTGGACGCGTCGGTCATGTGGTCGGCGTTCATGAACACCCCGCCCTCCCGCACCACTTCGGCGAGCTGCCCGTAGAGCGCGGTGAGCGGCTCGCGGTGGAACCAGTGGAGCGCGGTGGCCGTCGGGAAGTCCCGTAAAACGCACGTGCGTGCGGGAAGCAGGATCGCGCAAAATGGATCGTATGATCACGAGTGAGTACGACGGGTGCGGAAAGTGCCTGGTGGGGGTACGTCGCCTCTCTCGCTTCAAGGACTCGACCAACAGCCCTGAGAAGCAGGCCGACCACGTGCTGCGTGCTGTCGCGGCCGTGGGCGGCCACGTCATCGCCTGGGCCGACGACTGGGAGATCTCGGGAGCCACAGACCCCATGATGCGCCCGAATCTCGGGCCGTGGCTGCGGGACGAAATGGGGCCGTACAACGGGATCGCCGGCTCTGCGGTCGATCGGATCGGCCGTAACCAGAGGGACGTACTGAACACCGCCTACGCCATCCACGAGTCGGGCCGACTGCTGATCACGCACGGCCACGAGGGACCGTGGGACCTGGACGACCCCGCCGACGAGATGCGCCTCTCCATGGAGTCGTTCGGCGCCCAGATGGAGTTGCGGGCCATCCAGAAGCGAAACCGGGACGAGACCAAGCGTGCGCGCAGTGCGGGACAGCCCAAGCAGAAGAACCGCTACGGGTACCAGTTCGTCCGACTGCACCCGGCTGCCAAGGTCGATCACGTGGAGCTCGACCCGGTGGCCGCACTGATCATCCGGGACGTGGCGGAACGCATCCTCGCCGACGAGACGGGCACTGTCACCGTCCACACCGAGGCTGCCAGGCTCAACCGGGCGGGAGTGCTGTCACCGGCCGACCACCGCTCGGTGATGTACGGGCGGAAGCCCAAAGGCACTCTGTGGAACGCGAAGGCCATCAAGCGCATGCTGATCAGCGAGGCGTCCTTGGGGTACCTCATCCACAACGAACGGCCTGTCATCGGTTCGGACGGTCACGCGGTCCGCATCGCCCCACCTCTGTGGGACCACGCGACTCGGGACGCGCTGATCGCCAAGACGGCAGCCAAGTGGACGGGAGTGCGCGCGCCGAAGGGCATACACCTGCTCTCGGGTCTCACCTTCTGCGGCACCTGTGGACAGCGGCTGTGGGTGGCCTCCCGCCACAATCAGAACAACGCGTACGGCTGCACGGCGAGGGTTCGAGGCATCCCGGCATCGGCCCACTGCAAGCCCGCGCCGACGATGTCCATCCCGGTGTTGAACAAGTTGGTAACCGACTGGTTCCTCGCCGAGTACGGATGGCACGACATCCGCCGCAAGGAGTTTGATCCCGGCACCGGTTACGCGGCGCGTATCGCGGAGATCGAGGCGGACCGCACACGGCTCCGAGGTGACCGCCAGGCGGGGCTGTACGAGTCGGAAGCGGACACCGAGTGGTTCCGGACCGAGTACGCCCGAATGACGCGGGAGATCGCCGAACTGGAGCAACTGCCGGAACGTCCGGCGGGAATGCGGTGGGTACCGATCGGCCGGACGGTGGAACAGGACTGGACCTCCGCCCCCGACGATGTGGGCCGCCGGGAGATTCTGATGGAGTTCGACGTGCGGATCGAGCTGCACCCAAGAGACGCGAAGCACCGTTTCCGGGCGTCCGGACTCGACCCGGAGCAGCAGGCCGCGAATCGTCGAGCTGCGAAGGAACACGCGGAGGAGTCGGCGTTGAGCGAACTTGAGGACGCCAGCGCCTGACGGTTTGTAGCAGTCCATGGAGCCCCGGCAGTCACGTGACTGCCGGGGCTCTTTGCTGCCTGCACATGCACGCAGCGCCCTTCCCGGGCCTGCCCCACCGAGGGCCGCCGGTCAGACCGGCAACAGCGGAGCGAAGAGAGGTTCAATAGAGGTGGAGTGACGGTTCTACCTGGTTTTTTAGAAACACATAGAAAAAGTAGTAAGAAGCCGAACAGTGGCACCGGTCGTCACTGCGCCACCGAGGACCGGACGGCGGGAACCCCTCCGTCCCTACTCCTCTCGGAAGCAGGTAGGCCAGGCAGGACGCACCGGGGTGCGGGAAACCTTCCGTCCCTACTACTTCCGGAAGAGAGACCAGGACTACCCCGCCCCCCGCTCCACCGACCGTGGGGGGACCGAGTGCCTGTCTCTCTCCTTGATGCTCTGCCCGTGCAGCACGCACCCCACCCGGGGCCGCAGTGGTCGTGAGGCAGAGCGCGGGGACCGTACTGCCCACCAGTAACCGGCCCTCGGGTCGCCGAACGGGGCGTGCGGTCCGCACCGCGACCGGCTCCGCGTCGGCGCGGACCAGCACACGCCCGCTGACCCAACGGCTAGAGGTGCGCCGGTTCAAGTCCGGCAGAGTTCCCCGGTTCGAGTCCGAGGGCGGGCACTCAACAACGACGGCCAGGGCGACACCCCAGGAGTACACATGCGCTGTATCGACTGCACCGAGCCTGCACATCGAGGCCGCTGCGAGGCTCACCACGGGGCGTACGAGGGACGCGGCAGAGTCCGTGCCCGGCGTTCCCGGAGCCGGCGACGGGCGGGACCGCAGATACAGTGCGGGACGGCTCCGGCGACGAGTAGCCGAACGCGGTTCGGCCTGGTGCGACTGGTGCACCGATACGTTTTCCGCGTCCGCGGCCGATGTCGACCACGTGAAGCCGCTCGCTCTTGTCGGTGGCGACACCGACGCGAACGTTCAGGTTCTATGCCACGACTGCCACCAGCTGAAACCTGCAACGGAGTTCGGGGCTGCCGCGTGACGGAGCTTGGGCGACCGGATAGGCAACATGCCGCTGCCCCTCACCCGCAGTGCCCTGCTGGGGCGGGAACCGAGCAAGCTCCCGCCCCGGTGCGCCTCATTCCCGGGTGTCGATCTCCCCTCGGTGACGTCTTTTCTCCTGCTCTCGCTGTCGCTGCCACTCCCGCAACAGTTCTTTGCGGTGGGCGGACGATTGCGGCCAGACAGCGCGGACGAAACTATGAACCCCGAACACGACGATGCCGAGGACAACAACGGCCAAGACAGCCCACCACGGGGCCGAGTCCGGCAGGGAAAACATAATCTTGAACCTTCCGACCGTGCATGGTCGGCGAGCCGTCTACGCAGCTAGTACGACGCTCCCCAGCGTGCTGCGGTAGTGCCCGCCCCGGTGGTTACTCACAGGGAAGGCGAAGTTGGGGCCACGTGGCGTGACCCGTGGGGAGATATCGATTGGCGTTGGTATCCAGGCGGGGCAGTTCTGCGGTGGTCTCGGAATGGCTGCGAGGAGCAAGAGGCGGCTACGACGTGCATAGCTCACCCTGTAGGCAAGAAGCTCCGCCAGGGCAGCCAGAAACTCGGCGACGAGGGTCTGTGCGTTCTCGCTACTTGCGTTGCGTAGCGCGTCTACCGTCTGCCGCAGACGATCTTTTGCGGACCTTGCTTCCTCGCCCTCAGACTCTCGGCCTCGCCTTAGCCTGCCCGCGAGTTGCAGCGCAGTGACGTACCCGACAGCCGGGTCGCCCCCGCAGAGGGCGCAATCAGTGTCCGTGAGCGGGTCTTCGCCGCACCTAGGGCAAGAAAACGGGGCGAGTGCGACCTGAGATGTCGGGCCGTAGAGCCTGGCTGCGACGCGCTGTTCAAGCGGGGTGAGGTCAACCCCCACGCTCAGCATGTTTGTGGCTATGACCGATTTGACCCCGACCCCGTATAGGCCGAGACCAGTGCGCTCGGGTGGATCGGTGTCTGTCAACTTGCCATCTCTCTCATAGTTCGATCCTCGGGAATGATCGTATCGCCGAGCGCTGACGCTCTGGCCGGACGCTCACGTGGACTTCATTGCTGCGGAGTTCGATACCTCCGACTCTCGGTGTGGTTGGGGTCCGCATGTTCCGGCAGTCTGCACATCGTGCCTGCCGAGGCTCTGGTTTGGCTCTAGCCCCTATCGATCAGGCTTACGCCCCCCAAATAGATGGTGTGTCACCACTTGGCTACTCTGTGTTAATCAAATTCTGGGGTGCAGGTCTGCGCCCATTGCTGTCCCACGCCGACCGGGGCGTTCACCGCGACGTGAGCCACGCTGCGAGCCCGCTTCCGGCGGCCGTGGCGAGTCCAGCCACCAGCCATCCGGGGATGCGCTGAATCGTTAAGTGCAGCCCACGGATGTGCAGTTCGACATCGGGACCGGGTTCTGTCTTGGGTGCCATGCCCCTATGTCTACGTGCTTCTGTGTGTTGCGTACTACCCCTTGGGGTGTTGCGCCTGGAGCGCAACAGCGTTGCGCGACCGTTGCGCCTGTAGCGCTCCCATCAGCGCATTCATCAACGGGCACCGTCAGAACAACCCCTCTGCCTTGGAGGTACCCCGTGCCGCGTAGACCCCGTCCCCCGTGCTCTGTCCCCGGGTGCCCCGAGCTGGTTACCGGTTCGTGAGCCACGCAGCGAGACCGCTTCCCGTGGCCGTAGCTAGGGCCGCCACCAGCCATCCAGGGACGCGCTGAATCGTCAAGTGCAGCCCACCGCAGCGGAGTTCGAGTGCGGGGCGTGCTTTGTTCGTTGCCATGCGCCTAGAACAGCACGTACCTGCGGGTAGGGAATTGGCTGCCCGTACCCCCGCCATTAGGAGGTGAGCCCCCTATGCCGCGTAAGCCCCGTCCCCCGTGCTCTGTCCCCGGGTGCCCCGAGCTGACCACGGGAGGACGCTGTGCCAAGCATCGGCGCGAGGCCGAGCAACAGCGCGGAACGTCCAACGAACGGGGCTACACCGCACGGTGGCAGCGCATCCGTAAGGCGTACCTGTACCGGCATCCGTGGTGTCTGCTGTGCGGTCGCACGGCCACGGTGGCGGACCACTTCCCGCACTCTCGGCGTGAGCTGGTGGCGCAAGGGGTCGCCGATCCTGACGCGTTCAACAGGCTCCGTCCGCTGTGCACGCAGTGTCACAACCGCGAGACCGCGAAACGCCAACCTGGTGGTTGGGCTGCCGCGAATGCGAAGCCAATTCGGACATAGGGCGCAGCCCGACCAGGGGGTACTCCCCTCTCCTCCCGCTCCAGATCGGCAGGGAGGGGAAAAACTTGCATGGTTAATTAAGCCGTTTTTGCGGAGCGGGATCGAATCCTTGATCCCGCTTTCTGTTCGCTACGAAATGCTGGAGATTTTATGTCGCTTACTCTTGCTGAATCCGCCAAGCTCGCGCAGGATGATTTGCAGCGCGGTGTAATCGAGACGTTCGTCGAAGAGTCGCCCATCCTGGACCGGCTCCCTCTGATACAGGTTGAGGGCAACGCGTACCGATATAATGAGGAGTCCACCCTTCCTGGAGTTTCCTTCCGCGCCGTCAATGAGGCCTATCCCGAGAGCACGGGTACGCTCAATCAGAAGATCGAGACGCTCGCCATTCTTGGTGGTGATGCGGATGTGGATAAATTCATTGCTCGGACTCGCGGAGATCTGAATGATCAGTGTGCCGTTCAGATAACGATGAAGATCAAGGCGGCGTCGGTCCACTTCTCCGACCAGTTCTTCAATGGTGACATAGCGGTGAACCCGAGGGGGTTCGATGGGCTTCGAAAGCGGCTCTTCGGTTCTCAGGTCATCGATGCTGCAGGTCTCGGAGCCGTAGATAGTGGATATGAATTCTTTGACGTGCTGGACAGTCTGACGGCCCGAGTTCGCGGCATTAATGGCGTAAATGGCGCTCTGTATATGAATGCGGATATTCGCGCAAAGGTCGCATCCGGTTTTCGTCGGCTTGGCGGATCCGAACTCCTGACGGCCGAGATGGCTGGCAAGCGCGCTGTGATGTGGAACGGGATTCCCATGCTGGACGCCGGCCAGAAGCTTGACGGTACCGATGTGCTGCCTCTGACTGTGCGCGCTGACGGTAAGCAGACCGGCGACATCTACGCGGTTCGGTTCGGCTCTTCTGAGGCGGACGCGGGCGTCACCGGGCTCACCAACGGTGGTGTGCAGGCCACCGACCTCGGCGAAACCCACGACAAGCCCGTCTATCGCACCCGCATCGACTTCTACTGCGGTACCGCCATGTTCGGTGGCAGGGCTGCCGCTCGCCTGGCCAACGTTCTCAACGGCTGATCCGTCCAGATCCCCGTGCTCGCCCCCTCGTTGGGGGTGAGTGCGGGGACTTTTTGCGTTCGTTGGCCGATTTCCCGTTGAGGAAAGTCCGGGCCCTTGCCGTGGGCTCACCCTCCCGGAATGATCAGCGGGCAGGCCAGTGACCACGGGAAGGGAACGCTCGTGAAGGTGACGATGTTGGCGACGACGTGTGACAAGAGGGACTGCCCCACCATCTACACCACTGACCGGGGCACGGTCCTGGTGCAGGGGGAGACGCCCACCGACCACGGGCTGAGTGTTCCTCCGCACGAGACGTTGGTGGAGATCCCGCTGGACCTGATCGTGAAGGCGTTCGGTGGTCAGCTTGGCTAGGTCTCTCGCGGAGCTGTTCGACACCTTCGAGCGCGAAGCATTCAGGCTGGAAACGCTGGATGACTACAGCCGCTCAGGGAGTACGGGTGCCTATCAGGCATTCGTGAGGGGCGAGGACCAGCCGCACGATTACAACGCTGACTGGCTGGAGGAAGTTCGGGGCTACGTTGGCTCGGGGCGGCGCTTGTACCGGGTTCACGTGTTGACCCGTCCTTTGACCCCTTACCTGAGGTTTGAGCTGGGGTGGGGATACCGCACCAATGCCAAGGCTGGCGAAGAGTTCTTCATCTTGGACGTGACCGACCAGCCGAACCCGCTGCCGGAGTCCGTGGGTGACTTCTGGCTGTTCGACGCCTGCACGCCCGCGTCCATGCGCTATGCAGCGGACGGTTCCTTCCTTCAGGCGGACGTATTGCCGGACGGTCGAGCGGAAGAGTACGTCGGCTACCGGGACATGGCCCTTGGCCAAGCCGTACCGTTCGCGCGTTGGTGGGCGAAGCACGGAGAGTGAACCGCTCGGAGTTGGGGGCAGCGCTGCGGGCTCTGCGACAGGCTTCCGGTCTGGAGGCCAAAGCGGTGGCCCGTGGCGCCGTCATGTCCGCAAGCAAGCTCAGCAAGATCGAGACTGGAAAGCTCAGCCCCCACGCCGACGACGTGGAACGCATTCTTACCGCCATCGGCGTATCGGAGGATGTGAAGTCCGAATACATGGATGTCGCCCGTGCGGCGGCGACTGAGGCGACAGCGTGGAGGTTGATCCAGCGCGCCGGGTTGCACAAGGCACAACGGCAACTCAAGGGCATCGACGCCCAAATGAAGCTTCTACGACTTTTCCAGCCCGCTCTGGTGCCGGGACTGCTCCAGACTCCCGAGTACATGCGAGCCATCCTGTCCCGGCATGACGATCTGAGTGTGGAGGTCGTGAGAGAAACGGTAAGCGCACGGCTGGAACGGCAGGCGGTGTTGTACGAAGAGGACAAGCAAATGTGCTTTGTCATCACCGAACCCGTGCTTCGGTGGCTCATCGTGCCTCCGCTGGTCATGGCCGGACAGCTTGACCGGCTGATCAGCCTGTCCCGAATGCCGCATCTTGACCTGCGGGTGGTGCCCTTGAGCGGTCGGCAGAACGACATACCCAATCATGCGTTCGTCATCCGGGACGACCGGGCGGTGACCGTGGAAACCGTACACGCGGAGATCGTCGTTACAGACCCCCGCGATGTGGCCCTGTACGTGGCGAAGTTCGACGGTTTCGCTGAGGGTGCCCTGAGCGGTGATCCCATGCGAGACCTCCTGGAAGCGGTCCGGGACGACCTGTTGCAGCAACGGGAAACGCTCTAGCGGCAGTCCTTTCGGCGGGCGAGCATCGCACCACAGCACGTCACGCACGGAGGGATGACGGCACGCATGAACACAGAAAATGAGACCGATGCGAGTCGGTGGGAGTACTCGACCTACGCTCCGGCCGGTGAGAGATGCCCCGCGTGCGGAAAACCGATCGGGACGCTTGAGCCGGTCCGCAGGGGTGCGCAGGAAAAGGAGTCGGGGGCGGTAACCGTCGTCTATCGGCACGCCGCCTGCGTCCGCGGCGCGAAGCGGTGAGGCGGACGTGATTCCGATGGAGGAGTACAAGAAGTCCCGTCGAGAAGCTGAACACGCAGCAGCCTTGCTGCGTGCGGCGTTGACGCGAGCGGGGGTGCCGGAAGATCACGTCTCTCATGTGCGTCCCCTTGTCACCTCAACGGGGCGCTCCTATGTGGAGGTGGGGGCCCTCAGGGTGCGCGACGTGACGGCGCTGCTGGAGGTGCTTTCTCTGAGGCGCGCGGTGTCGGACGCGCAGACGGCGAGTTGACGACCTCTGGCGGCCTTGGAGGTGGTCTAGCCGGTAGGTGTGCACCGGTCCGGTGCACGTGGCCCGCGCGGGTAGAACCCGGCGTCGAGCGATGACCGGTAAGCCGGTTCGCCAGTTCGGAACCAGCCCCGTCCTCGCGCCACCTCGGTGGCGTGCGGGCGGGGTTCTCGCATGTCCAGCTGTCTCTGTCCTGGATCGAAGCCATGCGTCTAGAGTGTGTGGTTAGAGGGATTTCCTGGTGAGTACGGCGTCGTACGAGGTACGGGGGAGCGCATCCGTCCACGCGGGGTCCTTGAGGTCCGCGGCGACGAGGGTGACCCGGTCGTCGCCGGCGAAGGTGCCGCGGGCGATGGCGAGGAGCGCGGGGTCGAGATCCGCGCCGGTGCTGGTGGCCTTCGGGAACCGGCGCAGCAGCCGGTCCGTAATACTTCCCGTACCGCAGGCGAGGTCGAGCACGCTCGGCTCGGGGCCGACCACGGCCTCGACCATGTCGAGCATGATCCGGAAGCGTTCCTCGCGGTCCGGCATGTACCACTCCTGCTGGCGGTCCCAGCTCTCCTGCCAGGAACGCCAGTCGGTGCCCGCCGCCGCGCCCGTCACCTCGGTGTCCGTCATGTGAACCCTCACCTCTGATGTAATACTCAAATTGCGAGATCGACCATTACACTGCTGGTTGCAGGGAACTTTAGACCCACGCCGTAAGGACGACAAGTGGAACTGGCCTATTACTCGGACTACGCCGTGCGTCTGGTCAACACCGAGGAGCCGGCCCGCAACAAGGACGCGCTCACCTCGGTCGACGCCGTCCGCGAGCTCTTCGCCGGAAACTCCCAGGCGGCCCGGCGGGCGACCGACGCCGACGTGACCCGCTTCCGCTCCGTACGGGGCCGGCTGCGCGCCGTCTTCGAGGCCGCCGACGGGGGCGACGAGACCCTCGCGGTCGACCTGCTGAACTCCCTGCTGCTGGAGTTCCCCGTCAGCCCGCAGATCTCCGGCCACGACACCCTGGACGGCACCGGGAAGCCGGACTGGCACATGCACCTGGCGGACCATCCGTCCAACGCCACCGCCGGGTACGCCGCCATCGCCGCCATGGGGCTCGCCTTCCACCTGACCACCCACGGGGTGGAGCGGCTGGGCCTCTGCGAGGCGCCCCCGTGCCGCAACGCCTACCTGGACACCTCCACCAACCGGTCGCGGCGGTACTGCTCCGACCGCTGCGCGACCCGCGCCAACGTGGCCGCCTACCGGGCCCGCAAACGCCTGGAGGCCGACCGGTCCGCCGACAACGGCCGCACCGCCGAGGCCGCCCAGCCCAGCACCCCCAGCGGCGACCGCTGATCCTTCCGCAACGGCCGGAACCGCAGATGTGCCCGGGCCAGTACGAGATCCTCCGGGACGGTCCCGTACACCGTGCTGTCCCCGCCCGCGAACGTGTTGTCCGCCAGCACCCACCAGCCGCCCGGCCGGCGCTCGGTGGCCCGCTTCACCACCAGCAGATCCTGCTGGAAGGGGTGGCGCAGAATCACCACGTCCCCCGGACGCACCGGCGCCCCGTACTGCACGAGCAGCCGGTCACCGTGGTACAGCGTCGGCACCATCGAAGGCCCCGTCACCTCCACCACCTGAAACCGCACCCCTGCCGCCCGCCCGTCCCCGGGCCCCTGCGCCGGTTCCGCCATCTCCGCTACCTCCCCGGTCCGTTCGTCCGCCTCCAGTACACCGTCTCGCGCGCCGCTCGTACATTCGGCCTCAGGTGCTCGTCCTCACCCCGGACTTTTGACCTAAGCCCATGGGGGCACTCGCTGAAACAGGTGCTCCACGGAGTAATGTCCCACCTGAGAAGACGATCACGAGGAAGGACAGCTCCATGCTCTCCCGCCTGTTTGCCCCCAAGGTGAAGGTCAGCGCCCACTGCGACCTGCCCTGCGGTGTGTACGACCCGGCCCAGGCCCGCATCGAGGCGGAGTCCGTCAAGGCCGTCCAGGAGAAGTACCAGGCCAACGAGGACGCGGACTTCCGCACCCGCTCGGTCCTGATCAAGGAACAGCGTGCGGAGCTCGCGAAGCACCACGTCTCCGTGCTCTGGAGCGACTACTTCAAGGCCCCGCACTTCGAGAAGTACCCCCAGCTCCACCAGCTGGTCAACGACACCCTGAAGGCGCTCTCCGCCGCCAAGGCGTCGAACGACCCGGCCACGGGCCAGAAGGCCCTGGACCTGATCGCCGAGATCGACAAGATCTTCTGGGAGACCAAGAAGGCCTGATCTCGGGTTGGGCCTTCTGACCCGCGATTTCGCGGGTCACGTTGCCTACCTGACCGCACCCGGTCCGCAGGACGCCGAACATGGCGTCCATGGCGGGCCGGGTGCGGTGTTTTCCGGGTATGGGTCAGCGTGGTTCCGCTGGTCCGGCGCCGACTGTCGTCAGCATCCGCCCGAGCAGGTGCAGGGCTCGGGCGCGGGCCGGTGCTCCGTGCGCGGTGCCCTCCCAGTAGGTATCCGTGGACGTCTCGATCGCGGTGAGAGTTCGCCGATCGTCACGAGCCGCCAGCACCAGGACGAATCGCACGTAGTCGCCGATGTCGGTGCCTGGCGGGTGCTGTTCGACGAAGTCTTGAAGCCGCGAGGTCAGTGCGGGCAGCGTGCGGACCGTCGGAAAGACGACGGCGATACCGGCCAGCGCCAGGCGTACCGCAGGGCACTCGGCCGCCCATCGGGCAAGCAGGTCTGGAGTGCAGGACCGGACGGCCTCGCGGGCCCCGCCCTCGCTGTCGGGATCGGAATGTGGCGGGGTGCCCGGCCAGCACTGGGCGAGGTGGCGATCCGTGACGGTGGCGATGTCGAACAGCAGCTTCACGGTCTGGAAGCGGATTCGGGGCGGAATCCGGTCGTCGACGGACAAGGCCGTGAGCAAGGCGACACCGCCTGCGGTGTACGGCCCGCAGGTGTCCTGATAAAGGATCTCGTTGTAGAACTCGCCGAGGAAGAACCCGTCGCTGTCCCAGTAAGGATCCGCCGAGGGTTTGGACAACATCGCAGCCTGTGGCGGCAGAGGGCCCGGGAGACGGTCGGCGATGACGTCGCGAAATGTCCGGCGGATCGGCGGGCCGAAAACTTGACCGGTCCGCCACGCCTCGCGAAGGACGGCCGCGGATGCTTCGTCCGGCAGATGCTCGGGGACGGCCTGCGTGTTCATGATCGACGCAGTGTATGGCCCTGGCCGGGTCGTGAGCCCTCGCGAGCGGAGATCCGAACCGAGGGAGACGGATGTGCACTAGCCTCGGGCCGAAAGACCGGGGGCAGGACCGGCCGGAGTGCTGGGGTGGGATGGCGTGCAGTCGTGGAAGAGTGCCGAGCAGGGCGACAGTCATCAGCACGAGCCCGAGAACTCGACAGCCGCATCGGTCGTTCCCACGCATGAGGAAGTAGATACCTCCTTCGAGGAGCGGGTTCGCGCTCTGGTGACCTCGCTCGCCGACGGCACGACAGTGACGTCTTCTACCCCCTGGTCATCGGCCTGCGGGAAGCAGCGGAGGAGATCCTGAGCGAAAGCGGGAATCCCTTCGCTCTGGGCACCTCTGATCGGGTCATCCTCATGCACCAGGGCTACCAATTCGACTTCCTGCGCGGCGAAGGCCCTGATCCGGAGGTGTGGACGTACCGCGAGTTCCTCGCGGAACCGTCCCGGATCCATGCCCGGTTCACGGACTGGCTGGAGGCGAACGTCCTTCAGCAGAGGTGGGCGTGGGCCCGCCTGGTTCCCGAATATGAAGCGGAAAAGCGGAAACCCCCGGGTGAGCGCCGCTATTACCACTACCGCCACCACCCCGATGGCAGCGCGACCGATGAGCTGTAGTGACTCGCCTCATCTCGTCATCGGCCGCAGACGAGGGTGTCTCCCATGCCGTGACCTCGTGGAGACGGCGCGAAGGAGCTGCTGAGGAAGGCCCGTACCTTCTGGGCCACCGCCCCTGCGGCAGGCTGAAGTCGGCACGGGCCCGGGCGGCCGTCCCGGGAGCTTCCGTCCGCCCGACGCCCGACGCCCGACGCCCGACGCCCGGCGCCCGGCGCCCGACGCCCGACGCCCGACGCCCGGCGCCCGACGCCCGGCGCCCGCTGACCTCAGCCTGCCGTCCCGCCGAGCTCGTCCCCTGTCCACGCACGCACCTCGACCACCGCGTCCACCGGGAGCGGCCCGTACAGGTGGGGGAACTCCTCGCCGCCCTCGGACATGGCCTCGTGGCGCAGGGGTGCGGTGAGGCGGGCCGGGTCGATGACCAGGACGATCAGCTCCACCTCCTCGGAGCCGTACAGCATGCTGGCCACGGCGGGGAGTTGGTGGGGGTGGGAGAGGTGGATGAAGCCCTCCTGCTGGAGGGTGCGGCCCCGGGTGGACCAGGTGTAGGCGCCGTCGTGCTGGGCCTCTGCCCAGAGGGCGGGCTCGGTGAGGTGGAGGAGGAAAGCGGTCATGGCGCCACGGTAGGCGGTGCCGTGGCCGAGTGGCGCTCAGCCGTTCGCGAGCAGGCGGGCCTCCACTTCCGGCGCCAGGCCGACCGGGGGACGGTCGGGGCGTTGCGGGGCTGTGCCGCCTCGGGCCGACAGCCAGGTCCAGGTGTCGGCGACGGTCTCGCCCACGGGGCGGCAGCGCAGCCCGGCGGCGAGGGCCTTGCTGACGTCGCCCCGGTGGAGGGTGTCGTGCATTTCCCCGGCGGGCAGCCAGATCGGGAGCTCGGTCCAGGGCGCGACGCCTGCCGCGAGGATGGTGTCCGGGTCGGTCCAGCGCAGCTCGGCGTCGGAACCGGTGACCCGGACGCTGGCGTCCAGCAGCTCGCCCAGGGTGGCGTGACCGGACTCGCTGACCGTGTTGTACGGGCCGTGCAGGCCCCGCTCCGCCGCGTCCAGCACCCACGTGGCGAGGTCGCGGGCGTCGATGTACTGGAGCGGGCTGTCGTGGGGGCCCGGCGCCAGGACGGGGCCGCCCCGGGCTATCCGGTTCAGCCACCATGGCAGCCTGCCGATGTTCTCGTACGGGCCGAGGATCAGGCCGGGGCGTGCCAGCAGGGCGCGGTCGCCGAAGGCGTCGAGTGCGGCCAGCTCACCGCCCAGCTTGGCCTGCGGGTACGGGACTTCGCCGGTCTCGTCGGCGGAGGCGCCGGACACCAGCGGGCCGTCCTCCGGCAGTCCGGCCGCGGCCGGATACGGGTGCACCGAGCGGGTGGAGACGTACGTGTAGTGGCCGGCCCGGTCCGCGAGCAGCCGGGCCGCGTCCCGGACCGCCACGGGAGCGCCGGTCCAGGTGTCGACCACCGCGTCCCACGCGCCGCTCTCCAGTACCGCCAGACCGGCCTTCCCCGCCGTCCGGTCACCAGTGAGCGCCACCGTCCCGGGGATGGGCTCCTGGCGGCCACGGTTGAACACGGACACGTCCCAGCCGCGCCCGAGCGCCGCCTCGGCGACGGACCGTCCGACGAACTCCGTGCCGCCCAGAATCAGGATCTTCATGGTTCGACTCTGCCCCGGTCCGCCGGGGAAGGGAACCTGGCCTCGCTGTCGGCAGAGCGGGGAACGAAATCCGGCTCCCGGGAGTTCGGCGCGACCGCGCGGCTGCGCACCCGTGCCCGCGCCCGGACCGGGTGACAGGGCCGTTCAGGTTCCGTCAGAGAGCCGGAGCGTGCAGCAGCCGTATGTCCTCGGGCAGGGCGTCCCGTATCGCGGCCAGGGCCGCCGCGAAGTCGCGCTCGGCGCGCGCCGATTCGTAGAGCGCGCCGTCCAGGTGGAGGGCGAGGTGCACGTCCGGGTCCGAGCGGCGCAGGGAGAACAGGCAGCTCATCGTCGCGGGACGCTCGGCCGCTCCGGGCCCGGCGCTCTCCGCGACGACGCTCACCGGCTGGTCCCACTCCAGGACGCAGTCGGTCAGGGCGCCGCCCGCGAGCGCGAACGAAGCGCCGTCCGGGAGAGGTTCCGCCACCGGGCGGAGGTCGTCGAGGCGTTTGCCTTCGAATTCGACACCCCGGATGCGCAGCTTGATCACTCCGCCGTCCGCGAAGACGGTCGCCGCGTCGGAACCCAAGTGGTCCCGGTACCAGCCTGCCCACGACTCGTTTGTCATGAGCAGGGACTGTAGCCCCTGCTCACGGCGCGATTCCTGCCGCCCTCCCTTATGGGGGACGCAGGTCAGGAGGCGGTCAGTACGATCTTGCCGAACTGCTCGCCCGTAAGCATGCGTTCAAAGCCTTCGCGGGCCCGGTCGAGCGGCAGGACCGCGTCGACGACGGGCCGCACTCCGGTCGTCGCGCAGAAGGAGAGCAGGTCCTCCAACTCGTCCTTGGAGCCCATCGTGGAGCCGACGACCTTGAGTTCCAGGAAGAAGATCCTGGTCAACTCCGCGTGCGACGGCCGGTCTCCGCTGGTCGCGCCGGAGATGACGAGGGTGCCGCCGGGGCGGAGCGACTTCACCGAGTGGGACCAGGTCGCGGCGCCGACCGTCTCGATGACCGCGTCCACGCGCTCGGGCAGCCGGGCGCCGGGCTCGAAGGCGTCGACGGCGCCCAGTTCGACCGCCCGCTTCCGCTTGGCCTCGTCGCGGCTGGTCGCGTAGACCCGGAGACCCGCCGCGCGGCCGAGGACGATCGCGGCGGTGGCGACACCGCCACCCGCACCCTGCACGAGCACGGAATCGCCCGGGCGCACACCGGCGTTGGTGAAGAGCATCCGGTACGCGGTGAGCCAGGCGGTCGGCAGGCAGGCGGCCTCCTCGAAGCTCAGCTCCTTCGGCTTGGGCAGGACGTTCCAGGCGGGTACGGCGACACGCTCGGCGAAGGTGCCCTGGTAGCGCTCGGTCAGGATGGAGCGCGGTTCCTTCGGCCCGACCCCGTGGCCGGTCTGGCCGATCACCGAGTGCACCACGACCTCGTTGCCGTCCTCGTCGATACCGGCCGCGTCGCAGCCGAGGATCATCGGCAGCCGGTCCTCCGTGATGCCCACGCCGCGCAGCGACCAGAGGTCGTGGTGGTTGAGCGAGGCGGCGCGGACCTCGACGGTGGTCCAGCCCGGCCGGGCCTCCGGAGCGGGGCGTTCGCCCAGTTCCAGGCCGTACAGGGGGTTTTCGCGGTCGATGCGGGCTGCGTAGGCGGCGAACATGCCCCGACCCTAGGCCCGCCCGCCGCCCGATCCAACCGGCTGCCGGTGTGACACGCGCCGCGCATCCCGGCCTCTTGCGCGGACCTGCCCCTCGCCTCACGTGTCAACCAGGGTTGACGCGCCCCGCATGTCAACGTACGTTGACATCATGACCGAAGCAACGGACCTGGCCGCACGGGCCGGGGATCGAGATCCGCGCGTCGGACTGCGGGCCGTCGCCGCGCTGCGGCGGCTGCTGGAGCAGCTCGAAGCCGTACAAGTCAGAAGCGCCCGCGCCAAGGGATGGTCGTGGCAGGAGATCGCGGCCGAACTCGGCGTCAGCAGGCAGGCCGTGCACAAGAAGTACGGGAGGCATTGATGTTCGAGCGATTCACCAAGGAGGCCCGGGCCACCGTCGCCGGAGCCGTCACCGTCTCCCAGCGCGCGGGGGAGGACAGCATCACCGAGGAACACCTGCTGCTCTCCCTCCTCGACCAGGAATCGGGCCGGGCCGCGTTCGCGCTCACCGCGCTCGGCGTCACCGACCGCAGAACCTCCCTGGAGGCAGCCCTCGGCGAGGCCCGTCGGCTGGGCGGCCTGACGAAGGCCGACACGGAGGCGCTGGCCGGGCTCGGCATCGACGTCGGCGAGATCGTGGCCCGGATCGAGGAGGAGCACGGCGAGGGGGCGCTGGCCGAGGAGGGCAGGGGCCGTCGTCGCCGGTCCGGCCGCCGGCCGCTCACCGCCGGTGCCAAGGGGGTGCTGGAGGGCTCCCTGCGGATCGCCGTGGGCCGGGGCGACCGCTTCATCGGCGGGGAACACCTGCTGCTGGCGCTCGTCGTCCGGCCCGGGGTGGTGGCGGACGTACTCGCGGACCACGGCGCCTCGTACGCGGCCGTGGAACGCGCGCTCTACGGGGCGGGGCGCGAGGGCGGCGGAGACGCGAAGGCGAAGGCCGCCGGCTGACGCGCCCGCGACGGGCGGACGACGGCGGAGACGTGACGCGAAGGCCGCCGACCGAATACGCCCACGACACGGAAGGAGCCGCCACCCGGGCGGGGGTGGCGGCTCCGACGACGCCGTTACGGGTACGCCCCTCAGGCCTCGCAGGCCCCTCAGCTCCCTCAGGCCCTACGCACGTCCTTGGGGCCTTCCTCGCCCGGCCGGGTGCCCCTCCGCAGCAGCTCGTCGACGTGCTGGACCGCCGTCGCCAGGTGGGCGCGGGCCTCGGCCAGCTGATCGGCCGTGACACCCCGGTCGCGGGCGGCGTCGCGGATGTCGTCGCGGAAACGGTCCAGCAGCCGGTCCAGATCCCGGGCCGGATCGCCCGTGACCGGCACGTCCACCGCCCAGTCGGGCGCGGGGCCCGGCTCCGTACGGGGAGCGGCCGAGGAGCCCGCAGCGGTCCCGTCCGTACGCGACGGCTCGGGGGTCTCGGTCGGCGGCCAGGTGCCGCTCCTGGCGAGACCGGCGAGGTGGCCGGTGATCTCGGCCAGGCCGTCGCGCACCCCGGCGGGCCAGTCGCCCCGCGCGAAGTGCTCCTGCACCTGACGGGCGGCGTTCCGCATCTGCTCGCGGGCCCGCTCGTCCGCCTCCTTCGCCTGGCGCCGCGCCTGCTGGGCCTCCTCGCGGGCGCGCCGCGACTCGTCCTTGGCCCGGCGGGCCTGCTCCTTCCACTCCTGCTTGGCCTGGCGCAGCTCCTCCTTGGCCTTGCGCCAGGCGTCCTTCTCCGTCAGATCGCCGAGGTTCCCCAGCCGGCCGAGGTCGCCCAGATCGCCGATGAAGGACTCCCACTCGCCCCTGGCGCCGCCGGGTTCACCGGAGCCCGAGCCGGAACCCGAGCCCGAGCCGGAACCCGGGCGGTGGCGGGAGGCGGAGACGGCGGCGCGCATGTCGTTGCGCAGCCGGCCGGCCGCGCCCCGGACGTCGTCACGGATCTCGGCGGCCAGCTCGGAGACCGACTCGCGGATCTCCAGCTCCAGATCGGCGAGTTCGCCGGTGCGCCCGGCGAGTTCGGCGCGGCCCGCGTCGGTGATCGAGTAGACCTTCCGGCCGCCCTCCGTGGCGTGGGTGACGAGCCCCTCCGCCTCCAGCTTGGCCAGCCGGGGGTAGACCGTGCCGGCGGACGGGGCGTACAGGCCCTGGAAGCGCTCCTCCAGCAGCCGGATCACCTCGTAACCGTGGCGCGGGGCCTCGTCGAGCAGCTTCAGCAGGTAGAGGCGGAGACGGCCGTGGGCGAAAACGGGGGGCATGTCAGAGCGCCTTTCCGGTCGGCTCGGCAACGTACGGTTCGTCCTCGGACGGCGGGCGGCGCAGCAGCGCGATCGACCCGGACACCGTCGTCGCCCTCAGCTTGCCGGTGCCGGCGCCCAGCGTGCCGGTGATCTTCTTCGCGCCCCACTGGCCACTGACCCGCAGGTCCTCGAAGGCGTTGGAGACGGCGCCGCTCGCGGTGTTCGCCTCGACCCGGGCGTCCGCCGGGTGGGGCAGCCGGATCGCGATCGCGCCGGAGACCGTGGTCAGCCGGATGTCGGCCGGCGCTCCGGCGGCGTCGACGTCCAGCACCATGTCGCCGCTGACGGACTCGGCGCGCACCGAGGTGCCGGCGCCCTCCACCACGGTGAGGTCGCCGGAGACCGACGTGAACCGCAGGTCGCCCGTGACGGACTGCGCCTCCAGACCGCCGGAGACGGTCTCGCCGCGCACCTCCCCGGTGAGCCCGACGAGGGTGGTGTCGCCGGTGACGCCACGTACGTCCGTACGGCCCCGGATGCCCGAGACGAACGCCCCGGCACCGACGACGCCGACCTCCACCGACACGGAGGCGGGGACCGCGAGGGTGACCGCCGCGCTGCGGGAACGCCCGTTGCGGTCGAGCCACTTGAGGAAGCTCTTCCAGGCGAGGTCCTCGTACGTCACGGTCAGCACGCCGTCGTCGAGGGTGACGATCAGCGGCGGGCCGTCGATGGCGGAGACCTCCAGCCGGGCTTCCGGCTCCTCGGATCCGACCACGTTGACGGTGCCGTTGACGATCCGCACCTTGAGCGCGGTCACCTGCTCGGCGAAGGCGAGTTTCAGTGGCTCGGCGACGGTCCACGTCGAGACAGGCATGGGTGTGACCTCCAGAGAGCATGGCACGACGCAACATATCGCGTCTCTCGTTCAACACGATATATCGCGGATGGGTGGAGTCAAGGGCGAGCGGCCGGGCCCAGGTGTCGATCCCAGACTCAAAAGGGGTCATAGGTGAATGAATTGCCCTAGCGTGTGAGGCATGAACGCGACACCCGTGGGGGCGCTGCTGCTGTGCCGGGCCGACCCCGAGACCGTGCGCCCGCTGGCCCACCTCCTGCGCGAGCGGATGCTCATCACCCCGGCCGGTGCGGAGTGGAGCGTGCTGGTGCCGGAGGGACGGGCCTGGCGGGACACGCCCGCCGAACCCGCCGAGCCCGTCGACCGGGTACTGGCGGGCTGGGCGGCGGCCCTCGCGGTCGCCTCCACCTGGCCGGTCGTCGCGCTCTGGTGGGACGACACCCGGGCGGGCTGTACGCTCGCGTCCGGCTTCCGCCGCCCGGTGGGTTACGTCTGGCTGGCGGACGGCACCCCGGCCGGGGAGGACGAAGCGATGGTCACGCTCGCGGCGCGGCTGGACCTCGACCCGGTACTCGACGTACAGGCCCTGCAGACCCTGACCCGCCCCGACCCGCACGCGGACGGGTGCGCGCGGCTGCGGAGACTGCTCGGCCTCCTCACCCGCACCGGGGTGGAACTCCGGCCGGGACTGGAACCGGGCCGGAGTACCGAGGCGCTGCGGCAGGCGGCCGAGGCGCTGCCGGGGACCGGGCGGGTCGAGTGGGCGGGCTGGCGCGATGCCGTACGCGTGGAACTCGACGCCGTGGAGAGCAGCGGCCTCGGCCCCTGGATGCTCGGCCCCCGGGCACGGGCGGTGGCTACCACGCAGGTGGCCGTCGGCGCCCCGCTGGCCCTCTGGGGGGCGTACCGCCGCAGCGGCGGATGGACGGCGGCCGGCGCGCTCCTGCTCGCGCAGGGGGTGCTGGGACTCGCGTACAACGAGGTCAGGGCGGGGACGTTCGTACGGGAGCCGCTGCCGTACCGGTGAGGAGGCCCGCACCGGTGGGAAGACCCGCGTCACGGCGGCCCGGCGTGACTACTCGTCGTCGTCCTCGTCGTCCAGGCGCGCCAGCCAGGTCGCCAGCCGCTCGACCGGCACCTCGAAATCGGGGTTGAGATCGACGAAGGTGCGCAGCTGCTCGGCCAGCCACTCGAAGGTGACCTCCTCCTCGCCGCGCCGCTTCTCCAGTTCCTCGATGCCACGGTCGGTGAAATACACAACGTGCTCCTGATGCGTGCGGATGTTCAGCCCTCCCAGGGTAGGGCGCGGGCGGTCCGGTACGAACAGGGACCGGCCCCCACCGCGATGCCGCGGTGGGGGCCGGTCCCTGTCGTCGTGCGGGTGGCGCTGCCGGTCAGGCCTCGAAGACCTCGGCGACCAGCTGAGCCTGCTCCGCCTGGTGGCGCTTGGCCGAACCGACGGCCGGCGACGAGCTGTGCGACCGCGAGATGCGGCGCAGACGCTCGTTGTGCGGGACGTCGGCACCGACGGCCAGGTCCAGGTGGTCGATCAGGTTGAGCGCGATGAACGGCCACGCACCCTGGTTCGCCGGCTCCTCCTGCGCCCAGAGGTACTTCTCGGCGTTCGGGTACTTGGCGATCTCGGCCTGGAGCTCCGCACCCGGCAGCGGGTACAGGCGCTCCAGACGGATGATTGCGGTCTCCGTGTCGCCGCGCTTCTGGCGCTCGGCGTCGAGGTCGTAGTACAGCTTGCCGGCGCAGAAGACGACCTTGCGGACGTTCTCGGGCGTCACCGACGCGTCACCGATCACCGGGCGGAAGCCGCCGGTGGTGAACTCCTCCGCCTTCGAGGACGCCGCCTTGAGGCGGAGCATCGACTTCGGGGTGAAGACGATCAGCGGCTTGTGGTGCGGGTTGTGCACCTGCCACCGCAGGAGGTGGAAGTAGTTCGACGGCAGGGTCGGCATGGCGACCGTCATGTTGTCCTGGCCGCACATCTGGAGGAAGCGCTCCGGGCGGGCGGACGAGTGGTCCGGGCCCTGGCCCTCGTAACCGTGCGGCAGCAGCAGGGTGACGCCGGACGTCTGGCCCCACTTCTGCTCGGCCGAGGAGATGAACTCGTCCACGACGGTCTGCGCGCCGTTGACGAAGTCACCGAACTGCGCCTCCCACACGACCAGCGACTCCGGGCGGGCCAGCGAGTAGCCGTACTCGAAGCCCATCGCCGCGTACTCGCTGAGCAGCGAGTCGTAGACGTTGTAACGGGCCTGGTCCTCGGTCAGGTAGAGCAGCGGGGTGTAGTCCTCGCCGGTCACCTGGTCGACCAGCACCGCGTGGCGCTGGCCGAACGTGCCGCGGCGGGTGTCCTGGCCGGCGAGCCGGACCGGGGTGCCCTCCATCAGCAGCGAACCGATGGCGAGGGTCTCGCCCATGCCCCAGTCGATGGTGCCGTTCTCCACCGAGGCGGCACGGCGCTGCATCTGCGGCATCAGGCGCGGGTGCACCGTGATGTGCTCCGGGATGTTGACCTGGGACTCGGCGATCCGCTTGACGACCTCGGAGGAGACCGAGGTGTCCACGGCGACCGGGAAGGCCGCCTGCGGCTCGCGGACGTGCGGGGCTGCCGACTGCGAGGTGGCTTCGCGGACCTCCGCGAAGACCTTCTCCAGCTGGCCCTGGAAGTCCTGGAGCGCCTGCTCGGCCTCTTCCAGCGTGATGTCGCCGCGACCGATGAGCGACTCGGTGTAGAGCTTGCGCACCGAGCGCTTCTTGTCGATCAGGGTGTACATCTGCGGGTTGGTGAACTCCGGGTTGTCGCCCTCGTTGTGACCGCGGCGGCGGTAGCAGATGAGGTCGATCACGACGTCCTTGTTGAACGCCTGACGGAACTCGAAGGCGAGGCGCGCGACGCGGACCACGGCCTCCGGGTCGTCACCGTTGACGTGGATGATCGGCGCCTCGATCATGCGCGCCACGTCGGTGGCGTACATCGAGGAGCGCGAGGACTCCGGGGCGGCGGTGAAGCCGACCTGGTTGTTGATCACCACGTGCACGGTGCCACCGGTGCGGTAGCCGCGCAGCTGCGACATGTTGAGCGTCTCGGCGACGACACCCTGGCCGGCGAAGGCCGCGTCACCGTGCAGGGCGACGGGCAGGACCGTGAAGTCCGTGCCGCCCTTGTTGATGATGTCCTGCTTGGCGCGGGCGATGCCCTCCAGGACCGGGTCGACCGCCTCCAGGTGCGAGGGGTTCGCGGCGAGCGAGACCTTGATCTGCTCACCGTCCAGACCGGTGAAGGTGCCCTCGGCGCCCAGGTGGTACTTCACGTCGCCGGAGCCGTGCATCGAACGCGGGTCGAGGTTGCCCTCGAACTCGCGGAAGATCTGCGCGTACGACTTGCCGACGATGTTCGCCAGGACGTTAAGGCGGCCGCGGTGGGCCATGCCGATGACGACCTCGTCGAGGCGGGCCTCGGCGGCGGAGTCGATGACGGCGTCGAGCAGCGGGATGACGGACTCGCCGCCCTCCAGGGAGAACCGCTTCTGGCCGACGTACTTCGTCTGCAGGAAGGTCTCGAAGGCCTCGGCCGCGTTGAGGCGGCGGAGGATGCGCAGCTGCTCCTCGCGCTCGGGCTGCGAGCGCGGACGCTCGACCCGGTCCTGGAGCCACTTGCGCTGCTTCGGGTCCTGGATGTGCATGAACTCGATGCCGGTGGTGCGGCAGTACGACTCACGGAGCACACCGAGGATGTCGCGGAGCTTCATCATCGACTTGCCGGCGAAACCGCCGACCGCGAAGTCGCGCTCCAGGTCCCACAGGGTGAGGCCGTGCTCGGTGATGTCCAGGTCGGGGTGCTTGCGCTGGCGGTACTCCAGCGGGTCGGTGTCGGCCATGACGTGGCCGCGGACCCGGTAGGAGTGGATCAGCTCGAAGACCCGCGCGGCCTTGGTGACGTCGTCGTCGTGCGAGGCGTCGATGTCCTTGAGCCAGCGGACCGGCTCGTAGGGGATGCGCAGCGCCTCGAAGATCTCGTCGTAGAAGCCGTTCTCGCCGAGCAGCAGCTGAGCGAGCACGCGCAGGAACTCGCCGGAGGCGGCACCCTGGATGACCCGGTGGTCGTAGGTCGAGGTCAGCGTCATGACCTTCGAGATACCGAGCTTGTTCAGGGTGTCCTGCGAGGTGCCCTGGAACTCCGCCGGGTAGTCCATCGCGCCGACACCCATGATGAGGCCCTGACCGGGCATCAGGCGCGGCACCGAGTGGACGGTGCCGATGCCGCCGGGGTTGGTCAGCGAGGCGGTGACTCCGGTGAAGTCGTCCATGCCCAGCTTGCCGATGCGGGCGCGGCGGACGATGTCCTCGTACGCCTGCCAGAACTCGAAGAAGTTGAGCGTCTCGGCCTTCTTGATGGCCGCGACCACGAGCTGCCGGTCGCCGTTCGGCTTGACCAGGTCGATGGCCAGACCGAGGTTGACGTGCTCCGGCTTGACCAGGGTCGGCTTGCCGTCCTTCTCCGTGAAGGAGTAGTTCATCGACGGCATGGCCTTGAGGGCCTGCACCATCGCGTACCCGATGAGGTGCGTGAAGGAGATCTTCCCGCCGCGGGCGCGCTTGAGGTGGTTGTTGATGACGATGCGGTTGTCGAAGAGCAGCTTCACCGGCACGGCGCGGACGGACGTGGCCGTCGGCAGCTCCAGCGAGGCGTTCATGTTCTTCGCGACGGCGGCGGAGGGGCCGCGCAGCGTCACGTACTCGGGTCCGCCGGCGGCCTCGGTCGCCGGAGCGGCCTTGGCGGGCGCCTTCGCGGCCGGCGCCTTGGCGGCGGGGGTCGCGGCCGGCGCCGCGGGGGCTGCCGGGGCGGCCGGCGCGACGGGGGCGGCCGGAGCTGCGGCGGCGGGCTTCGCGGGGGCTGCCGGGGCGGCCTGCGCGGGCGCGGCCTGCTCGGCGGCGGGCGCGGCGGCCGGCGTCACCGGGGCGGCAGGGGCCGCCGGGGCTGCGGCTCCGGGCTTGTCCGCCGAGCCGGAACCCGGCTTGTAGTCGGCGAAGAAGTCCCACCAGGCACGGTCGACGGAGTTCGGATCCTGGAGGTACTGCTGGTAGATCTCGTCGACGAGCCATTCATTGGCACCGAAAGCAGCGGCCGGGTTGATTCCCGGGCCTGCTTGGTCGGTCGAGATGGTCGAGTTACTGGGGGACTGAGACGACACGGCGGCAACCGCCCTCTTCCGCTTCACAAGGTGATGGACAGCGGGAATCAAGGCTACGCCTCCCGCGCCGTTCCTTGCAGACCGGGCCGCTCATCGTCGTGCACATCACATCTGAAGGCGGGTTTCGGAGCTCGGAATGGCGGGAAACAAGCGGGGTTCCGCTGCGCTTCGGGTAGTCAGGGACACGGCTGGGGCCCCGCGGGCCGTACCCCTGGTGACGAGGGACCAAGATCACGTCCCTTTCGTTCGAACCATATGTCAACTGCGGGCCGGTGACATCCCCGGAAGGGTGATCTGAATCCGGCATCCATGTGTGGATTCAGCCACTCTGATGCGGCCACCGTGCAGATCCACCGCCCAGTGGGCGATGGCCAGTCCGAGCCCCGTGCCCCCGTCGCTGCCGGGACCGTGCGGGGACGGGTTCTGACCCCGGTTGAACCGCTCGAAGACGCGATGGCGCTCGGCCTCCGGGATACCGGGGCCCTCGTCGATCACTTCGAGTTCCAGGGACTCGGGTTGCGCGCTCGGTCGTGCCAGCACCGTCACCCGGCCGTGCGGCGGACTGTGCTTCACGGCGTTGTCGATGAGATTCGCCACGACCTGGTGCAGCCGCTCGGTGTCCGCGTACGCCGTCATGTCCGCGGGGGACACGTCGAGGTGCAGATGGACGTCCGTACGGGAGTGGTTGCCGGACCCGGAGGAGAGCCGACGGTGCGAGGCCGCGAGGTTCGCCTCCTTCAGTACCCCGGCGAGATAGGGCCACACCTCGAACCGGCCGGCCTTGAGGGGGACGACACCGTTGTCCAGCCGCGACAGGTCGAGCAGCGTCTCCACCAGCCGGCCGAGCCGCTCCGTCTGCTGGAGCGCGGTCCGCATGGTCTCCGGGTCGGCGGCCGACACCCCGTCCACCACGTTCTCCAGCACGGCGCGGAGCGCCGCGATGGGGGTCCGCAGCTCGTGCGAGACATTGGCGACCAGCGCCTTGCGGTGCCGGTCGACTGCCTCCAGATCGTCCGCCATGAGGTTGATCGTCTGTGCGAGGTCGCCCAGCTCGTCGCGGCGCCCGGCCCCGCTGACCCGGCCGGTGTAGTCGCCGTGCGAGATCGACCGGGCCACCGCCCGCATCTCGTCCAGCGGAGCCGTCAGGCCGTGCGCGACGAACTGCGTTATCAGCAGCGTGGCGATCACCGAGAAGACGGTGATGAACTGGAACTCGGTCCTGGTCCGCAGCGCCACCACGAGCAGGCCCGTGGTGATGAACACGGAGACCACGACGAGCGTCCCCAGCTTGGCCTTGATCGAGAACGGACGCAGACCGGGCCCGGAGCGGGTCATGCTGCCGGGGTCTCCAACGCGTAACCGACACCGTGCACCGTACGGATGCGCTCGGCGCCGATCTTCCGGCGGAGCGCCTTGATGTGGCTGTCGACCGTACGAGTGCCCGAGGCGTCCGCCCAGTCCCACACCTCGGCGAGCAGCTGCTCGCGGGAGAGCACCGCACGCGGGGTGTTCGCCAGGCAGACCAGCAGGTCGAACTCGGTCGGCGTCAGATGGACGTCGTCGGCGCGCACCCGGACCCTGCGCTGCGCGTGGTCGATCTCCAGCTCGCCCAGCCGCAGGATGCCGCTGCGCGGCGTCACGGCGGCCAGCGCGGCCCGCTCGACCCGGCGCAGCAGTACGTGCACCCGGGCCGCCAGCTCCCGCATGGAGAACGGCTTGGTCATGTAGTCGTCCGCGCCGACCCCGAGCCCGACCAGCATGTCGGTCTCGTCGTCCCGCGCGGTCAGCATCAGCACCGGAACAGGGCGCTGCGCCTGCACCCGGCGGCAGACCTCCAGGCCGTCGAAGCCCGGGAGCATGATGTCGAGCACCATGAGATCGGGCTGCCACGCCTCGGCCGCGTCCACGGCTGCGGGGCCGTCCAGCGCGGTCTGCACCAGGAAGCCCTCGGCCCGCAGACGCGCGGCGATGGCCTCGATGATCGTGGCGTCGTCTTCGACCACCAGCACCCGGCGCTGCGCTCCGGGGGTGGCCGCGACGCCGTTGTGGTTGGTGTGTGTCTGTTCCATCGCCCCGCCCCTGCCCGCTCCCGCAGAGATCATTCCTCCGGGGGATGCGGTTTCTTCGCTCGTTTTTCTTGCGTGTCTGGTCCGTCTGCCGGGCAGCAGCGTAGAGGCAGCGAGTGCCTTTCGGCTACGCAGGGTGGTGCCCGGACTGGAAGGGATACCCCGCCGGGGGTGGGGGAAAGCGTGCCTTGTCCGGGTATCCCCGCCCGGTCGGATACCCCGGCGGGGTGCTCAGGCCGTCCGAAGTGCGAGATGAACCACGTCGGGCACACCTCGGGCAACGGTCACCTCTTCGGTCCGTACCCCCTCGAATCCGGCACCGCGCAAAGCGTGTTCGAACGATTCGGACGGTTGTGCCGACCAGATGGCGAGAACGCCTCCCGGAGTCAGGCGCTCACGGCAGGCGGCGAGGCCGGAAGGGGAATAGAGGCTTCCGTTGTCCTCGGTCACGGTCCACTCCGGGCCGTTGTCGATGTCCAGACACAATGCGTCATAACGCTCCGTAGTCGTACGGAGATGCTCGACCAGGTCCGTACGGAGAACCGCGGTCCTCGGGTCGGCCAGCGCGGCACCGGAAATCCGGTCCAGCGGGCCGCCCAGGTGCCACTCCACGACGGCCGGCTCCCGCTCGACCACGACGATCCGCCCCCACCGCTCCTGCCCGGCCGCCCGCACCAGCGAGAACCCCACGCCGAGCCCCCCGATGAGCACGGACGGAGCCGGTCGCGCGGGCGGCAGCGCCGAGAGCGCCACGTCGACGAGCAGCCGCTCGGACCGGCCGTCCGAGGTGTCCATCAGGAAGCAGCCGTTGGCGATGATCTCGAAGTGCCCGCCCCGCTCGCGCAGCACCACCTCGCCGAAGGGGCCGTCGCGGCGGTCGAGTGTGACGGGGGCCGGGTCCGCGGGACGGCTGGGGGTGGCGCTGGCGGGCATGCTGCTGCTCTCCGGTCTCCGGTGGTGGCGAACGGGTTCGAGGCCGTCCATCCTGGCCCTGCGGGTGCCCGTTCCGCCAAGGGTTTTGCGGCGGACCGCCCTCCGTGGGCGTCGCCCCGCCTCTCGTCGGCGTCGCCCCGCCTTGGCCTGCGTCGCCCCGCCTTGGCCGGCGTCGCCCCGCCTTGGCAGGCGTCGCCCCGCCTCGTGTCGGGCTGAGGGGGCGGGATCCGGGCGCGATCCTGCGTCGCGGGACTTCGCCCTGGTCGGACGTGATCCGGTTTTTCGCGGACCTGCTCCGGTAACGACAGGGGCTCCGGCGGGACACCGTCCCGGGCCTGTCGGCTCGTACCGGCCCGTCGGCTCGTACCGCTGCTCGCCCCTCGGGGGTGGTCGGTGCCGCGCCGATCCGCCCCCGCCGCGCGCCGGTGGACGCCGTTGCTGCGGTCGTCCGCACCCTGTTACCGTACCCCAACTCCTCAGAGGACCTGAGGAGTGAGGTGTTCGGGCAAGACGTTCACACGAGACGTTCGAGCGAGCGGTTCGAGCGGGACGTCCAAGGGCGAGGGGCAGGAACCGGCATGACGATGACGACGGGCCGCGGCGAACCGCGGCGGCAGAAGTGGGGCGGCGCGCCCCGACCGGACGGTGCGGGGCGTGCGGGGAGCTCGCACGGTGTGCGGAAGGGGCAGCTGGGGTTCCTGACCGGAACCCATGTCGTCAACGACCTCTACCAGGGGGCACTGCCCGCACTCCTGCCGTTCCTGGTCTCCGAACGGCACTACAGCTACTCGGCACTGTCGGGCATCTCGCTCGCCGCCACCGGCCTCTCCAGCGTGGTGCAGCCGCTCTTCGGAGCGCTGGCCGACCGGGCGCCGCGCCCCTGGCTGGTGCCCGCCGGATTCCTGGTGGCCGCCGCGGGAGTGGCCGGTACCGGACTGTTCTCCGGCTACCTCCTCACCTGGATCTGCGCGGCCGTCGCCGGGATCGGCATCGCCGCCTACCACCCGCCCGCCACCAACCAGGCGCGGGCGGCGGGCGGAAGCTCCCAGAAGGCGATGAGCGTCTTCTCGGTGGGCGGCACGCTGGGCGGTTCGCTCGCACCCGGGTTCGTCACGCTGGTGGTCGGGGCCGCCGGCCTGCGGGGCACCTGGCTGCTGGCCGTGCCCGCCCTGGTGATGGCCGCGCTCTGGGTGGCCAAGGGGCCCTGGATGCGGGCCCGCGGCATCCAGGAGGCCACGGTGGTGATCCCCGCCGCCGGTGCGCGTTCCGGTGGCGCCGGGGCCGGGGACGACTGGCACGCGTTCGGCCGGCTGGTCGTGGTCGCGGCCTGCTGGTCCGTCCCCTACGTGACGACGGTCTCCCTGGTCTCCCTCTTCATGATCCGCGAACTGGACAGCTCACGGGGGACGGCCGCGGCCGTCCTGACCTCCTTCACGCTGGCGGGAGCGGTCGGCACCCTGCTGGGCGGGTGGGCCGCCGACCGTTACGGGCGGCTGGCCGCGATCCGCGGCGGCTACACCCTCGCGGTGCCCGCGATGGCCGCGCTGGTGTTCGCCCCCGGGGTGGCGGTCGGAGCGATCGGCGTCGCCGTACTGGGCTTCGCCATGTTCGTCCCCTTCTCCTCACAGGTGACCCTGGCCCAGGACTACCTGCCCACCCGCCCCGGCACCGCCAGCGGCGTCACGCTGGGGCTCACCATGTCGGTCGGCGGTCTCGGCTCGCCGCTGTTCGGCCGGCTGGCCGACGCGCACGGGCTGCGCGTCACCTTCGCCGTGGTCCTCGCGTTCCTCGTGGTCGCCCTGCTCGCCGCACTGCGGCTGCGGGAACGGGCGCCGCAGGAGCCGGTGGCGGGGCCCGTGCCGGGGCCCGGCGCGGAGGCGGCCGGGGGGAAGGAGGGCTCCGAAGCCGTGAGCTAAGTTGTCTGAGTATCCGAGGAGTGGCGGGGCCGGTACGACGGCGCCGTCATTCCGCGTTCGGAACGTTCCGCGCTCGGGACATTCTGCGCTCGGAACGTTCTTCGTTCGGGCATTCGACCCACTTCACCACTTCACCACTTGACCACCTCGGTCCCAGGGAGCGTCCGTCATGGCGGTACGGCCGGTGCAGCGCACCTCGCTCGTCGAAGGCGCGGTCGCCGAACTGCGCCGCCTGCTCGCGGCGGAACACTGGCCGGTGGGTGCCCGGCTGCCCGGCGAGGTCGAACTGAGCCGGCTCCTCGGCGTCGGCCGCTCCACCGGCCGGGAGGCGGTCCGGGCGCTGATCGCCTCCGGACAGCTCCGCTCCCAGCAGGGCTCCGGCACCTACGTGGTCTCCACCGCACCCGTCGAGGAGTTCGAGCGGGGGCTGCGCCGGGCCGCCGTCGCCGACGTGTACGAGGTGCGGATCGCCCTGGAGGTGGAGGCGGGACGGCTCGCCGCGACCCGGCGCACCGACAAGGACGTCGTCCTCCTCGGGGAGCTGCTGGGCGAGCGGGGAGCCGCCGGTTCGGACGCCGAGCTGGTGGAGGCCGACCTGCGGCTGCACCGCGCGGTGGTCACGGCCGCACACAACCCGGTCCTCGCCCAGGTGTACGACTCCTTCCTCGGCGCGCTCCGGGTCGCCGCCCGCGACGCCGTGGCCGACGGCGACGTGCACGACGGCCCGGGCGGCGACGACGCCCGCGCGCACGAGGACCTCGTCGCCGCCGTCGTCGCGGGCGACCCGCAGGCGGCGGAAGAGGCCACCCGCCGCAACCTCGGACGCGCCCTGGAGCGCCTGCGCGGCGCGTGACGGCCGCCGGACGGGGACGCCGGATCCTCGTTCCGGGGGCCCGGCTCACTCGGGTCGGGATACCGTCCTGTCATGTCCCGTTCGGCCGATAACGGCCTCTCCCGGTTCCCCGTCACGGCGGACGACCTCGACCGTGCCGTGCAGCTCGCGGTGGACATCCTCCGCGAGGCCCCGCCGGGCGCGTGGGCAGGGAAGGCGGGTTCGCTGGAGTGGGACTGCTGGGAGACCGTCGAGCACCTCAGCGACGACCTCTTCGCGTACGCCGCGCAACTGGGCCCCCGAACACCGCCCATGAAGGGCGAGGTGCCGTTCCTGTGGGAGAGCCGGCGGCCCGGCGGCCCCGCCAACGCGATCCACGCGGACCGCGAGGCCGGTCCCGACGGCCTGCTCCAGGTGCTGGAGGCCAGCGGCGCACTGCTGGTCGCCATGGTGCGTACAAAACCCCCGCAGGCTCTCGCCCACCACAGCTACGGCGCGTCCGACCCCGAGGGCTTCGCCGCGATGGGGATCGTGGAGACCCTGGTGCACACCCACGACCTGGCCCAGGGACTCGGCCTTCCCTGGAACCCGCCCGCCGACATCTGCTCGCGGGTGCTCGCCCGGCTCTTCCCGGACGCTCCGGCGTCCACGGACCCCTGGCCCACGCTGCTCTGGGCCACCGGACGCGCCGAACTGCCCGGGCGCGCACGGCTGACCACCTGGCGCTGGGACGGCACACCCCGGACCTGACCGGCCCGGAGAAGGGAGCGCGTGCGGTGATGACGGCCGAAGGGGTGTTGTCCGTCCTGGCCCTGTTGCGGCGGGCGGAGACCGACGTCTGGATCGGCGGTGGCTGGGGGATCGACGCGCTGATCGGCGAGCAGACCCGGGACCACCGCGACCTCGACCTGATGCACCGTCGGGACCAGGAGCCCGCCGTGCTGGCCGTACTTGCGGGCGCCGGCTACACGGAGACCCTCGACCAGCGCCCCGTACGGTTCGTCCTCACGTCCTCGGGTGACGGGTCGTCCCCGTCGGGCCGGTCGTCCCCGTCGCACAGGCCGCCGTCCCCGTCGGGCCGGTCGTCTTCTTCGCCGGACCGGTCGTCCTCGCCGGGCCGGGAGCTGGACCTCCACCCGCTGGTCTTCGCCGCCGACGGCTCCGCCGTACAGGCGTCGCCCGAACCGGACCGCCCCTTCCGGTACCCCGCCACCGGTTTCGTGACGGGCACCATCGGGGGCACGCCCGTCCCGTGCCTCTCGGCCGAGCAGCAGGCCTACTTCCACCGGGGGTACGAACCCACTCCGCGCGACCTGCACGACATGGCCCTGCTGCGCCGCGCCTTCGGGATCGCCACACACTTCTGACAGGGCCGGTGTTCGTCCCGGCTCAGGCGGCTGCGGGAGCGCCGAGCAGCTCGGACGCGTGCTGGAGGGCGTCGGTCGCGGGTGTGGCCGCGCGAGGAACGGCGGGGCAGGTGAAGCCGAGCTGGGCCATGGCCCGCAGGACCTCACCGGCGCTGAAGTCCCGGCGGTCCTGCCGGGTGATGACCTGGCCGACCTGCTTCACGGGGTAGGTGCGGCGGCCCACGATCACGCACTCGCCGACGGCCGGCTCCGGCTTGATGCCCTTCATGGCTTCCAGGACTCCGCTCTTGGTGAGCTCGAACGGGAAGCGGGCGATGACGCAGCGCATGATGCCTCACAGAGAGAAGAGAAGGGGTGGTTGCTGTCGTGCTGAGCGGGTCGGTTCAGTGGGCCAAGGCCGGAGCGCCGTCCCGGTCGTCGGCGAGAAGGTCGCGCAACTGGATCCGGTCCGTGTACGAGGTTCCGTCCCGGACGGCGCCGAGCACGGCCAGGGTGACGAGCCCGGTGCGCAGCCCGTCGTTGTCGCAGACGAGCAGGTGATCGACGCGGGCACTGGCCATGACCGACAGCGCGACCTCGACGGTCATGTCGTCGCCGACCTGCGGTTCCCGGGCGTCGTCATCGAAAAGATGGGCGGTGCTGGCGGGACGATTGCGGGAGAAGAGTCTGTCCGTATGTACGGGGCCCAAGAGGAACCTTCCTCGATGCGGCGCCGATCAAGGAATTCCCGCTGCGGGGCGAAATCCGCTGCGGGAATGCCGAGAATGCGCCGAACGGAATGCGAAATCGGATCAGGTCTGCGGTGAATCGACTGTGGAGGTGAAACGGCGGTGCCCCGCGGGGATGGAAAACGGGCGCATCACGGTCGGGCGGGAACGATGTTCTCCGCCGTCGGGCCCTTCCGGGTCGGTGCGATGTCGAAGGTGACCTGCTGTCCCTCGAGCAGCTCGCGGAAGCCCTCGGCGGCGATGTCCGAGAAGTGGGCGAACACGTCCGGGCCGCCGCCCTCCTGCTCGATGAAGCCGAAACCCTTGGCCGCGTTGAACCACTTCACGGTGCCGGACGCCATGTCATATCTCCTTGGGGCATAACGCCGGAAACCGAAGTGCGTGGATGCCGGGTCGCCGCTGGGGTACGTCGTCCGAAAAGGACTGAAAACGCGAAAGGCGCCCTGCTGTCGGAAAAGTCGACGAGGGTGCTCAGAATTCCAGGGCCACGGCAACTGGGTTCGACGATAGCACGCGGCGACGGTGGGCAGGCTGGGTGTCAATTCCGCTCCGGCCGCCCGGCCGGAATACTTCGTGCGCGGTGTGCTCAAAACTATTCCCGCGGGCACAGAAATATCCCCGCGGAGGGCACAGCTCTTCCGGAGGGGCGGGTGGTCACCGCCCGATCACGCGGTCGCGGAACTCCTGGAAGTCGTGCCGGCCGGAGAGTTCCCGCGGAGAGATCAGGTCCCCCGTGGAGCAGTCCACCGCCTTGCAGCCGAGGGCGTCCGCGAGGCGGAGGACGGGTGTCAGCACGTCGTCGCCGGAGCCGCGGATGTGCAGCATGACCGAGTCCACGGGGTCGTCGCCGCCGATGCCCAGTTCGATGGACCAGGTGGGCCCGAGGAGTGTGCCCCAGGTGGGGTCCGAGAAGTCGGTTCCGGGGGCGGCCCGGCTCACGGCTGCCAGTACTTCGGGCGGCCGGCCGAGCGGTGGCGAAACGTAGTCGTCGGGCAGGTCCCGCACCGAGGTGATGCTGTCGGGCAGGCGGAGGAGAAGGACGTCCCAGCTCATGCGGACCTTCCGGACGGGGACGGGAAGTTGGACCGACGCGGTGCTGTTGTGGCGGGGGGCGGCGTCCCGGGCGCCCGCGCCTTCCGCCCGATCGTTGCGGTGCCCGGCCATCGTGACAGGCGCCACTGACATCGGGCCGTCGGCTCCGGGCCGTCGGCTCCGGGTGGGCGGGCCCGGGTGGGCGGGTCCGCGCGGACAGGTCCGGGCGGAGGGTGCGCGAGGCGTGGGTCCGGAACGCGCGGAACCCGCCTCGTGGGCCGGTCACACCCCGATCGCTCAGAGCGAACATCCCTCGGGGAACATTCCTCGGCTCACAAGCATTGAGCGTGCATAGCTCAACTTGACTGCCGAAGGGAAGATCATGGCTACCGACACCAAGGCGTCCACCCCGTTCGACCTGCCTGTGCTGCCGCTCGACGACGAAGTCGTGCTGCCCGGCATGGTGGTTCCGCTCGATCTTTCCGACAGCGAGGCGCGTGCCGCCGTCGAGGCCGCGCAGGCCGCCGCCGCCGAGGGCAAGCCCGAGGTGCTGCTGGTGCCGCGCATCGACGGCAGATACACGGGGACCGGCGTCCTCGGTACGGTCGAGCAGATCGGGCGGCTCTCCGACGGGGACCCCGGGGCGATCGTGCGGGCGCGCTCGCGGGTACGGATCGGCACCGGTACGACCGGTCCCGGGCGGGCCCTCTGGGTCGAGGCGACCCGGATCGACGAGCAGGTGCCCGACCCGCTGCCGGGTGCCGTCGCCGAGCTGGTCAAGGAGTACAAGGCGCTCGCCACCAGCTGGCTGAAGAAGCGGGGGGCCTGGCAGGTCGTCGACCGGGTGCAGCAGATCGACGGTGTCTCCGCGCTCGCCGACAACTCCGGTTACTCCCCCTTCCTGACCACCGCGCAGAAGGTGGAGCTGCTGGAGACGACGGACCCGGTCGCCCGGCTGAAGCTCGCCGTGCAGTGGCTCGGTGAGCACCTCGCCGAGCAGGACGTGGCCGAGTCCATCGCCAAGGACGTCCAGGAGGGCGTCGACAAGCAGCAGCGCGAGTTCCTGCTGCGGCGCCAGCTCGACGCCGTACGCAAGGAGCTGTCGGAGCTCAACGGGGACCCGGGGGACGAGTCCGACGACTACCGCGCCCGCGTCGAGGCCGCCGATCTGCCCGGGCACGTCCGCGAGGCCGCGCTCAAGGAGGTCGAGAAGCTGGAGCGCTCCTCGGACCAGAGCCCCGAAGGGGCCTGGATCCGGACCTGGCTGGACACCGTCCTGGAGCTTCCGTGGAACGAGCGGACCGAGGACGCGTACGACATCCGGGGCGCGCGGGCGACCCTCGACGCCGAGCACGCGGGTCTCGACGACGTGAAGGAGCGCATCACCGAGTACCTCGCGGTCCGCAAGCGCCGGGCCGACCGGGGCCTCGGCGTCGTCGGCGGGCGGCGCGGCGGTGCGGTGCTGGCGCTCGTCGGCCCTCCCGGGGTCGGCAAGACCTCGCTCGGTGAGTCCGTCGCGCACGCCATGGGGCGGAAGTTCGTCCGGGTGGCGCTCGGCGGTGTCCGGGACGAGGCGGAGATCCGGGGCCACCGGCGTACGTACGTCGGGGCGCTGCCGGGACGCATCGTCCGGGCGATCAAGGAGGCCGGTTCGCTGAACCCGGTCGTGCTGCTCGACGAGATCGACAAGGTCGGCTCCGACTTCCGCGGCGACCCGGCCGCCGCCCTGCTCGAAGTGCTGGACCCGGCGCAGAACCACACCTTCCGCGACCACTACCTGGAGGTCGAGCTCGACCTCAGCGACGTGGTCTTCCTCGCCACCGCCAACGTCCTGGAGGCCATCCCGGAGGCGCTGCTCGACCGCATGGAGCTGGTCCGGCTCGACGGGTACACCGAGGACGAGAAGGTCGTCATCGCCCGCGACCACCTGCTCCCGCGCCAGCTGGAGCGGGCCGGTCTGGAGAAGGACGAGGTCGCGCTGGAGGAGTCGGCGCTGCGCAAGCTGGCCGGCGAGTACACCCGTGAGGCGGGCGTACGGAACCTGGAGCGGGCCGTCGCCCGGCTGCTGCGGAAGGTCGCGGCCCAGCACGAACTGGGCGACCGGGAGCTGCCGTTCACGGTCACCGACGCCGATCTGCGCGGGCTGATCGGACGGCCGCACCACGTGCCCGAGTCCGCGCAGGACCCGGCCGAGCGGCGGACGGCCGTGCCCGGTGTGGCGACCGGCCTCGCGGTGACCGGTGCGGGCGGCGACGTGCTCTTCGTCGAAGCCTCGCTGGCCGACCCGGAGACCGGGGCGTCCGGACTGACCCTGACCGGTCAGCTCGGCGACGTGATGAAGGAGTCCGCGCAGATCGCGCTGAGCTTCCTGCGGTCGCACGGCGCGGAGCTGGAGCTGCCGGTCGCCGATCTCAAGGACCGGGGCACCCACATCCACTTCCCGGCGGGCGCGGTCCCGAAGGACGGCCCGAGCGCCGGCATCACCATGACCACGGCGCTGGCCTCGCTGCTCTCCGGGCGGCTGGTCCGTACGGACGTGGCGATGACCGGTGAGGTCTCGCTGACCGGGCGGGTCCTGCCGATCGGCGGCCTGAAGCAGAAGCTGCTGGCGGCGCACCGGGCCGGGATCACCACCGTGGTGATCCCCAAGCGGAACGAGGCCGACCTGGACGACGTCCCGGCCGAGGTCCTGGAGAAGCTGGAGGTGCACCCGGTGACCGACGTCCGCCAGGTGCTGGAGATCGCCCTCGCCCCGGCCACCGCGGGCGCGGAGGAGAAGGTTCCGGCCGCGGCGTGAGCGGCACGGCGTGACGGACGTGCCGTCGCGCGCGCGACCGGTACGGGCGGCCCGTCGCCCCGGAGACCCCGGGGAGGCGGGCCGCTCCCGTGCGCTGCCGGGGTGTGCGTCCCTGGTCGGGGGAGATCGCGCCCCGGGAGCCGGGAGCCGGGAGCCGGGAGCCGGGAGCAGGGTCAGGGGCGGTAGATGGTGCCCGGTTCGGGCTCGGCGGGGGCCATCAGCTCGGGGACGGTCACGAAGGTGTAGCCGCGTTCCCGCAGGGCGTCGATGATGCCCGGCACGGCGGGCACGGACCCCTTGTATATGTCGTGGAGCAGGATGATGCCGTCCCGGCTCGCCTGGTCCAGGATGCGTTTCTCGATCAGCGCCGAGTCGGTGGTCGAGTAGTCCTTGGCGGTCGCGCTCCACAGGATCTGGGAGAGTCCCAGGTCTTTGCTGATCTCCGAGACGGTGTCGTCGGTACGGCCCTGGGGCGGACGCATCAGCCGGGGCTTCTTCCCGGTGATCTCCGCTATGGCGTCCTGGGTCTTCTCCAGCTCGGCCCGTATCTCGTCCGGCTTCTTGTCCGTCAGGATCTCGTGCGACCAGGTGTGGTTGGCCACCTCGTGCCCCTCGTCCGCGATCCGCCGCACGGTGTCGGGGTGCTTGAGGACGTGGTTCTTGCCCAGCAGGAAGAAGGTCGCGTGCACCTTCTTCTCCTTGAGTACGTCCAGCAGGTGCGGGGTGTCCTTGCCGGGTCCCGCGTCGAAGGTCAGCGCGATGCACTTCGCCACGCGGCAGTCCACCGGCCCGGGTTCGCCCTTCGCGTCGGCGGCAGCCTCGTCGCGCGCCGTGGCGGGGGCGGTGGTGGCCATGGAGCAGCCGCCCAGGGTGAGGGCGAGTGCGGCCACCAGAGCGGCGGTCGACCGGGTGCGGGGCTTCGGCGTCCTTCTGAGCACGGTGGATCCATCCATCGGTCGGTACGGCGCGGTACAGCCGTACGTCCGGTACGGCAGCCCGGACTATACACACCGTGTATACAGCTGGTTCATAGTGGGGGCGGTGCCCGGCGGGGGCGCCGAGGCCCCGGCGACGGAGTGCGTCACCGGGGCCACGGGCGGGGAGGTGTGTCGTGCGCGGTGGTGTGTCAGCCGTTCGCCAGGGCCTGTACGCGGTCCAGCGCGCCGTTGAACTTGTCGTGGTCCCCGACCGTCGTACCGGTCGAGGTGTACTGCCAGATCGTGTAGTAGTCCCAGCCGGCGGGGAGTTCGCCCACCGTGGTGTTGTAGCGGGCCACCCAGAGCGGGTTGGTCGCGCCGAAGCCGGCGTTGTTGCCGGTGCACGTCGTCCACCAGCTGGTCGCCGTGTAGATCACCGCGTCCCGCCCGGTGCGCGCCTTGTAGGTGTTCACGAAGTCGCGTATCCAGGAGACCATCGCGGCCGGCGTCTTGCCGTAGCACTGGTCCCCGTACGGGTTCCACTCGATGTCCAGCACGCCCGGGAGCGTCCGGCCGTCCCGGGACCAGCCGCCGCCGTTGTCCGCGAAGTAGTTCGCCTGCACGGCGCCGGAGGTCGTGTCCGGGGTGGCGAAGTGGTACGAACCTCGGATCATCCCGACGTTGTACGAGCCCGTGTACTGCTGCGAGAACGAGGTGTTCGTGTAGTACGTCCCCTCGGTCGCTTTCACGTACGCCCACTTGACGCCGGCGCTCCACAGCGTCGACCAGGCGACGTTGCCCTGGTGGCCGCTGACGTCGACGCCCTCGGTCTGGGTCGCGGTCGTGCCGACCGGCAGGGAGCCCCGGCCGTCGTGGGCGACGACGCCCATGCCGAGCGAGGCCGTGCCCCGGGCCGGGACGGCGGCGGCGGAGCCGGCGGCCGAGGCGCCACCGGGCAGGGTGAACAGGAGCGAGAGCGCGGCGAGCAGGGTGCCGGCCGGGGCGAGCAGACGGGCCGTGCGGGAACGGGATCTGTGCGCGGACATGGGCGTGCCTCCGTGGTTCGGTGAGGGACGGTGGGGGGAACCGCGAACCGGGGTGCGTGCGGGGCCGGGCCCCGGTGGTCCTGCTCTGTCACGAACATGACGAGAATGACGCTACGCGCGTTGACCCGTTCTCCGGAAGGGGGTCCTGGACCCGCCTGTGGTCTACTCCTGCGAAATACTGGCCCAGCTGCGGAAAGGAACCGCGGCGGGCGAAAGTTTCAGAGGTGGAAAGCGCATGAGGGGTGCCGTGGTGGAGGAGAAGGACAGCGGAACCGGGCCCGACACCGCCGCCGGGGTCCCGGCGGATCAGGCTTTCCTCGCCCTGGAACACGAACTGGCCGTGATCCTGCGGCGGGCGCGCGCGACCTCCGGCGAGATGGCCCGCGAGGTCCACCCCGAACTGGAGTCCGCCGCGTACGGACTGCTCGTACGCCTGGAGTCCGCCGGGCAGCAGCGGGCCACCGAGCTCGCGGCCTGGTTCGGGGTCGGCAAGGCCACCATGAGCCGTCAATTGCGCGCCCTGGAGGATCTCGGTCTGGTGAACCGTGAGCCGGACCCCGAGGACGGCCGCGCCTCGCTCGTCCACCTCACCGAGGAGGGGCTCGCCCGGTTCCGGCACGTCCGCGACGCCCGGCGGGCCCGTTACGTCCGCAAGCTCGCCGACTGGGACCGTGCCGAGGTCGCGGAACTCGCCCGGCTGCTCCACCAGTTCAACGCACGCGCCGAGAGCTGACGCCGCCGGACGGCATTCCCCGCCCCCCCCCAGGACTGCCGGACGGCGGGCCTCCGCCCCCGGGGCCCTGCCCCTCCGGGGTGTGTTCAGAACTCGACCAGGACCGCCGTGGCGTCGTCGTGCCGCTTGCCCCGGCCCAGATGGACCCGGCCGGTGTCGGCCCGTTCCCGTTCCCGTACGCGGTCGATCAGGTGCTGGGGGCCCGCCGAGCGCAGCAGCCCCAACGCGGCGTGCCAGTCGCCCTCCTGGAACACCTCGGTCCAGCGGCTCGCCCCGTCCGTCAGGGCGGCCAGCGCGCGTACCTCACCGAGCGGCAGGCCGCCGGTCACCGCGCGCGACGCGACGGCCGGATCGGCGGCCGCGGTGAAGAATCCGCCCTCCTTGTTCCGGGCCAGCGTGTCCGTCAACTCCATGGACGAGAGCGTCCCCGGCGGCAGCCGGTCGAGCCGGTCGTCGATCACCGCGCGTACGCTCCCGTCCGGGGACTCCAGCAGCAGGACCGAATCGGACAGCACCAGGTACTCGATCGCCGCCTCGTCCCAACGGGCCAGGATGACGGTTGCCTGAGGAGTCCTCACGTGAGAAAGGTCACAGGTGATGCGATGGGCGTCCGCGGTGCGCCGGATGGACTCCGAGAGGACCTCCTCCAGAGTCAGATCCGGGCGTGAAGCGGACAGTTCGGCCAGCGCTCCGCCCAGCCGCGACGTGAACCAGGGCACCGAGTGCACACAACCGTCGTCGCCCGGAGGGGGAGTCACTCCGTCCAGCAGGACCAGGCACCCGCCCTGGCCGGACGCGGGGAGGGCGGCCATGACCCAGTCCTCGTTGGGGCGTTCGGGGCTGCCGGGCGTACCGGCGAGTTCGATGCGCATGGCAGCCAGTCTGCACGACGCCTTCACACTGCCTGCACGACAGGCGTGTTGCCGTGTAGCAGCAGGTCAGGCCGGGCCGAGGGGCGGCGCCGGCGGATCCGGCGGGGTGCGGGCGGGCATCCTGCCAAAGCCCGCGCGGAAGGTCCACCCGGCGTCCGACGTATGGAGAGTGGCCGCGCTGGGGAGACTTGTTCGCCCGCTCACGAGTGATGTTCACTCGTTCGAGTGGCGGAGCGGTCGATGCGCGTCCCCCTCCCAAAAGGGCTGGAATGGTCAGAAGCTGGACCAGTGGCAGGGGAGCGCGCGCACGTGACGGTGCGTCACCTCTGCTTCATGGGCGGACGAGTCAAGAATGCGAGCACCGGTGCAGAAGAAGCGGCCGCGGAGCAAGGTCGGCACGCAGGACGTTTCCGGGGCGACCGCTCCGGCGGCGGGCGGCGACAAGCGCAAGGTGCGCGTGCGCAGGCGACTCGTGGCGGGTGTCGCCGTCGTCGGGATCACCGTCATAGCGGCGGGTGCCCCGGCGGCCCTCGGCGCCTCCTCCGACCTCAACGAGTCGCAGAACCTGGTGACCCTGGCCGAGCTCGACCAGCAGGCCATCACGCTCGCCCACTCCCTCGCCGACGAACGCGACGCGATCACCGCGTACATCGCGAGCGGCCGTAAGACGTACGACGGAAACGGCGACGGCGGCGACGCCAAGCCCGGCGCCGACAGCCTCAGCGCCCGGGTCGACCAGCAGATCGACGAGATCCGCGAGGCCGCCCCCGCCACGCTCCGCCGGGACCTCTCCACCGTCCCGTCACTGCGCCGCGACGCGGTCAGCGGCAAGGGCTCGGCCCTCGCCGCCCACCAGGCCTACAGCGAGGTCATCGCCAAGCTCCACGACCTCGCCGCCGAACTCGCCGAGACGACCCCGCCGCGCGCGGCCGCCGCCACCCGCGCGCCGCTCGCCCTCTCCACCGCCGTCGAACAGGCCTCCGCCACCCGGGGACTGCTCCTCGCGGCCCTCGCCGTGCCCAGCCCGGCCCCGGTCCAGGAGTACGACCCCTACACCGGGCTCCCCGTGCAGAGCGACGACGACGAGAAGTCGGCCGACGACCGGGCCCGGGACGAGCTGAGCGCCGCCGCCCAGCAGGCCCGGGTCCGCGAACTCGCCGCCCTCGCCGACTTCGACCAGGCGGCCGGCGCGAGCGCCCGCGACAAGCTCTCCTCCACCGTCACCGGGCCCGAGGTCAACAGCGCCGAGAAGTACCTCGCCGCCCTGACCGACAGCCCCGAACTCTCCGACTCCGAGCAGCAGACCAGCTCGAAGAAGCTCTCCGCCGCCCTCTCCGCGCGCATCGACCGGATGCGCGGCGTCGAGTCGGCGCTCGGCACCGCCCAGGTGCAGCGGCTGGAGAAGCTCCGCGACGACGACGTCACCGGGCTCGAACTCTCCCTCGCCCTGCTCGGCGGCTGCTTCCTGATCGCCGTCGGCGTCTCCACCGCCGTCGCCCGCACCCTCACCCAGCCGCTCGCCGTGCTGCGCATCGGCTCCGCCCGGCTGGCCGCCGAGCCGGAGAGCGCGGAGGCGATCGCCTACCGGGGCCGCAACGACGAGTTCGCCCAGGTGGTCCGCTCGATCAACGCCCTGCACCAGCGGCTGCTCGCCCTGCACCACGAGTTCGCCGGGCAGACCGGCGGACTGCGGGCCGAGCACGCCGAACTGGTCGCCGGACGCGAGGCGCTCACCCTCCAGCGCGCCGAACTCCAGATCCAGGTCGCCGAGCTCACCGCCGAACTCCAGCGGCTGCGCAACACCGTGCACCACACCTTCGTCAACCTCTCGCTGCGCAGCCTCGGGCTCGTCGAGCGCCAGCTGGGCGTGATCGAGAACCTGGAGGAGCGCGAGCAGGACCCGGAGCGGCTGGCCACCCTCTTCAAGCTCGACCACCTCGCCACCGTGATGCGCCGCCACGGCGAGAACATGCTGGTCCTCGCGGGCGCCGACCACGGCCAGGGGCACGCCGGCCCGATCCCGCTGGTCGACGTGGCCCGCGCCGCCGTCAGCGAGATCGAGCGGTACGAACGCGTCACCATCCAGTCCCTGCCGCCGTACGCCCAGATCGCCGGGTTCGCCGCCGACGACCTGAGCCACCTCGTCGCCGAACTCCTGGAGAACGCCACCGCGTTCTCGCCGCCCGACTCGCGCGTCGAGCTCTCCGGCTGGCTGCTGGAGACGGGCGAGGTGATGCTCTCCGTGCAGGACGAGGGCATCGGGATGTCGGCGGCGCGGATGGAGGAGGTCAACCTCCGGCTGGCCGACCCGAACTCCTTCCGCGTCGGGGACCCGGCCGACGACAGCACCGGGCTCGGCCTCCAGGTCTCCTCGCTGCTGGCCGCGCGCCACGGCGTGCAGGTTCGGCTGCAGCCGCAGAAGACCGGCACCGGCGTGACGGCGGTCGTCGTGCTGCCCCAGGCGCTGCTGCCGAAGACCCCGCCGGCCGCCTCGCCGCCGCCGGTGAACGTGCCGGGCGGTGCGCCGACGCTGAACCTCCCGGGTTCCGTCGCCGAGGCGAACTCCAACGCCCTCCAGGGCCGTTCGATCGTCGTCCCCGCCGAGGACCCGCTGATCGCCGCAGCCGAGCAGACCATCCGGGACGCGGGCCCGCAGGCGGCTCCGGCCGCCGCTCCCGAGGTCCACGGGGAGCCGGCCGCCGCCGAGTTCCCGGCTCCGGTGGAGACCCCGGCCCCCGTGGAGTCCCCGGCCCCGGTGGAGACCCTGGCCGAGACCACCATGCAGTTCCGGCTCCCGACCGCGCCGGAGGAGGTCCCCGAACCGGCCCGGGACGCGCCCGGGAACCCGTACGCCATCGGCCCCGACCGGCACGAGCGGTCCGCCGACACGGCGGGTACGCACGCCCCGGCCGCCCACGACCCTTACGAGGCGCCGGAGCCCCGGCCGTTCCCGCTCCCCGGGACCGCGCACGCCCCGTTCCCCCCGGCCCCGCAGGCCCCTCAGGTCCCGCAGACCCCGCAGGCCCCCGAGCCCGACGCGCTTCCCGTGCGGGAGGCCGCGTCCACCGAGTCCGTGCCGGGTCCCCGGCAGCCCGAGCGGGTCACGGACAAGGGGCTGCCCAAGCGCACCCCCCGGGTGGTCAAGCCCGCCGACTCACCCTCCGCGGAGCGCACGGGCAGCCTGGACAAGGAAGCGCTCAGGCGCCGGCTCGGCGGATTCCAGCGCGGAGCGCGTGAAGGCCGCCGGGACGTGGAAGCCGAGATCGCGGAGGGCGTGGAAACCGACGCCCCGACCGCACCGAACGCACGCACCGACCTGGCCGGCCGCCCGGACGGCCAGGAGACGGGGGACACTGTCGAGGAGGCACGCAGTTGACTGCGCCCAGCACGCTCGGGCTGAGCACCGAAGCCCGGAACCTGCACTGGCTGCTGAGCAATCTGGTGGAGGAGGTACCAGGGGTCCACTCGGTCACGGTCGTCTCGTCCGACGGGCTCATGCTGCTCTCCTCCGACCCCGGACACCAGGCCGCTCCGGCCGCGGGGAAGCAGCAGAGTCCCAGGGGCTCCAGCGCCGACCTCGCCACCATCGTGTCCGGCATCGGGTCCCTCACCATGGGGGCCGCGAAGCTGATGGACGGCGGCGGCGTCAAGCAGACGATGGTCGCGATGGAGGAGGGAAGCGTCTTCGTCATGTCGATCAGTGACGGTTCGCTCCTCGGCGTCCACGCCACCCCCGACTGCGACATGGGCGTCATCGCTTACCACATGGCGCTCTTCGTCGGCCGGGCCGGACACGTCCTCACCCCCGAACTCCGCAATGAGCTGCGTAAATCGATGGAGAGTACCCAGTGACGTCCGCCGCCGAACCCGCCCGCAGGCTCCCCGTGCGGGGGTCCGACCGGAAGCCCGCACGGGTCCGTCCGTACTCCCTCACCGGTGGGCGCACCCGCTTCGGGCACGTGCTGCTCGTCGAGACCTTCGTCGCCGCGCTGGAGGCGCCCGAGGAGCGCCGCGAGCTCACCGGCGGAGACCTCGGTACGCGGGTCATGCCGGAGCTCCGGGCGATCGTCGAACTCTGCCGCCGGATGCGTACGGTGGCCGAGATCTCCGCCCTGCTCCAGATGCCGCTCGGTGTGGTCCGGGTACTCCTCAGCGACCTGGCGGACCAGGGAAAGATCCGCGTGTACGGAACCGGCCACGGCGCCGGTCAGCCCGACCGCGCACTGCTCGAAAGGGTGCTCAATGGACTCCGTCGTCTCTGAGCCGAAGCTGTCCGGGCCGACGCTCGCGGACCCCGCGCCCGCCGGTCGGGCGCCCGAGGCGCCGACGCTGTTCACCCCGCGTCAGCCGGGGCCGCAGGACCGGACCGAGGAGTCCGTCCAGGCGTGGCAGCTGGACCATACGCGCGCGCCCACCGCGACCAAGATCGTGGTGGCGGGCGGCTTCGGCGTGGGCAAGACGACCTTCGTGAGCGCGGTCTCCGAGATCACCCCGCTGAAGACCGAGGCGGTGATGACCCGGGCCAGTGAGGAGACCGACGACCTCACCGCGACCCCCGACAAGTCCACCACCACCGTGGCGATGGACTTCGGCCGCCTCACGCTCGACGACGACCTCGTGCTGTACGTCTTCGGCACCCCCGGCCAGCAGCGGTTCTGGTTCATGTGGGACGACCTGGTGCGCGGGGCCATCGGCGCGATCGTCATGGCCGACACCCGCCGTCTCGCCGACTGCTTCCCGGCGCTCGACTACTTCGAGAGCTGCGGGCTGCCGTACATCGTGGCCGTCAACCACTTCGAGGGGTCGGACCGCTACGAAGCGGTGGACGTCCGGGAGGCCCTGAGTGTCCCTCAGCACGTGCCTGTGGTGATCATGGACGCGCGTAACAGGATCACCGTCGTCGAGTCGCTGCTCACCCTCGTGGGCCATGCTCTCGACGCCACCCCTGCCTGAGAACCGCGCCCCCCGATCGACGTACCACGTAAACGGAGAACCGTCCCATGCGGAAGATACTCATAGTCGGAGCCGGCCAGTCCGGACTTCAGCTCGCCCTCGGCCTGCAGTCGCGCGGGTACGAAGTCACCCTCATGTCGAACCGTACGGCCGACGAGATCCGGACCGGCCGGGTCATGTCCACGCAGTGCATGTTCGACACCGCTCTCCAGTACGAGCGCGACTACCAGCTCAACTTCTGGGAGACCCAGGCCCCGAAGATCGAGGGCCTCGGCGTCTCGGTCGCCGGTCCCGACTCCTCGCGGGTCATCGACTGGGTCGGCAAGCTGGACGGCTACGCCCAGTCGGTGGACCAGCGGGTGAAGATGGCCGGCTGGATGGAGACCTTCGCCCAGCGCGGCGGCCAGCTCGTCATCCACGGTGCGGCCGTCTCGGACCTGGACTACTTCTCCCGTACGTACGACCTGGTGATGGTCTCGGCAGGCAAGGGCGAGCTGGTCTCCATGTTCGGCCGGGACGCCTCGCGTTCGCCGTTCGACGCCCCGCAGCGGGCGCTGGCCGTCGCGTACGTGCACGGCATGGGCCCGCGCCCGGAGCACCCGGAGTTCGACGCGGTCCGCTGCAACTTGGTGCCGGGCGTCGGCGAGCTCTTCGTGATGCCGACCCTGACGACCTCGGGGCGCGCGGACATCCTGTTCTGGGAGGGCATCCCGGGCGGCCCGCTCGACGTCTTCCAGGGCATCAAGGACCCCTCGGAGCACCTGGCCAAGACGCTGGAGCTCATGGAGCGGTTCACGCCGTGGGAGTACGCCCGCGCCACCAAGGTCGAGCTGACCGACGCCAACGGCACCCTGTCCGGCCGTTACGCGCCGACCGTGCGCAACCCCATCGGCCGGCTCCCCAGCGGCGGTCTGGTGCTCGGTGTGGCCGACGTGGTCGTCGCCAACGACCCGATCACCGGTCAGGGCTCCAACTCGGCCTCCAAGTGCGCCAACGCGTACCTGGAGTCGATCATCGAGCACGGCGACCGCGCGTTCGACGCGGAGTGGATGCAGGCCACCTTCGACCGCTACTGGGACACCGCCCAGCACGTGGTGAAGTGGACGAACGCCATGCTCGGCGTCCCGCCGGAGCACGTGCTGAACCTGATCGGCGCCGCCGGCCAGATGCCGCCGGTCGCGGACCGCTTCGCCAACGGCTTCAACAACCCGGCGGACTTCGACAACTTCTTCTTCGAGCCGGAGAAGACGAACGCGTACCTGGCTTCGGTCGCGGGCGCCTGACCCCACCCGGAACTCCAGGCCCAAGGCACCGGTCACCGACAACCCGTCGGTGACCGGTGCCTTTTGCGTGTCCGGCTGCGTGTCCGGCTGCGGACGGCCCTGGTCGCAGCGGGGGGAGACCCGATGTTGAACGTGTTCAAATTCCCTGGCAGGATGAGCGGAGACGCAGTCGCCCACCGGGCGTGCCGCGCTTTTCCGGTGTGCCGCGCGCCGCGTTGTCCGGCGTGCCGCCCGCCCGTCACGAGGGGGGCCCTCCATGGGGCAGAAACGTTCGTCCGACGACATGCCGGCGATCTCGCTGCTCGTGATGACCCTGGAGGCGGTGGCCGCCCTCATCCTCTTCGTGGTTCACGGGCAGGGTCAGGAGGCCCCGAGCGCCCAGTCCTACGGCCTGGGGGTGTTCTTCATGCTGCCCTTCCTGGTGCTGGCGGGCTTGTTCGCCGGAGCCGTACTGTCGCAGGCCCTCGTGATCCCCGCCGTGCGGCTGAGTGACGCGCTGGGGCGCAGGTTCGGCGGCCGCGAGGCGTGGTGGTGGGTGCCGGTGGTGCTGGCGACGGTGCTCGCGCCGCTGGGGGCGGCCGCGGCCCTGACCGGATACCTCGGGCCGATCGAGGCGGCGTCGGCGTGGTGCGCGGCGACGGTCCTCCTCGCCGGGGCCGGCCTCGTCACCCGGGTCGCACGCAAGGGACTCTTCGGCCCGATCGCACTGTGGGGCACTCTGGCGGTGCTGAGCGTCGGCGTTCTCGGGCTCATGGCCCTCGACTTCGGCCTGGTCGACACGTACGCCCCGCCGGCCGTCACCCGCGCCTCGATGGTGGGGGAATGGACCGACGGGAAGGGCGGGACCCTGACGCTCTCGGAGGACGGCAGCGCGGAGTCCGTCGCGGTCGAAGACACAGACACAGACCCCGACTCCGACTCCGACCCCGGCTTCGACTCCTGGTTCGACGACGGGACGGCCGAGGGGGCGGAGCAGTGCACCGGCCGGGGCACCTGGGCCTACGACCGCGGCGAAGGGCCGTGGGGGCAGAGGATCGTCGTCACCGTCCCGGAGTGCGGCTGGGACGGCGACGATCCCTGGGAGGTGGGCGGCGACGAGGGCCGGGTCACCGTCTACCAGTACATCGGCGACCCGGACTCCTGGGACCTGTACACGTTGACGAGAGCGCGGAACTGAGGCCGGCCCGCTCGGCGTGCGTCCGCCCACGTCCGCCTGGGCGGCGGGTCCGGTGCCGGAGAGGCGTTTCGACCCTCGGGGCCCGGTGGCTCAGCCCGGTACGTCCATGCGCTGCGTGCCGATCACCGCCAGCAGCCTCAGCGCCTCCTGTGCCGGAGAGCCGGGCTCGGCCGTGTAGAGCACCACGTGCTGGTCCCGGTCGGTGATGTCGAGGACGTCGCAGTCGAGGGTGATGGGACCGATCAGCGGATGGTGGACGGTCTTGCGCAGGGCGGGTTCGGCGTGCACGTCGTGAGTGGCCCACAGCCGGGCGAACTCCGGGCTTCCGGAGAGGAGATCGGCGACGAGGCTGGAGACCTCGGGGTCGCCGGGGTAGCGCGCGGCGGCGGCGCGCAGGCGCTGGGCCGCCGCGCGGGCGAACGCCTCCGCGTCGGCCGGGTCGTGCAACGGCCGGTCCGGGGAGCGCGGAGCGAGGAAGGCCCGGCGCACCAGGTTGCGTTCGCGCCGGGGCAGAGCGGAGTAGTCCCCCAGGAGGGCGACCGCCAGATCGTTCCAGGCGATCACCTCGAACGTCGCGGAGAGCACGATCCCCGCCGTGTCCGGCAGCCGCCGCAGGAGGTCGTGGACGCTCTGCCGCACGTGCCGCGAGGGTCCGTCCGGCGGGCCGGGCGGGGTGCCGGCGAGGTGGTGCAGGTGGTGGCACTCGGCGTCCGACAGACGCAGGGCGCGGGCCAGGCCGTCGATCACCTCGTGCGAGGGGTGCGGGCCGCGGGCCTGCTCCAGCCGGGTGTAGTACTCGGTCGAGATGAACGCCAGCTGCGCCACCTCCTCGCGGCGCAGCCCCGGGGTCCGGCGGCGCGGCCCGGCGGGCAGACCCACGTCGGAAGGGGCGATGCGCTCGCGCCTGCCGCGCAGGAAACCGGCCAGCTCTTCTCTGTCCACGCGTCCCAGTCTGCACGCGTGACGGGGACTCATCCAGGTACCGCTGATGCCTGGATGGGCTCCGGGCCCGGACCCAGACTCGGGGCCATGAACGACGCACCGCACATCGAGCACTCCACCGGGACCACCACAACCACCACCACGGGCACCGCCGCCTCCGCTTCCGGCGGCCTGCTCGCCGGGAAGGTCGCCTTCGTCACCGGCGCCGGTCGCGGCATCGGCGCCGCCGCCGCCCGCCTGTTCGCCCGGGAAGGAGCCCGGGTGCTGCTCGCGGCCCGTACCGAGCGGGAGCTCAAGGCGGTGACCGAGGAGATCCGGGCGGCCGGCGGCACCGCCGCGTACGCCGTGTGCGACCTTGCCGACGGGGTTGGTGTCCGGGCTGCCGTCGACCGTGCGGTCGAGGTGTACGGCCGGCTCGACGTCGCCTTCAACAACGCCGCCACCAGCGTGCCCCCGGCCCCGATGGACCAGGTGTCCGAGGCGGACTTCGACCACGTCTACGCCGTGAACCTCAAGGGCCAGTGGCTGGCGATGTCCGCCCAGGTCGCCGCCATCCGGGCCACCGCCGGCACGGGAGCGATCGTCAACAACTCGTCCGTGGGCAGCTTCCGGGGCAACCCCCCGCTCGCCGCCTACGCCGCGACGAAGCGGGCGGTCAACAGCCTCACCGAATCGGCCGCCGCCACCTACGGCCCGGAGGGCATCCGCGTCAACGCCATCGCCCCCGGCACCACGCTGACCGAGATGATGCGCGCGTGGGACGACGCCTCACCCGGCGTCATCGACCACCTCAACGCCCGCACCCCGCTCCGCCGCGCGGCCGAGCCCGACGAGATCGCCCAGGCCGCCGCCTGGCTCCTGAGCGACCGCGCCTCCTACGTGACCGGAGCGGTCCTGCCGGTCGACGGCGGCATGCAGGCGGTCTGAAGCGCGTTGCGCTTGAGGGCACCGGGCCCGAACACGTCACTCCGGCTCGGTCGACCCGCTGTATCCCGTGTCGGACCCCTCCGACGCCCCCTCCGGCAACTCCGGCCGTGTGTACGTGCCGAGCGGTACGCCCTCCGGGTCGGGGCGTACGGCGCCGAGCAGCGGGTTCGACGCCAGCGGCGACACCTTCACCCGCGCCCCCGGCCTCGGCGCCTGCACCACCAGGCCGTCGCCGATGTACAGCGCCACATGGGTGGCCTCCGGGTAGTACACGACGAGGTCGCCCGGGCGCAGCGAGGAGACCGGGACGCGGGGCAGTCCGGCCCACTGCTCCTGCGAGGTCCGGGGGACGGTCAGCCCGGCGTGCTCCCAGGCCCGCATGGTGAGCCCGGAGCAGTCGAAGCTGTCCGGCCCCTCGGCCCCCCACTCGTACGGCTTGCCGATCTGCTCGATCGCGTACGCCACCGCCTCGGCGCCCTCCCACGACGGCGGGCGCGTCGAGCTGAGGGCGCCGGAGGCGACGAGGTCCTGCTGCGCCGCGTCCACGCGGTCGTCCTCCAGGGCGGAGACCGCGCCGAGTTGGCCGGGCGTGAGCTCGGCCAGGCGCGCCTCCACGCGGTCCAGCGCCGCCCGTACGGAGTCGCGCTGCCCGCGCTGCTCCGCCGCGAGCGCCCGCTGTTCGGCGAGCGCCTCGCGGGCGGCGACCGCGAGGACGCCGGCCCGCTTCTCGGCCTTCGTCAGGCGGTCCACGGTCGCCGCGCGCCCGGCCGCCGCACGGGCGATCACATGACTCTGGTCGAACGCGTCGGACGGCCGGTCCGCCAGCAGCAGCCGCAGGTACGCGGAGAAGTCGGACCGGTCCCGGTACTGCTCCCGGGCCAGCCGCCCGGCCGCCGCACGCCCGGAACGCAGGGTGCGCCGGGCCCGCGTGAGGTCGTCGTTCACCTTCCGGGTGGCGGTCATCTGCCGCGCCAGCTTTTCGTCGGTCGCGTTGTAGGTCTCGGTGGCCTTCTCCATCCGCCGGAAGAGCGTCTGGAGTTCGGTGAGCAGGGCGGGGGCGGCCTGGGGGGCGGCGGCGTCGGGGGTGGGGGACGCGGACGGCTCGCGGCCGGCGAGGGCCTCGGAGGCGTCCACGGTCACGCCGGGGGACGGGGCGGGGGCGGAGGACGAGGCAGGGACGGACGACGGGGTGGGGCTGGACGACGGGGCGGGAGTGGGCGACGCCTCGCGGGCCGGGTCGTCGGACGCCCCGGGGGCCGGGGCGGGGGCCGCCGGGCCGGTCGCATCGCCGTTCGCATCGCCGTTCGGGGCGCGCGAGGAGTCCCGGGTGGAGGGCTCGGGCGCCGCTCGTGGGTCTGGGCCGGCGCCGGCCGGGGCGTGGGCGGCGACGGCGGCCAGGACCGCCGTCGCGCAGACCGCTCGCAGAAGCCTGCCTGACACGTCATCACCTCCGGTGATGGTGCGGGCCCGTCGTCCGTACGCCGGACCGGACCGACCCCTTAAAAGTGTGCGAATCATATTTATCCGCTCACTCGGGGTCCGCCGACGCAAGCACCGCACGGCGTGGCGCCCCGCGTCACCCCGTACGGCGGGGTACGCCCGAGGCGTCGCCCGTCAGGCCACGGGGAACGCGTAGACGGCCCGGCCCCGCAGCACGACGGCGGTCTGACCGGCCGTCAGCGTCCGGTACGGGGCGGTGACGGCGGCGCCCCTGGGTTCGGCCACCCCGATGTCCTGGAACTTCCACAGCCGCCGCCCGTCCCGCGCGTCGAACGCCGTCACCTGCGTGGTGTCCGAGGCGAGGACCGTGTCGCCGGACGCGGTGACGGTGACCAGGGGCGCGGCACCGCCGACCGGCACCTCGGTGGAGCGCAGCCAGAGGAGCTTGCCGGTCTCGCGTTCGACCATGCCGACCTCCTGGCTGCGGTTGGTGGTGACGATCAGATCGCCCGACTCCACCGGGGTGCCGAACTCCGACTTCGGGCCGGTTCCGTCGAGCCGCCACAGCGGTTTGCCGCTGTCCGTGTCCCAGGACTGCAGAGCGTCGCCGGCCGCCCCGAAGAGCCGCCCCTCCTCGTCGCCGCCCGCCGCGCCGGAGGGGCTGACCGCGCCGAACTGCTTCGTCCAGAGCAGCTTCCCGGTCGTCCGGTCGAAACAGCGGAAGGAGCCCTTGCCCTTGGCCGCGCGCACATCGTCGGCGGTGAGGGTGGAGGCGTCCTGACGCACCACGATGTCGTTCAGCCGGGCCGCCGTCAGCCGGTACTCGGGGCCTGCCGCGCCCCGGCCCGCCGGCACCTGGACCCGCCACAGCTCCTCGCGGCTCACCAGGTCGTACGCGAAGAAGTACGCCTGGACGACCTGCTTGTCCTTGCCGGGCTTCTTGCCCTTGGCCGGCTTCGGGGCCTTCACGGTCACCGTCCGCGCGCCCGAGAACCAGACGACGGAGCCCGACTGCCCGGTGAGCTTGCCGACGCGGAGCCCGGGGAGGCCGGCGAAGCCGTCCGCGTACCGCACCCGGTGCTCCACCTCGCCCGTCCCCGGCGACAGCCAGAGGAACGCGGTCGGGCCCGCGACGAAGACGAGGCTGTCCCCGGCGGCCAGCGCCGCCTGGCCCTCGGCGGCGTCCGCGCGCTGCCAGACCCGCTTGCCCGTGCGGAGGTCGACCGCCGACGCCTGGGCCTTGCTCGTCAGCACCAGCAGCCGGTCCTGCCAGAGCGCGGCGGTGAGCGGCTCCGCCTCGGACGCCGGGTGCGCGTACGTCCAGGTGAGGGCGGGAGGCTGCCCGGGCAGCGCGGGGCCCTTGCTCGGCTCGGGCTTCCCGTCGTCCACCGGGGCGGGTGCGTCGTCGGTCCCGAGGGCGCCGACCGCGACCCCGCCGACGAGGAGGCCCAGCGCCCCGGCGGTGACCGTGGCCAGCAGCGACCTGCGGGTGGGGAAGAGCGAGGCCCGGTCCGGCGCGGGGGGCTGCCGCACCGGCGGGGTCGCCGCACCGGTGGGCAGGGAGCCGCCGCCCGGCAGGGAGGTGCCGGAGTACGGAACCGGGTAGGCCGGGGAGGCCGGTGCCTGGGCGGCGAGCGAACCGCCGGACGGCGACTCCAGGGGACGGCGCGCGGGGAGCAGCGAGCCGGGGGCGGGAACGCCCGGCGGGACGGCCGGGGCGGGCGGGGCGGACCGCCTGGTCGCCAGGGCCCGGCCGGGTGCCGGGGCCTGCTCGGGGGCGGGGGCCGGGCCGGTGGTCGAGGAGGAGGGTGCGCGGAGTGCGGCGAGCCGGGTGGTGGGGTGGTCCGGCTCCCCGTCGCGGGGCCGGGTGTTGAGGAACCGGGTGGCCGACCCGCCCTCGGCGGAGGCGGTGGTGTCGGGATTGTTTGCGGCGTCGGGACCGTCCGTGGAGCCGGGGCCGTCCGGGGCCTCCAGCGCGCGCACCCGCGCCTCCTGGTCGGCCACCGCCGCCGAGAGCCGTTCCGGCAGCCAGCCGCTCCGGGCGAGCGCGGCGGCGCCCTCCAGCGCCAGCGACGCCGCGACGGACGCGGCGCTCGGGCGGGCGCCCGGGTCCTTCGCCAGGCACCCGGCGATCAGCTCCCGCAACTCGGCCGGTACACCGCCGAGTCCGGGCTCCCCGTGGGCGATCCGGTCCGCCGTGCTCCCGGCGGGGCCCCCGGCGAACGGGGTGGCCCCGGTCGCCGCGTACGCCAGCAGCAGCCCGAGCACGAAGAGGTCGGAGGCGGCGCCCACCTCCTGGCCGGCGACCTGCTCCGGAGTGAGGTAGCCGAGCCGTACGGAGAGCTGCCCGCCCGGCAGCGCCTCGGCGGCGGCGGCCCCGCCCAGTGGGCCGAAGGCGGTCAGCCGGGGCCCGTCGGCGGCGAGCAGCACGGTGTCCGGGGAGAGCCCCTGCAGGGCGGAGCCGGTGGCGTGCACCCGGGCCAGTACCTCGGCGATGCCCGCGCCCAGTATCCGTACCGCGCGCTCGGGCAGCGGCCCGCCGACGGCGACGGCCTCCGCGAGCGTCAGCGCGGGGAGGTAACGGGTGGCGGTCCAGAGCCGCTCCGGACCGGAGAGCGAAAGGTCGGTGCTGCCGTCGCCGGGAACGCCGGTGACGGCGGCGATGGCAGTGACGGCAGTGATGTCGAGGGGTGGCTGTACCCAGCCGCCGGCCAGGCGTTCGGCGGTACGGACCTCGGCCTGGAAGCGGCGCCGGAAGGCGGGCACCCCGGCGAGGGCAGGCCGGGCGGCGGTGATCAGCACCAGGTCCTCGGCATCCGCGCCGCGCGCCACATAACTCACCGCGCTCGCCGTCTCGCGGTGACGGGCCAGCGCGGTGTACGGGCCGAAGCGGCGTGGATCGTCCTGACGAAGCGCCTCCATGGCGCACCCCCCTCGTGACCGTCCCTCGGCACCTGACCGCCGATCTTAGGGGGTTCGGTACCGGACCGAGCGGGCCGCCCCGGGGCCTCAGCCGCCGCTGTTCGGCTTTGTCCAGGGCCACTTGGGGCGGAAACGCTCCCGGCCGCCGGGGACGTACTCGTACAGCCAGCCACGCTGGAGGCGCAGCCGGGGGGTGTACCCGGCCGGGACGCGGCGGTAGGCGTGGACGGCCGGCGGGCCGCCGTCCTCGGCCGGCACCGGCACCACGTACCACTTGGGCGGGTGGCCGGTGAGGCCGGTGAGGACGGGCAGGACCCGGCCGTCCAGGGGACCGCCCTCGAAGGGGGTGTTCTCGCTTCTCACCCGGACAGTCTTGCTCACCGGGCCCCGGCGGCCACCCGGGGCGGCCACCCGCCGGGCCGCCGGGCGCTCGACCGGAAGGCCGTCCGGTCAAGCCGGACGGTCTCGGGCCGGTTCCCTCAGGCCAGCAGCCCCGACTTCCGCCAGAGCTTGCGGCTCACCCCGTTCATCACGCCGATGTCGTCGAAGAAGTCGGTGAGCCGCTTGGCGCCCGACTGCATGACCTCCTTGCGGTGCCCGCTCGCCTTGACCTGGGCGAGCGCCTCGCGGCGGTCCAGGCCGACGTTCTCGTAGACCTGCGGGTTGATGAAGCAGACGGAGAACACCCGGGCCGCCTCGCCCGAGGTCAGCCGGGTCAGCTCCCGCTCCCAGCGCGGGGCGGTCACCATCTGGCGGCGGAGCTCCTCGCGTGCGTACCGGACGTGCCGGGCCTCCTCGACGACGTGGATGCGGGTCACCCCGCGCACCAGCGTCTGGACCCGCTCGTCCGGGAAGGTCAGCCGCTGCATCCAGTCGAGGATCTCCTCGCCGAGCAGGGTCGCGGCGAACGAACCCGGCGTGGTGGACACGCTCTTCAGGACCCGGGCCACGTTGTGGTAGCCGCGCGGAACCGGGTACGTGGGGGCCCGGCCCCACTCGATCATCTTGCCGAACATCATCGAGTGCCGGCACTCGTCGGCTATCTCGGTGAGCGCGTACCGCACGTGATTGCTGGTCACCGGCTTGTCGTAGATGTGCCGGACCAGCAGCTGCATCAGGATGATCTCGAACCAGATGCCCAGCGAGGCGAGCGAGGCCGCCTCGTGCCGGGCGAGGTCCATCCGCTGCTCCTCGGACATCTTCCGCCAGAGCGGGGTGTCGTAGAGGGAGACCAGCTCGGGGGGCCAGAACCACTTGCCGTCCTCGATCGCCGAGCTCCAGTCGATCTCGGTCTCGGGGTCGAAGGAGTGCTTGGCCGAGGATTCGAGCAGGCGCTCGGCGATCTGCTCGCGGTCCCGGAGCGGGCCGAGCGCGTCGCGGAGGACCTGGACGTCGTGTTCGCTCACTGTCGTCATGACTGGGGTACCTCGCACATGGGTTACCTGGGGTCACCTCTTATTGGACTGCTTGTCAGCAAGGCCGTCAATCCCTCGGGTCCTCCTTGTCGGCCTGGTTCTCCATGGTGTGCGTCACGTCAACTGCCGTACGGCGCGAGTGGTTTGGTCAACCGGTTCGCGGGCGCGGGAAATCGGTGGGCAGGGGGCGGGCGGGTCGGGAGGATGGCCGCATGACGAACTCCTCGCCCCACCGCCCGGCGGACGTCGCCCGGGCCGGAACGGAAGCGGCCCGCCGCAGCCTCGAAGGACTCGCTCTCGGCGACGCGTTCGGCGAACGCTGGTTCCCCCTCTTCCGCGAACGCCGCCGGGCGCTCCGCGAGATCACCGAACGCCGGACCCCCGCCGAGCCCCGCTGGTACTGGACCGACGACACCGCGCTGGCCCTCGCGCTCGACCAGGTCCTCGCCGGACACGGCGAAGTCGTCCAAGACCGGCTGGCCCTCGTCTTCGCCCTCACCTTCGACGCGGACCAGGGGCGCGGATACGGCCACGGCATGCACATGCTGCTGCCCCAACTGCTCGCCGAACCCGCCGACTGGCGCACCCTCGCCCCCGGCCTCTTCGAGGGCGGCAGCCTCGGCAACGGCGCCGCCATGCGGGTCGCCCCGCTCGGCGCGCGCTTCCACGAGGACCTGGACCACGTCTCCCGGCAGGCGCGCCTCCAGGCCGAGGTCACGCACGCCCACCCGGAGGGGATCGCGGGCGCGGTCGCCGTGGCGGTCGCGGCGGCCCTCTCGGTCCGGGGCGAACTCGCCCTCCCCGCCGTCGCGGAGCGGACCCCCGAGGGACTCGTACGGGACGGGCTGCGCCGGGCCGCCGGGCTGCCGTTCACCACCGAACCCTGGCGGGCCGCCGACGTCCTGGGCAACGGGCAGCGCGTCCGGGCGGACGACACCGTGCCCTTCGCGCTGTGGACCGCCGCCCGCCACCCGGACGACCTGGAGGCGGCGCTCTGGGCGACCGCCGAGGGCTTCGGAGACGTGGACACCACCTGTGCCATCGCCGGCGGGGTGGTCGGCGCGGCCACCGGGACCGGCCGGGTGCCCGGTGAATGGCTGCGGAAGCGGGAGCCGTTGACGGGCTTTCCGGAGTCGGCCTGACGGCGGGGCGCCCATGGGCCGGCCCATCGGTCCGCCCGGTGGTCCGCCCGCTCCCGGATATTGAGCAGGGACCTGTCAGGCCGGTGCCGTAGCGTGGGCCGCATGACCACGCCGCCCCCGCCGCCGGGCCCCTACGGCCCTCCGACGCCGCCGTCCCAGCCGTCGCCGCAGTACCCGCCGTACCCCGGAACCCCGCAACAGCCGGGCGCGTTCCCGCAGCAGCCGGGGCCCGGGTATCCGAACGCCCCGCAGCAGCAGCCCCAGCCGGGGTACGGCTACCCGAACCCGCCGCAGCCGCAGCCCGCATGGGGCCAGCCCGGTCCTGGCCAGTCGGGTCCGGGTCAGCCCGGGGCGGGTCAGCCCGGTTGGGGTCAGCCCGCCTGGGGTCAGCCCGGGATACCCGGGCAGCCGACGGCGCCGGGCTGGCCGGTCCAGCCTCCGCGCAAGAAGCCGGTCAAGCTGATCGTCGGCGTCCTCGTCGGCGCGCTGGTGGTGGTCAGCGGGGTCGCCTACGGGGTCCTGCAGCTCATCGACAAGGGCACCGACGCCGTCTACCCGAAGGCCGTGAACAAGCTGGTGGTCCAGAAGACCCTGCTGGACGGGGAGTTCACCCTGAGCAGCGACACGTCCGACACCGACGGTGCGGACATCGAGGACACCCCGGACCTCAGCATCCGCGACGCGCAGGCCGTCGTCGCCCAGTACGGTTCCGAGGACGGCGGAGTCCTCATCGTCTCCGGGATGTACGGCCGCATCGCCGACCCCGAATTCACCCGCGACTCCATCATGAAGGGGGCTGCCGGGGCCGAGGGGAACACCGTGGTGGTGCCCGCCGAGGAGTTCACTCCCGACGGCTACGACATCACGGTCACCTGTCAGGTGCAGCAGACGGGGACCGGGGACGCGACCTCGGCCATCCCGATGTGCGCGTGGGGCGACGACAACACCGGCGCCATGGTCGCGCTGCTGAGGGTCGAGGACGCGCTGGTGGCCGCCGAGGACGTCGATCTGGAGAAGGCGGCGGCGGAGACCGCGAAGATCCGCGAGGAGATGCTGAAGCCGGTCAAGTAGTGCCCCTCCCGGCACCGGCGCCGCGACCGGGGAGGACCGCCGGCCCCACCCGGGGCAGCGCGCCCTCCGCCGCGCGGACCGCCGCGAGCAGCCACGCGTCGGCGCCCCGGTCGGCCACCCACTGGAGGCCGACCGGGCAGCCGTCCCCGGTGAACCCGGCGGGAACGCTCGCCGCCGGATGCCCGCTCAGGTTGAACGCCCAGGTCAGCGCGGTCGAGTAGACCTCGCCCGGCCCCTCGTGCCCGTGCGGCCGGTTGGGTGTGGTGGGCGTCAGCAGCAGTGGCGTACGCGCGAACAGGCCGTCCAGTACGAGGTCGTTCGCGCGCCGGGTCTCCACCGCCACGGTGTCCTCGGGCGCCCCGCCCCGTACGGCCAGCCAGGCCGGCGCCGGGTCGCGCAGCGCGCAGCCGCCGGGCACCAGCCGCACCACCCCCGCCGCCACCAGCCGGTCCACCGCCGCCCGCACCACCTCGGCCACCTCCGGATCGACGTCCGCGAAGCCCAGGTCCATGCTCAGCACGGCGGGCACCGGGAGCCGCACCGCCACCGGCTCGTACCCGTCCAGCACATGGCGCAGATACGGTTCCGCGGCCGCCGCCGACGCGGCCAGCACCCCGGCCGACGCGAGCCCCGTACGGTCCGGCGAGGGCAGCAGCCCGTTCGTCGTCTTCAGCCCGAACACCCCGCACCACGCGGCCGGCAGACGCACCGACCCGGCGCCGTCGCTGCCCGTGGCGAGCGGGACCATCCCCGCCGCGACCGCCACCGCCGACCCGGCCGAGGAGCCGCCCGGGGTCCGGTCCGCCCGCCAGGGGTTGCGGGTCCTCCCGTACGCGCCCTGCCCCCAGGTCTGCCAGTACGTGCCCGGCCCCGGCACCGCCGTCGAGCCCACCGGAACCCCGCCCGCCGCGATCAGCCGCCGGGCCGCGTACGAGTGGAGCCCGGCCGGTCCCTTCACCGCGAACGGCAGCCCGCCCAGCGGCAGCAGGGCCGCACCGGGCTCCCGGGCGAGTGCCTCGCGACGCCACACCTCGATGAACGCGCCGAGCGACGGATCGAGTGCGTCGATCCGCTCCAGCGCCCGCCCCACCGCGCCCGTTCCGTCCAGCGCCCGCCCCACCGCGCCCGTCCCGTCCACCGCGCCCGTCCCCTCCACCGCGTCCGCCCCGTCCACCGCACCAGTGTCACCCGCACGGAACGCGGTGTCCCCGGAACGCCTGCCACCGGATCGGCCGGGCCGCCGCCCCCCCCGGAATCGGGGGGCGGCTGCCCGAATCACCCCTGCTCCAGCGCCGCCTCCATCACCGCCCGCGCGATCGGTGCCGCGCTGCCGCCGCCGCTGATGTCCGCGCGGTCCGCCGCCGCGTCCTCCACCACCACCGCGACCGCCACCTCCGGCCGGCCGGCACCCTCCGACTGCGCCCAGCAGATGAACCAGGCGTAGGGCGCCCCGGTGTTGTCCACCCCGTGCTGTGCGGTGCCCGTCTTGCCGCCGACCGTGACGCCGTCGATCGCCGCGTTGGTCCCGGTGCCGTTCTCCACCACGTCGACCATCATCCGCCGCAGCTGCACGGCGGTGGAGGGGCTCATTGCCCGCCGGTAGGAGCGGGTGGAGGTCTGCGACACCGTGTCGCCGTCGTGCTTGGTCGTGCGGTCCACCAGGTACGGCCGGGCGATCTCGCCGTCGTTCGCCACGGCGGCGGCGACCATCGCCATCTGGAGCGGGGTGGCCGTCGTGTCGAACTGTCCGATCGAGGACTGTGCCAGCTGGTCGTCGCTCATCTCCGTGTCGAAGTTGCTCTTCGCCACCCCCGACGGAATCCGCAGCCCGTCGTCGTTGAAGCCGAAGTCGCCCGCCGCCTCCACCATCCCGTCCAGGCCCACCTCCACCCCGAGATGTGCCATCACGGTGTTGCAGGAGACCCGGATCGCCTCCGCCAGCGACGCCTTCTCGCAGCCGCTCGACTCGTTGGGCAGCACGGTGGACGTGCCCGGCAGGACGTACGGGGACGGGGTGTCGGTCTCCTCGTCCGGGTCGTCCACCACCCCGGCGTCCAGCGCCGCCGCCGCCGTCACGATCTTGAAGGCCGAACCGGGCGGATAGGTCTGCCGGATGGCCCGGTTGAGCATCGGCCGGCTCTCCGAGGCGTTGAGCCGCGTCCAGGCGTCGGTCACCGCCGATCCGGTGCCGGAGAGCCGCTCGGGGTCGTACGACGGGGAGGAGACCAGGGCCAGGATCTTCCCGGTCGACGGCTCCAGCGCGGCCACCGCGCCCTTGCGCCCGGCCAGCCCCTCGAACGCGGCCCGCTGTACCGCGTCCCGGACGGTGGTGACCACGTCGCCGCCCGGCTGCCGGCCCCGGGTGAGGTCGTTCCAGAGCGGCAGCGGGGCGAGCAGCGAGGAGGTCCCGGAGAGGATGTCGTCCTCGGCGTTCTCGATGAGGGTGGTGCCGTACGTCTGCGAGGCGTAGCCGGTGACGGGTGCGTACAGCGGGCCGTGGCGGTAGGTGCGTTCCCAGGCGAGCTGCTCGCCGGTGTCCTTGGAACCGGTCACGGTGGCCGTCGCGTCGCCGCTGCCCGTGTGCACCAGGATGTTGCCCCGGGGCTGGTCGTAACGGGCGATCGTGTTGCGGCGGTTGGCGGGGTTGGCGGTCAGCTCGTCGGCCTCGAAGACCTGGACGCGGGCCGCGTTCGCCAGCAGCGCCAGCAACAGCAGCAGACAGAAGGCCGCGGCCCGCCGGATGTACCGGATCACTGCTCGTCCTCCACGATCGGGGCAATGACGCCGGTCTCCGGCTGACCCGGGCGCGGGGTACGGGCCTGGTCGCTGACCCGGATCAGCAGCGCCACGATGATCCAGTTGGTGACGACCGAGGAACCGCCCTGCGCCAGGAACGGCATCGCCATGCCCGTCAGCGGGATCAGCCCCATCACCCCGCCCGCGATCACGAACACCTGGAGCGCCAGGATCGAGGCGAGCCCGACGGCGAGCAGCTGCCCGAACGGGTCGCGCAGCGCGAGCCCCGCCCGGTAGCCGCGCGCCACCATCAGCGCGTACAGCAGGAAGACGGCGGTCAGCCCGGCCAGGCCCAGCTCCTCGCCCGCCGTCGCCAGGATGAAGTCGGACTTCGCGGCGAAGCCGATCAGGACGGAGTGCCCGAGCCCGAGACCCGTACCGAGCATCCCGCCCTCGGCGAACGCGAAGAGCGACTGCGCCAGCTGGCTCGGCCCCCGACCCGCGTCGATGGTGGCGAAGGGGTCCAGCCAGTCCTGCACCCGGCTGTGCACATGCGGTTCGAACGAGCCGACGACGAAGGCCCCGACCGCCGCGAGCAGCAGTCCGACCGCGATCCAGCCGATGCGCCCGGTCGCCACGTACAGCAGGATCACGAACAGTCCGAAGAAGAGCAGCGAGGTCCCCAGATCGCGTTCGAGGATGAGGACCCCGACGCTCAGCAGCCAGATCGCCACGATCGGACCGAGCACCCGGCCGGTGGGCAGCTGGAGCTTCCAGACCGTGCGGCCCGAGTACGCCAGGGCGTTGCGGTTGGCCGCGAGGTACGCGGCGAAGAACACCGCCAGCAGGATCTTCGCGAACTCGCCCGGCTGGAAGGAGAACCCGCCGACCCGGATCCAGATGCGGGCGCCGTTCACCGCCGGGAAGAAGATCGGCACGATCATCAGCACCAGCGCGGTCGCGACCGAGAGATAGGCGTACCGCTGGAGCACCCGGTGGTCGCGGAGCAGCACCACCACCACGATGAAGAGCGCCACCCCGAGCGTCGACCAGATCAGCTGGGTGGGCGCCGCCGTGTCCGAGGGCGTCTCCAGGTCGAGCCGGTAGATCAGCACCAGGCCCAGCCCGTTGAGGAGCACGGCGATCGGCAGCAGCAGCGGATCGGCGTACGGGGCGCGGAAGCGGACCGCCAGATGCGCGAGGAGCGCCAGCAGCCCGAGGCCCCCGCCGTAACCCGCGACGTCGGGCGGTACGGCGTCGTCGTGGGCGAGGCCGACCGCCGCGTAGCCGTAGACGGAGATGAGGACCGCCCCGACGAGGAGGGAGAGCTCCACGCCGCGCCGTTTGGGCAGCCGGAGCGGGGGCGGGGGAGAGTCCACCGTCGGTGCGGTCATGCCAGGAACGTAGCAAGCGTGGGGGGTTATTTCCCTTATGTCATAGTTCGGCGCTCGCGGTAATGTCCCGGACCGCCGGTGGTGCCGACCGTGGACGCGCCGCCGCCCGGGCCCTCGCGAGGCGAGCGGCCCGGGCGGCGGACGTGCGGTGAAGGGGTGTGCGGTGAGGGGGTGCGGCGAAGGGGCGGGCTTGAAGGTGCGTGGGCTTGAAGGTGCGTCAGCACCAGTCGGGGGCCGCGCCGATGTTCTCGATGTAGCGCGCGGAACCCCAGGCCCAGGTGCCGTTGGTCAGCAGGTACCAGCGGTCGTTGCCGTCCACGCTGTCGCCCCGGGTCTTGCAGAAGATGTCGACGATCGTGCCGTACGGCACCTCGCCCACGACCCGGCTGCTGCGGGTCGGGCGGTCGCGGAGCAGCAGGCTCGGCCGGGCGATGACCCGCCCCCGGTACGTCACCTTCGGCGCCGCGGGCGTCACCTGCGGCTCGGTCGACGGCCTCCCGTGGTCACCCGGCTTCACCTGGGGGGAACCCGGCTTCACCTGGGGGTCGGAGGGCTTCGCCTGGGGGGTGCCCGGCTTCGCCTGGGGGTCGACGGCCGGCCTCCCGTGGTCGGCGGGGTGTCCGTGCCCGTGGCCGGGGGCCGGGTCGGCGGCGGCGATGACGTGGTGGTGCGGGTGGTCCACCGGCTGGGGGAGGGGGCCGGCGGCGAACGTCGGGGCGGCGGCCGTCAGCGCGGCGAGCACGCCGGCGGCGACACCGAGACCGACGCGGCGGAGGGACGAAGAGGACATGCTGCCTCCAGAGAACGTGGGGGGCGAGGTGCGGGGCCGCGACCCGGGGGCCGCTCCCCGCACGCTAGGTTCGTCACGTCACGCACGCATAGAGTCGCTCTGGGTGATGTACGCGGACGGGGGACGGCCGATGGGCCGTCCGGGTGTATCCGCCGCCCGCCCGCTCCCGTCCGTGCGCCCCGGCCGGCAGTCCGTACGCCGGTGTGCGGCAAGGCCGCCGCGCGGACCCCGCCGGAGTGCCGCGCCGGCAGCGCGGCGCCCCGGTGGCGTGCCCGCCTCAGCTGTTGTAGGGGTTCTGGCCCGGGGCCTGGCCCTGCTGCGGGGCGTGGCCCGGCTGGGCGGGGTGGCCGGCCTGGCCCGCCTGGCCGAAGGGGTTGGCACCGTCCGGGCCCGCCGTGTACTGGGCCAGCAGGGCGTCCGCCTGCTCCTTGGCTATCTTCTGCTCCCCGCCGCAGAAGGTGCACTGCGTCGCGTACCTGACGGAGATCGGGAAGAGCGGGACGAAGAACAGGGTGAACTTGGTGACCCGCTTGCGGAGGGTGTGCGCGGCCGGGTTGCCGCACCAGCCGCACACCATCGTCAGGACGGCCAGCTGGTACAGGTAGCCCCGAGTGCCAAAAATGATCATGTCGTGTCTCTCCTTGTTGCCTTCGGTACGGTTGTGCCGCGGGTCCGTCGGCCCGCCTCCCCGCGATGCGGCGCACCGGTCGGTCCGGCACCCCGGTGGTCCTGCCGCCCCGGCCGCGCGCCCGGCTCAGCCCACGCCGTTCCCGTGGCGCAGCGCCTGCCGGCACAGCGTCAGCAGGCGTTCGTCCTCCTGGACGTCCGTACCGGAGTACCCGCCGTCCCGGGCGTTGTGACGGCGTACGGAGGACAGCTCGGCGCGCAGGGCGTGCGCCGCCCCGGACCCTGCCGCAGCCGCCCCCGTCCGCGCCAGCGTGTCCGCCACCCGGACGCGGACGTACGCGTTCTGCGTCCACGCGGCCAGCAGCACCGGCCACGTTTCGGCGGACCGCCCCGAAACCTTGCACAGTGCGAGCGCCGCGTCCACCCGTACCCAGAGATCGTCGTGTTCCAGCAGCGCCCGCAGCCGGGGTTCGGCCACCGCCGCCCTGCCGCCGAGGCGGCCCAGCGCCTCGGCCGCCGCCCGCAGATCGCGGCCCTCCGCCGCCGCCAGCCCGTCGAGCAGCACCGGGAGCACCGCGTCGACGTCGCCGGAGACCGAGTAGAGGGTGTTCGCCGCGTCGACCGCCCCGCGCGGGTCCGGCCCGCGCATCAGCGTCTCCAGCTCCCCGACCGCGCCCCGCGCCCCCGGCCCGAACGCGCCGAGCGCCCGCAGCGCCGACTGCCGCACGTGCCAGGCCGAAGGCCCCCGCGCGCCCCGCAGGACGCGCAGCACCTCGGGCGTCGCCTCGTCCGCGCGCAGCGAGGCGAGGGCGTCCATCAGCCCGATCGAGCCGTCGTACCCGGACGGCGCGGGCCCGGCCTCCGCCAGTCTCCGGCGCAGCGCCCCGGCCAGCGGGGACGCGGCCGGCCCGAGCGCCGCCACGGCGTGCCCGAGGTTGTGCGGCACGCCCGGCCGCTCCAGGACGGCGGCCAGCACCGGCACCGCCCGGGGGTCGCCGATGCCGGCCAGCGCCCGTACCGCCGGGTCGAGGCTGGGCTGCCCGTGGTCCCACTGCCTGACCCAGCTCTCGGGGGCGACCGCCACCCGTGCCGCCAGCGCGTCCGCGGCCGGGGCCGCGAGTATGTGCACGTCGGCCAGCAGATGCGCCGCGGCCTCGCGGAGCCGGGGATCGGGCTCGGCGAGCTGTTCCCCGACCAGCCGCACCACCTCGTCGTACGGGCCCCGCCACGCGCGGATCAGCCCGCCGCTCATCCGGACCGCGTCCAGCCGCTGCCCCTCGTCCGGGCTGCACAGCTGGTCGGCCAGGAGCGCCACCCGGTCCTCCACCCGGTCGCCGAGTGCCCCGTGGAGGGTGCGCAGCAGATCGGCGGCCCAGGGGGCGCTCCGCCCGGCCGCCTCCGCCGCCTGGAGGGCGCGCAACTGGCCGATCAGGGTCGGCGACTGGGCGCCCTCCCGGGAGGCCGCCTCGGCGGCGGCCCGGGAGGCCGGGCCGGACGGCGGGTGCGCCGCGCGCAGGTCCCGCAGCAGGGCGGCGACCCTGGGCACGATGTCGACGGGGAGCGCGCCGGGCGCGCACCGCGCCAACTGCGCGAGGGCCGCCAGCCGGAGGCCCGGCGCGTACTCCTGCATGGCGAGCCGGCTCAGCCAGTGCGCCGCCGCGTCGGCCACCGTGTCGTGGCGCAGCGCGAGGCGCCCGCCCGCCTCCACCAGTGCGAGCCGCACCTCCTCGTCCTGCTCCACCGGCAGCCGCTTCCGCAGCAGCCCGAGACATCGCTCCGGTTCGGGGTGGAGCGTCGCGAGCGCCAGGGGAGCCGCGAGCCGCACGCCGCGATCGCGGTCGTCCAGCAGCTGGACGAAGGCCTCCGCACCGGCGCAGACGGCCGCCGCGGCCATGGCGTAGTTGGCGGCGCCCTCGATCTCGTCCTCGTCGAGTTCGTCCTCGTCGTCCTCGTCCAGTTCGATGCCGCCGATGCTGGTCAGCAGCTCCACGACGCTGCCGCGCTCGGCCACCGAGGTGTCGGCGACCAGCTCGAAGAGGAACGGGATGCACGCGAGCGTGCAGGCGTACACGTCGCCCTGGTGGTGGACGGCGCCGTACATCCCGTCCAGCGCGCGTTCGCGTTGCGCCGGGTCCGCGGAGGCCAGCCCCGCCAGCAGCGCCGGAACATCGTCGGCCGGTCCGTAGGCATGGTGCATCGAGGCCCAGTCCACCTCGTCGATCCCCGAGAACACTCCGGCCATCCCCTCCCCGATCACGACGCTCAACCGCTGCGACGGCACATGACCGGAGTTGGTTCCCGGGACGACCCATGCCCGCCTCGCACCGAGTCTGCCCCAGGTCGGCGGTGGTCCGCCCGGGGGACGGGCCTTTCCCGCCGCCGGGGAGCGGGGCTGTGGGAGACCTGTGGTGCGGGAGGCCCTGGAGGCGGCGCGTGGGGGCGGCCGGGCGGCCCCGCGCACCCCGGGCAGGCGCGGTCACGCGCCGGGGCGGCGCCCCCGGCGGCCCGCGGGCAGCGGACGGGCCCGGTTCGGGTTGATGAGCGGCCCGAGCAGGTCCCCGTACGTCTCCAGGCGTGCGGCCATGTCGCCCGCGAGGAACACCAGCTCCTCCGGGGCGCCGCACGCCTCGATCTCCTCCCAGGTGACGGGCGCGGAGACGGTCGGTTCGGGGCGGGCACGGAGGGTGTAGGGGGTGGCGGTGGTCTTCGCGGCCGCGTTCTGGCTGAAATCGACGAACACCTTCCCCGGGCGCAGATCCCGCTTCATCCGGTGGACGACCAGATCCGGCAGCTCCGCCTCCGCCTCGACCGCGAGCCTCTTCGCGTACGCCGTCACCTCGTCGGACGGGGTGGGCTCCAGCGGGACCAGCAGATGGAGGCCCTTGGCGCCGGAGGTCTTCCCGTACGCGAGCAGCCCGTCGGCCGCCAGCCGCTCGCGCAGCCACCCGGCGACCGCACAGCACTCGACCACGCTCGCCGGGGCGCCCGGGTCCAGGTCGAAGACCATTCGGTCGGCGACGGCCGGTGCGTCCGCCTGCCACTGCGGGGTGTGGAACTCGACCATCAGATTGGCCGCCCACATCAGCGAGGCCAGGTCCTGGACCACGACCTGGGCCGCCTCCCGCTCCCCCCGGTGCGGAACGCGCGCCGTACGCACCCAGGCGGGCGTACCGGGCGGCGGGTTCTTGGAGAAGAAGTGCTGGCCCTCCGCGCCGTCCGGATACCGCAGGAAGGAGACGGGCCGGTTGTACAGATGGGCGAGCAGCGCTCCCGCGACCGTGGCGGCGTAGTAGTGCAGCACCTCGCCCTTGGTGGTGCCGGTGGCCGGGTACACCACCTTGTCCAGGTTGCTGAGCGCCAGGCGCCGCCCCTCCACCTCCGTGATCGGCGTCATACGATAAGAATCACACGAATCGCCCTAAGTGTGCTCAATGCGGAGGAATGGCCGAGACCGCCGGGCGTGGCCGTTCGAAGTCGCCGGGCGTGGTCGTCGGAAGGGGTCGAGAGTGAGCTCCATGAGGTCCATCTGGAACGGCGCGATCTCGTTCGGGCTGGTCAGCATTCCGGTCAAACTGATGAACGCCACCGAGAACCACTCCGTCTCCTTCCGTCAGGTCCATCTCACCGACGGCGGCCGCATCCGCTACCGCAAGGTCTGCGAGGTCGACGAGGAGGAGGTGACCTCCGCCGAGACCGGCAAGGCGTACGAGGACGCGGACGGCACCCTCATCCCGATCACCGACGAGGACCTCGCCTCGCTCCCGCTCCCCACGAACAAGACGATCGAGATCCTCGGCTTCGTCCCGGCCACCCTGATCGACCCGCTCCAGATGGACACCGCCTACTACCTCTCCGCGAACGGCGTCCCGGCGGCGAAGCCCTACATCCTGCTGCGGGAGGCGCTGAAGCGCAGCGAGAAGGTGGCCGTGGCCAAGTTCGCCCTGCGGGGGCGGGAACGGCTCGGGATGCTGCGGGTGGCCGAGGACGTGATCGTGATGCACGGACTCCTGTGGCCGGACGAGCTGCGATCGCCCGAGGACGTCGTACCCGACACCGCGACCAAGGTGCGCGACGCCGAACTCGACCTGGCCGACGCTCTGATGGACACCCTCGGCGGGGTGGACCTGGACACGCTCCACGACGACTACCGCGAGGCGGTGGAGGAGCTGGTCGCCGCCAAGGCCGCGGGCGAGCCGCTGGAACCCGCCCGGGAGGAGGACACCGGCGGCAAGGTCATCGACCTGGTCGCCGCCCTGGAGAAGAGCGTCCGCGCCGCCAAGGAGTCGAGGCGGGACGGGGAGGGCGAGGGCGACGGGGAGGACGGCGAGGTGGCCGACGTCCACCACATCGGGCGGACCACCCGTCGCACGCCGACCGGCAAGAACGTCTCCCGCTCGGCCGGACCGGACTCCGGCAGGTCGCAGCCCAAGGAGACCGGGGCGAAGAAGTCCACCGCCAAGGGGACGGCACGGAAACCGGCGGCGAAGAAGGCTCCCGCGAAGAAGGCGTCCGGAGGCAGGGCGGGGACGAAGACGGCCGCGACGAAGAAGACGGCCACATCGGCGACGAAGAAGACGGCGACGAAGAAGACGGCGGCGGACAAGAGCGCTTCGGGCAGGCGGACTTCACGTTCCTCCGCCTGAGCGCCCGGAGCGCCCTTGGCCGTACTCACTTGGCCGTACTCCCGTGGACGTGTGCCCCGGGCCGGTCAGGCGATGTCCGACGGGTCGATCGACGGCAGGTCCAGCGAGGGCGGGTCCAGTCCGAAGGGGTCGTCCTGCTCGACGACGTACGTGCACGAGGTGTAGGTGTACCCGGGCTCGATCGTCGAACCGTCCGCGTAGCTGTCCACGGCCGCGCTCGCCCCGGTCCCGTGCTTGTACAGGAAGTGGTAGTCGCCGGCGGGCAGTCGCAGCCGCGCCTTCGGGTAGCTCTTCCCGCTCGCCCTGCAGGCCTGCTGGTTCCCCGCGGCCGTGCTGTCGTACCGCCCGCAACTCCCGCACGCCTTCAGGGTGACGGTGCCGGTGACCGGCCCGGTGTAGAGGACCTCCACCTCGTTGGGCGCGTCGTTGCTGATGACGAGCTCCATCGTGGCGCCGCCCGGACGCTTCGCCGGGGGCAGCTTCTCCCCGGCGGCGGGACGGCTCTCGGCGATCTCGGCGGCTATCGAGATGTTCCGCGCCTGCCCGCGCCGCCCGTCGTCCTCGTACGTGTCGGCGAAGCCGGTCAGCGTGGAGCGCGCCTCGCCGAACTTCTTCTCCGTGAACTGGTCCACCCCGCAGGCGTACACCCCGTCCCGGACGCCCCGGTCCGCGCGGGCGGCCGAGGCCTTGAGGTCGTCCCCGGTCAGGGCGCCGACGGTCGCGCTCATGCTGCGCAGGGTCTCCGTCACCGCGCACGGCTCCGCGCCGCCCAGCTTCCCGGCCTCCTCGGCGATCCGGGCGTCGACGGCCGGAGCCACCTTCGCGGCGGCGGCCGAATCCGGGAACGTCCGCTGGAGCTCCGCGAGTTCGGCCCCCTTGGAGGCGGAGGCGACGTCCGCGTCGTACGAGCCGAGCTCGGAGAGCCCGCACGCGTACAGGGACTCGGACAGCGGCTCGTCGGGCGACTGCGCGAGGCTGCCCAGCAGTTCGGTGTCCGGGCCCTTCGGCAAGGTGCGCAGATAGCGCAGCGGCTCCAGCGCCCCGCAGAAGTCCTTCTCGGTGTACGGGGCGGAGACCGCCGCGTAGAAGGACTTCAGCCGGTCGGGCACCAGCTTTCCGGCACGCGAGTCCGGGTGCTTCCGGCCGAGGTCGCGGTAGACGGCGTACGCCGAGGTGTACCCCGCCTTCGCCGTGGTGAAGGACTGACCCTCCGCCGCGGCGACCGTCCGGTCGGCGGTCTCCAGCCGGTCGAGCAGCATCTCCTGCACGGCCTCGTCGCGCGCGGAGCCGTAGAGCGCCGCCCCGCCCACCGGCACGGCCAGCAGCACCAGTCCGAGCACGGCGGCCACCACCGGCCGCCACGAGCCGGCGACCGCCGTGCGCCGCGCGATCCTCGCCGCGTCGGCGGCGGCCACGACGAGTACGGCGAGGTAGGCGACGAGTACGCCGCCCGACACCCCCTCGGGCTCGGCGGGCAGGACCGCGAGCAGCAGCAGACCCGTGGCGGCGAGGCAGAGGGCGGCGCGGATCCAGCGGCGGGTGAGGAGATGACCGAGCCCGAGGCCGCTGAGGCTGAGCAGCCCGGCCGCCGCGGCACGCAGCCCGGCACCCGGCGGGGGAGGCCCGACGGGCCCGGCCGGCGGCGGCTGCGCGGCGAACGGCGGCAGCGGCGGGGGCGAGGGAGGCAGCGGTGGGGGCGGCGGTACGGGCGGCGGCCCCGGCGGAGGCGGCGGTGCGTCCACCGGTCCGCCCGGCCCGCCCAGTCCGCCCGGCCCACCCGGTCCGCCCGGCCCACCCGGTCCGCCCGGCCCACCCGGCCCGTTTGGTCCGGAGCCCCGGGCGGGCATTGGCCCCGATCCCGATCCCGGATCCGGCCCCGGAGCGCCTTCGTACGGGTGTGCGCGTCCCTCGTCCGACTCCATACGGTCCCCCCACCGTCGAGCCCTTCCAGTCACCCCTTCTCTTTCCCCTTTCTGCCTCATCCACGCACGAACCGGACGGTTCGCCACGGTCCGGGCGCCGCCGCCCAGCCCGGCTGCCCAGCCCCCGGCGAACCCGTCAACCGCGCGGCGGCGGCGCCGCGTCAGCGCTTCATCAGGGCGAACACCCCCCAGCCGAGGTACTCGCGCTCGTACCGGGCGTAGCGCACGGGGTCGGTGGTGAGCTCCGCGCGTACCCCGGCGGCCAGTTCGTCGTCCGGGTTCCGGTCCAGCCAGCTACGGAGGTTGAGCCACTGCGCCGCCCGGTACCTGTCCCAGCTGTCCTGGTCAGCCAGCACCATCTCCACGACGTCGTACCCGAGATCGCCGAACCGCCCGAGCAGCCCGGGCAGCGCCAGGAAGTCGGCCGGACCGCTCGCGTGGCAGCCCTCGACGGTCTCCTGGTCCGGGGGGTCCCGGCGCCAGAACGGCTCGCCGATCAGCATCAGGCCGCCCGGCCGCAGGCTGCGGGCCAGCAGCTCCACCGTCCCGTCCAGACCCCCGCCGATCCAGGTCGCCCCGACGCAGGCGGCGAGGTCGACGGGCCCGTCCGCGACATGCCCGGAGGCGTCGCCGTGCACGAACTCCACCCGGTCCGCCACCCCGAGTTCCGCCGCACGGGCGCGTGCCCCGGCGGTGAACACGGTGCTGATGTCGACGCCCGTACCGGTGATCCCGTGGTCGCGCGCCCAGGTGCACAGCAACTCGCCGCTACCACTGGCGAGATCGAGTGCGCGGGTCCCCGGCTCCAGGCGCAGGGACCGGCCCAGGGCCGCCAACTTGTCGGCCGTGAACGGGTTGTGGATGCGGTGGCTGCTCTCGCGGATGGTGAAGATGCGGGGAAGGTCCACGGGCGGCTCCTCTCTTCTCGGGCGGAGTGGGTACGGAGGCGGCCTTGCCGGGTGGAACGGGTCACGGGTACGGAGGCGGCGGGCCGTCCGGGCGGGACAGTCCTACGGGCCGCACGCGCCGCGTGTCCACCGGATTTCGACCCCCGCGCCGGTCCCGTGTCGCCCCCACGCCGACCTCGTGCCGCCCCCGCCCCAGCCCCGCGCCAATCCCGTGCCGTCCGTGTTTTCCCGCGCGCGCTCCGCCCGGAGCCGGTAACGTCCTGGGTGCCGCGACTGGCGTGCGCCCCACGGGGCGTTGCGTGGAAACGACCACGAGGGAGCGGCGCGCTCCGGCCCGTCCGGAGGACCACCGCCGGAGGCCGTCCGCCTGGGTATCCGGGTCCATGCCGCACGACGCGGCCGACCCGGGAGAGTCTCGTGACCGTACCCGCACTCGCATCCGTACCCGCATCCGCACCGCCGTCCGCAGGGGCGGCCGCCCCGGCGCCCTCCGCCGCCCGTCCGGCGCTCGCCGCCACCGATCCCGTACTCGCAGGGCTGATCGACGCGGAGGAGCGGCTCCAGGCCGACACCCTGCGGATGATCGCCAGCGAGAACTACGTTTCGGCCGCGGTGCTGGAGGCGTCCGGCACCGTCCTCCAGAACAAGTACTCCGAGGGCTACCCCGGCCGCCGCTACTACGAGGGCCAGCAGGTGATCGACCAGGTCGAGAGGCTGGCCGTCGAACGCGCCAAGGCCCTCTTCGGCATGGAACACGCCAATGTGCAGCCGTACTCGGGCTCCCCGGCCAACCTCGCCGTCTACCTCGCGTTCTGCGCCCCCGGCGACACCGTCCTCGGCATGGGCCTGCCGATGGGCGGCCACCTCACCCACGGCTGGGGCGTCTCCGCCACCGGCACCTGGTTCCGGGGCGTGGGCTACGGCGTGCGCCGCGACACCGGGCGGATCGACCTGGACGAGGTGCGCGACCTGGCCCTCGCCGAACGCCCCAAGGTGATCTTCTGCGGCGGTACGGCCGTGCCCCGCACCATCGACTTCGCGGGCTTCGCCGAGATCGCCCGCGAGACCGGTGCGGTGCTGGTCGCCGACATCGCCCACATCGCCGGGCTGATCGCCGGCGGGGCGCACCCCTCGCCGGCCTCGTACGCCGACGTCGTCTCCACCACCACCCACAAGACGCTGCGCGGGCCGCGCGGCGCGATGCTGCTCAGCACGGCCGAGCACGCGCGCGCCCTCGACCGGGCGGTCTTCCCGGGGCTCCAGGGCGGTCCGCACAACCAGACCACCGCCGCCATCGCGGTCGCGCTCGGCGAGGCCGCGCGGCCGGACTTCTCCGGCTACGCCCACCAAGTGGTCGCCAACGCCCGGCTCCTCGGCGAGGAACTGGCCGGGCGGGGCTTCGACCTCGTCTCCGGCGGCACCGACAACCACCTGCTGCTCGTCGACCTCACCGGCAAGGACGTGTCCGGCAAGGTCGCGGCCAAGGCCCTGGACCGCGCGGGCATCGTGGTGAACCACAACTCCGTGCCGTACGACACCCGCAAGCCCTTCGACCCGTCCGGCCTCCGCATCGGCACCCCCGCGCTCACCTCGCGCGGCGTCCCGGCCTCCGCCATGGCGGACGTGGCGGCCTGGATCGACACCGTGGTCGACGCGGCACGCACCGGCGACGAGACGGTGATCGCCCGGGTCCGCGGCGAGGTCAAGGAGCTGATGGACGCCCATCCGGCACCGGGCCTGCCGCTCGCCTGACCCGCCGTGCGCGGCGGCGGTACGGGACACGGGGCGGCCTTCCGTCCCGGTCCCCGTACCGCCTCCGCGCCACCGGCCGGAAAATCGGTTCGCCCCTCCGCTTGCCGAAGAACCGTCTCTGCGGCCAATGTCCTCGCAGGCACGAGCCGTCCAGAAAAGAGACACATCATGCACACGACCCCCGCCGCCGACACCGCTCCCTCCGAGCCCGCCGCGCGCTGCCCGTTCCGGCTCGACCCCTCCGGTACGGACATCCAGGGCGAGGCCGCCCGGATCCGCGCCGGCGGATCGGCCACCCGGATCGAGCTGCCGGAAGGCGTCCCCGCCTGGGCCGTCGCCGACCCGGCCGTCATCACCCGGCTGCTCACCTCCCCGGACGTCTCCAAGGACGCCGCCCAGCACTGGCCCGCCTGGATCGACGGCGAGGTCGGGCCCGACTGGTCGCTGGCCCTGTGGGTCTCCATACGCAGCATGTTCACGGCGTACGGCCCCGCCCACACCCGCCTGCGCAAGCTCGTCTCCGGCGCCTTCACGGCCCACCGGACCAAGGCCCTGGCCCCCGTCGTCACCCGCATCACCGAGGAACTGCTCGACGAGATCGAGGCGTTGCCCGCGGGCGAACCGGTCGACCTGCGCGCCCGGTACGCCGGACCGCTGCCCGCCCGCGTGATCTGCGAGCTGTTCGGCGTACCGCTGAGCAGCCGCGACCGGCTCTGCACCCTCTTCGACGCCCTGTTCAGCACCGCGACCCCGGCCGAGGAAGTACGCGCCCACGCCGGGGAGCTGTACGGCATCCTCCACGAACTCGTCGCCCTCAAGCGGGAGACCCCCGGCGACGACCTCACCAGCGCCCTGGTCGCCATCCAGCGCGACGGACTCGCCTCGGGCGCGCCGGACCCCCTGGACGACCAGGAACTGCTCGACACCCTCGTCCACTTCCTGTCGGCCGGGTACGAGACCACCATCAACCTGATCGACCACGCCGTGCACGCCCTGCTCACCCACCCCGACCAGCTCGAACTGATCCGCACCGGCAAGGCCGCGTGGGCCGACGCGATCGAGGAGACCCTGCGCTGGGAACCGGCGGCGGCCAACCTCATGCTCCGGTACGCCGTCGAGGACATCGACCTCGGCGACGTGGTCGTCCCCAAGGGCGACGCCCTCGTCATGGCCGTCGCCGGCGCGGGCCGCGACGAGGGCCTGCACGGACCGGACGCCGACCGGTTCGACCTCACCCGGGCGACCCGCCGCGACCATCTCGCCTTCGGACACGGCGTCCACCACTGCCTCGGAGCGCCCCTCGCCCGGATGGAGGGCGTCACGGCCCTCTCCGCGCTCTTCGCCAGGTTCCCCGAACTGGCTCTGGCCGTCCCGTCGTCCTCGCTGCGTCCGGTGAAGTCCTTCATCTCCAACGGCCACCAGGAACTCCCCGTCCTGCGGCACGGGAGCCCGCGGGCCTGACGAGCGGCCCCGGAAGCCGGTGGCGTACGGACACGGGCCCCGCCCGTCCGCCACCGGCCCCGGGACCTCATCCGCCCGTCACTCCGCTACGGCGACGGGCGCGGCCAGCCCTTCCACCAGGCTGCGGAACGCGACCCTCCCGCGCTGCGTCCCGGTCACCTCCACCGCGATCCTGTCCGGAGCACGGCCCGCGTCCGGGGAGCCCCCCGCGTCCGGAGCGCCGCCCAAGGGCGTCTCCGGCAGCGGAACTTCGCGGGCGTCGATCCAGCACGGCGCGTCGAACTCGATGTACCGGGACGTACGCATGTCGGTGGTGAGCGGGCACCACGACCGGTCACCCGCACCCGCGACGACCGCGTACGCGGCCTGCTGGCTCGCCTCCATGGCCACGAGCCCCGGCACATGGTCGACCGGGTGGTCCATCAGCGCCGGATTCCCGGTGTCGGCGATCAACTCCCAGCGGTGCGCGTCGCCGGAAGCGCCGAGCACCACCTCGTCCGCCGCCCGCCGCCCGGCCCGCGCCGCACCGGCGGGCGCCGGCCCGGCCCCGGGCCGCGCGGTCAGGTACGAGCCGCGCAGCCGCCGGTAGACCCGGTCGGACACCCAGGAGAAGCCGGACACGCTCCGGACGAAGACCGACCCGTGCTGCTCCAGGGCGATGGCTATGCGGATACCGTTGCGCCCGGTCCAGGTGCAGACCGCCTCCGCGCGGATCGGCGACAGGTCCGTCGGCCGGCGCGGATCGGCGGCGTAGGAGATCCCGCTCATCAGGAACTGGTGCGCGGAGCTGATCTTGAACTCGGTGTGTGCGAGGCTGAGTCCGATCTGTCTCAGTGTCTGCGCGATCAGCATGTGGTGGTGCACACTTCCGAGTGCGGGTTCGAAGAAGACGTGCCGGCCGGCCCAGTCGATGTCGAGCGCGTACCTGTTCTCGGCGAGCCGGCGGTAGTCGCGGATCAGCACGTCGTCGGGCTGGACACGGTGGGCGTCCGCCGGACGGACCGAGGGTGTGGTGGTGCCCGGTACGCCCCTTCCGGGCGCCGGGACCGAGGCGGTGCCATCCGTCCTGAACTCGGGTACGGACGGGGTGTGGTGGTGCTTCACGGTGTGGTGCATGTGCTCCCCCCAGGGATGAATGCGCACGTGATCAGTTGTGGTCGAGCGCGAATACGGAGCAGTTCGGCACGTCCTCAAAGAGGCCGACCGAAAAGGCCGTTGAAGGCGGGGAGCGCGGCCGGGCACACGGCCGCCGGCGCCGCCTCAACTGGAGGCCGCCGGGAACGGTGCCATAGAATACGGACCAGCCGGTTTCTTGAGGGGAACGTGCCGGAGACACTGAGCCCCGTCAGGCGCATCGTCAGGAGATCTCGAATGGCACGGCAGGAGCGCGCGATCAGGACGCGCAACGCAGTACTGACAGCCGCCGCAGCGGTCTTCGCCGAACGCGGCTACGAGGCCGCCACGATCCAGGAGATCCTGGAGCGGGCCGCGGTGACCAAGGGCGCGCTGTACTTCCACTTCCCCTCCAAGGAAGACTTGGCGCGAGGCGTTCTGGATCATGCGGTCACCGAGCCGCCGCCCGATCAACCGCTGAAGATGCAGTCCTTCGTGGACATGGGGCTGATCCTCGCGCACCGGCTGCCGAGAGAGCCACTGTTGCGGGGTGCCGCGCGCATTGCAGCCGATCAGAGCAACCAGCGCTTCTTCGGAAAGCCCTGGCACGACTGGACGATGCTGACCAGCCAGCAGATCATCGCCGCTCAGGGGCAGGGTGAGGTGCTTCCGCACGTCGATCCCGAGCGGACCGCCCAGACGATGGTCGGCTCCTTCACCGGAATCCAGCTGATGTCGCAGGCGGCCACGGAGATGGCCGATTTCGAGGAGCGCATCTCCCTTCTGTACGACCTGGTGCTGCCCAGCATCGCGGTCCCCGGCGTCCTCGGACGGCTGGACACCTCGCCCCTGCGCGGCGCCCGCGCCTTCGCGGAGGCCCGCGCTTCGGCCGAGGGGCACGAGGGTCACGAGGGTCACGAGGGTCACGAACCCGTGGATTCCGGACAGCCGGACGTCTTCGGCGCGGAGCGTCCGGCGGCGCGCACGGCCTGACCCCGGCGTCCCGTTCCCCGTACGACGCTGGGCGTCCGGCGGGGTTCGTCCGGCATGCCCCGGGTACCCGGAGTGGCGGCACACCCGCGCCCCGGCAACCATGGGCACGACGGACGGAGAACGCAGATGACCGACCGCAGGCCAGAAGGACCCGCGTACACCGGCGCCTCGGGAAGCCCGCCGCCCGTACCCGCCGACATGCCCGACCAGCAGGTGCAGGAGGGCGAGGACGCCCTCGACGTCCCCCCGCCGCCCTGGGCGGACCAGGAGCAGGACGACACCGGCGCCGACAGGACCGACCCCGACGAGGCCGGCGCGGGCGCGCGTGCAGCCCGCAACGCGGGCGTCCACCCGGACCACCCGACCCCGGACGAGTCGACGGGCTGAGGCCCCCCGCAGCCGCCCGCCGCCGACCGCAGGCCGCAGGTGTCGGGCCACGGCGGGCGGACTACGGCGGGCGGGCCGGACGGGAAACCGATTGAGCCCCCGCCGCTCCCGTGGCAGGCTCGCGCGTCCGCACCGGTGCCGCCACGAGCGCGACGGCGGCATCCGGTGAACCGCGACGGCGGCATCCGGTGAACGGCGAGCGGTGAACGGCGAGCGTCCGGGAGGACCCCTTGGCAGCGATCAGGCAGTTCCAGGTCACCTTCGACTGCGCGGACCCCGAACGCGTCGCCCGTTTCTGGTGCGAGGTGCTGGGGTACGTCGTACCGCCGCCCCCGGAGGGGTTCGGCACCTGGGAGGAGTACGACCGCTCGCTGCCGCCCGAACGCCGGGGCGCGTCCTTCGTCTGCATGGACCCCACCGGCGTGGGCCCGCGGATGTACTTCCAGCGCGTTCCCGAGGGCAAGGCGGTCAAGAACAGGGTGCACCTCGACGTACGGGCCGGCACCGGGCTCGTGGGCGACGAGCGGCTGGCCGCACTCGAAGCGGAGTGCGCACGGCTGGTCGCGCTCGGCGCGGTGTGCGTGCGGATCCTGCGGGCCGACGGCTTCGACGAGTCCTGCATCAACATGCGGGACATCGAGGGCAACGAGTTCTGCCTCGACTGAGCGGCCCGGGCCGCGGCGGCGCGACGATAAGTGGCGGCGCGACGAGAAGCGACGGGGCAACGAGAAAGGGCCCGATCGGCGTTTCCGCTGATCGGACCCTCTGTCCGGAAGTGCCCCCGGCAGGATTCGAACCTGCGCACCCGGCTCCGGAGGCCGATGCTCTATCCCCTGAGCTACGGGGGCGTATCGCTGTGTTGCTCTGCGACGGGTGAAACACTACCAGCTCCCGAGGGGTGTCCGTGAACGGGTATTTCCGCGGCGCTGGGCGATTCGTGCGCGCGGGGGAGCCGGGCCGGTGCGGCCCCCGGGGGCGGAAGTGGGCAAAACCCGGACGCAGCCCCTGGGGCGCACCTACTCTCGAAACGTGTCAGGGGCGTACGGCCGCGTGCTTGTTGTGGACGACAACAAGGTCATCCGGCATCTGATCAGGGTCAACCTGGAGCTTGAGGGCTTCGAGGTCGTGACCGCGGCCGACGGTGTCGAGTGCCTGGACGTCGTGCACCGCGTGCGGCCCGATGTGATCACCCTCGACGTCATGATGCCCCGCCTCGACGGCCCCCGGACCGCCGCCCGGCTCCGCGAGGACCCCCGTACCAGCGCCATTCCGGTCGCGATCATCAGCGCCTGCACCCCGAACGAGGCGGACCGGGGCGTCGCCGCCGGGGTGGAGGCGTTCCTGGCTAAGCCGTTCGAGCCCAGTGAGCTGGTGCGGCTGGTGCGCCGCCTCGCGCTGCCGGACGAGCCCACCGCGGTGGACGGCGGTTACGGCGCCGGCCGCGCGGGCAGCGCCGCGCGCTGAGCTCCTGCCCGGACGCCGCCCGCTCCGGACCCGCCCGCTCCGGACCCCGGACACCGCCCGCCCCGGACACCGGCCCATGGCCCCGGCGGCTGCCCGCATGGCGAAACGCGGTCGCGGAGCGCCCCCCTTCCTCCCCTAGGCTGGTCCCGTGACCCCCGCCGACCTCTCCAGGACCGTGCTGCACGCCGTGCGCCGCGCGGTGGACGAGGACGCCCTGCGCGTGGCCGTACCCGCGCGCGTACGGGTGGAGCGGACGCGCCCCGGCGGCAGCGGCGACTACGCCTGCGCCGTCGCGCTCCAGCTCGCCCGTCCGGCGGCGCTGCCCGCGCACGAGGTCGCCCGCATCCTCAAGGACCGCATCGCGGCCGAGCCCGGGATCGGCCGGGTCGAGATCACCGGGCCCGGCTTCCTCAACCTCACGCTCGACGCCTCCGCCGACGGAGCCGCCCGCACCGCCCTCGTACGCGAGGTGGCGGCGCGCGGCGCGGAGTACGGCCACGGGACGGCGCTGAGCGGCGAGACGCCCCTGCTGCCGTACGCGGCCGAGGTCCGGGCCGCCGTCACCGCCGACGCCGTCGCCGCCCTGCTGCGGTCCCAGGGCGCCGCCCCGCGCACCGTCCCGGCCGGACCCGTCGACCCCGACTGGCGCGGCCTCGGGATCGCCGTCGGCAGGGACTCCGGCGCCGACACGGGTGCGGCCGGTACGGCCGGAACGATTCGGCCCGTGCCCGCCGGGGTGCCCGCCGCCGACCTCCTCGTACGCCTCGGGTCCGACGCCGCCCGCTGGGGGCTGCTGCGGGCCGCCGGACACGACCGGGCCGCGCTCGACGACGGACTGCTCGTCCAGACCGCCGCCAACCCGCTCTTCCTGGTCCGCTACGCCCACTCCCGCGCCCGCGCCGTCACCCGGGCCGCCCGCACCCTCGGCCTCCGGGTCACCCCGGACGCGTACGGCGAAGGCGCCCGGGACGACGCCGCCACGCTGCACACCGCCCCCTTCGGGGAGCCCGCCGCCCTCGCGCTGGCCGCCCTCCTCGCCGACCACCCGGCGGTCCTCCTCGCCGCCGCCCGGCACCGTGCGCCCGACCGGCTCGCCCGCCACCTCGAAGCCGTCGCGCACGCCTTCTTCGACTTCCACGACGCCTGCCCCCCGCTCCCCGCCGGCGACGAGAAACCCTCGGCCGCCCACCGCTCCCGGCCGGCCCTCGCCGAAGCCACCGGGACGGTGCTGGCCGGCGGCCTGTCCCTGCTCGGTATCAGCGCGCCCGAACACCTTTGAGAGACCCGAGAGAGCCATACGATGAGCCGTTCCGCCCACCCCGCCGGACCCCGTCACGCCGATGTCGTCCCCGAGGGCCACTACGCGGCCCCGCCCGCCGACCTGAACCTCCTCGACGAGAAGGTCTGGTCGCGCACCGTCACCCGTGACGCGGACGGCGCACTCACCGTCGGCGGCATCGAAGTCGCCCGGCTCGCCGAGGAGTTCGGCACCCCGGCGTACTTCCTGGACGAGGCCGACTTCCGGGCCCGCTGCCGCGCCTGGTCCGACGCCTTCGGGCCCGACGCCGACGTCTACTACGCGGGCAAGGCGTTCCTCTCCCGCGCGATCGTGCGCTGGCTCCGCGAGGAGGGGCTCAACCTCGACGTCTGCTCCGGCGGCGAGCTGACCACCGCGCTCGACGCCGGCATGCCCGCCGAGCGCATCGCCTTCCACGGCAACAACAAGACGGTCGCCGAGATCGAGCGGGCCGTCGAGGCCGGTGTCGGCCGGATCGTCCTCGACTCCTTCCAGGAGATCGCCCGCGTCGCCCACGTCGCCCAGCGGCTCGGCAAGCGCCAGCGGGTGCAGATCCGGGTCACCGTGGGCGTGGAGGCGCACACCCACGAGTTCATCGCCACCGCGCACGAGGACCAGAAGTTCGGCATCGCGCTCGCCGGCGGCCTCGCCGCCGAAGCGGTCCGCCGCGCCCTCACCCTGGACGGCCTGGAGCTCACCGGCATCCACTCGCACATCGGCTCGCAGATCTTCGACATGGCCGGTTTCGAGGTCTCCGCCCGCCGCGTGGTCCAGCTCCTCGCCGAGGTGCGCGACGAGCACGGCGTCGAGCTCGCCGAGATCGACCTCGGCGGCGGTCTGGGCATCGCCTACACCTCCGACGACGACCCGCGCGAGCCGCACGAGATCGCCAAGGCGCTCGGCGACATCGTCACCCGCGAGTGCGAGGCGTCCGGCCTCGCCACCCCCCGGATCTCCGTCGAGCCGGGCCGCGCCATCGTCGGCCCCACCGCCTTCACCCTGTACGAGGTCGGCACCATCAAGCCGCTCGAAGGGCTCCGTACGTACGTCAGCGTCGACGGCGGGATGTCCGACAACATCCGTACCGCGCTCTACGACGCCGAGTACAGCGTCGCGCTCGTCTCGCGCAGCTCCGACGCCGAACCGATGCTGGTCCGGGTCGTCGGCAAGCACTGCGAGAGCGGCGACATCGTGGTGAAGGACGCGTTCCTCCCCGCCGACCTCGCGCCGGGCGACCTGATCGCCGTACCGGCCACCGGGGCGTACTGCCGCTCGATGGCGAGCAACTACAACCACGCGCTCCGCCCGCCCGTCGTCGCGGTGCGCGACGGAGAGGCGCGCGTCATCGTCAGGCGCGAGACGGAGGAAGATCTCCTGCGTCTCGATGTCGGCTGATGAAATAGATGTCTCAGAATCCGGACGGGTGACAGAATCGCCCGTCCGGTGAGTGAGACTGTCCCACACATCGGATGTAGGAGAAACGAGGTCGGATGATGCGTACGCGTCCGCTGAAGGTGGCGCTGCTGGGCTGTGGTGTGGTCGGCTCAGAGGTGGCGCGCATCATGACGACGCACGCCGACGACCTCGCCGCGCGCATCGGCGCGCCGGTCGAGCTCGCCGGCGTCGCCGTCCGCCGCCCGTCGAAGGTCCGCGAGGGCATCGACCCCGCGCTCATCACCACCGACGCCACGGCCCTGGTCAAGCGCGGCGACATCGATGTGGTCATCGAGGTCATCGGCGGCATCGAGCCCGCCCGCACCCTCATCACCACCGCCTTCGAGCACGGCGCGAGCGTCGTCTCCGCCAACAAGGCGCTCCTCGCCGAGGACGGCACGGCCCTGCACGCCGCCGCCGAGGAGCACGGCCGCGACCTCTACTACGAGGCCGCCGTCGCCGGGGCCATCCCGCTGGTCCGCCCGCTGCGCGAGTCCCTCGCCGGCGACAAGGTCAACCGGGTGCTCGGCATCGTCAACGGCACGACCAACTTCATCCTCGACAAGATGGACACCAGCGGCGCCGGCTACTCCGAGGCGCTCGACGAGGCCACCGCCCTCGGGTACGCCGAGGCCGACCCGACCGCCGACGTCGAGGGCTTCGACGCCGCCGCGAAGGCCGCGATCCTCGCCGGGATCGCCTTCCACACCCGGGTGAGGATCGGCGAGGTGCACCGCGAGGGCATCACCGAGGTCACCGCCGCCGACATCGCCTCCGCCCGGCGCATGGGCTGCACCGTCAAGCTCCTCGCCATCTGCGAGCGGGCGGCGGACGGGCAGTCGGTCACCGCGCGCGTCCACCCCGCGATGATCCCGCTCAGCCACCCGCTGGCCTCCGTCCGCGAGGCGTACAACGCGGTCTTCGTCGAGGCCGAGGCGGCCGGGCAGCTGATGTTCTACGGCCCCGGCGCCGGCGGTTCGCCGACCGCCTCCGCGGTCCTCGGCGACCTCGTCGCCGTCTGCCGCAACAAGCTCAACGGTGCCACCGGTCCCGGTGAGTCCGCCTACACGCGCCTGCCCGTCAGCCCGATGGGCGAGGTCGTGACGCGCTACCACATCAGCCTCGACGTCGCCGACAAACCGGGCGTTCTCGCCCAGGTCGCCACGGTCTTCGCCGAGCAGGGTGTGTCGATCGATACCGTTCGTCAGCAAGGCCGTCAGGACTCGAGCGGCGAGGCTTCTCTCGTCGTCGTCACCCACCGCGCGCCCGACGCCGCCCTCTCGGCGACCGTCGAAGCGCTGCGCAAGCTCGACACCGTGCGCGGTGTCGCCAGCATCATGCGTGTTGAAGGGGAGTAAGGACCCATGACCAGCAAGGGCACCCACCAGTGGCGCGGCATCATCGAGGAGTACCGGGACCGTCTCCCGGTCACGAGCACGACGCCGGTCGTCTCGCTCCGTGAGGGCGGCACTCCGCTCGTCCCGGCGCAGGTCCTGTCCGAGCGCACGGGCTGCGAGGTGCACCTCAAGGTCGAGGGCGCCAACCCCACCGGTTCGTTCAAGGACCGCGGCATGACCATGGCCATCACCCGGGCCAAGGAGGAGGGCGCGCAGGCCGTCATCTGCGCCTCCACCGGCAACACCTCCGCCTCCGCCGCCGCGTACGCGGTGCGCGCCGGGATGGTCTGCGCCGTCCTCGTACCGCGCGGCAAGATCGCGCTCGGCAAGATGGGGCAGGCGCTCGTGCACGGCGCCAAGATCCTCCAGGTCGACGGCAACTTCGACGACTGCCTGACGCTGGCCCGCTCGCTCTCCGACAACTACCCGGTGGCGCTGGTCAATTCGGTCAACCCGGTCCGTATCGAGGGCCAGAAGACCGCCGCGTTCGAGATCGTCGACGCGCTCGGCGACGCCCCGGACATCCACGTCCTGCCGGTTGGCAACGCGGGCAACATCACGGCCTATTGGAAGGGCTACACCGAGTACGCCGGTGACGCCGTGTCCACCCACCGGCCGCGGATGTGGGGCTTCCAGGCCTCCGGTTCCGCGCCCATCGTGCGCGGCGAGATCGTCAAGGACCCGGCGACGATCGCCACCGCGATCCGGATCGGCAACCCGGCCTCCTGGAACTACGCCCTGGCCGCCCGGGACGAGTCCGGTGGCTTCATCGACGAAGTGACAGACCGTCAGATCCTGTCCGCCTACCGCCTGTTGGCCGCACAGGAGGGCGTCTTCGTGGAGCCCGCCTCGGCCGCCTCCGTCGCCGGTCTGCTCAAGGCCGCCGAAGAGGGCAAGGTCGACCCCGGCCAGCGGATCGTCTGCACCGTCACCGGCAACGGCCTCAAGGACCCCGACTGGGCCGTCGCGGGCGCACCGCAGCCCGTCACCGTCCCGGTCGACGCCGCCACCGCGGCGGAGAAGCTCGGCCTGATCTGAGGCCACGAGCCTTCGGGGCCGGGCGGGTTGCCCGCCCCGCCCGTACGGCCACCGCACCGCCCGGCAGGCGAAACGCCTCCGGGCGGTGCGGTGCAGATCGGGCAGATCGTGCCCAACCCCCTTTTCCAGGGCGGAGAGCGCAGGGGATGCGTGCGACACGCATCGTGCGCCTCCCATGCGCCCTATGTCGCCACAGAACCTTCCTTCGATAAGCTGTACGTGATCGGCAGCGTCGTCACACGGCCCTGTCCCGGTCGCCGTGCGGTGGCCGTGGGGTCCACCACCGGAGCACCGCCGCCCGGAAGTCGCGTTCCGGCCGACCGGACTCCCGTGTCACCATCCCGCCGCCGCAGAGTCACCCGCACGCACCGCATCCCCGCCCCAAGGAGTCCACCAGCCGATGGCCGGTCCCGCGTTCCGAGCCGCCGCCGTCAGGGTGCGCGTCCCCGCCACCAGCGCCAACCTGGGCCCGGGCTTCGACGCCCTCGGCCTGTCGCTGGGCCTCTACGACGACGTGGTCGTCCGGGTCGCCGACTCCGGCCTGCACATCGACATCGCCGGTGAGGGCGCCGACACCCTGCCCCGCGACGAGTCGCACCTGCTCGTCCGTGCCATGCGCACCGCCTTCGACCTGCTCGGCGGGCAGCCGCGCGGGCTGGAGATCGTCTGCGCCAACCGCATCCCGCACGGCCGCGGCCTCGGCTCCTCCTCCGCCGCCATCTGCGCCGGCATCGTCGCCGCCCGCGCCGTGACCACCGGCGGCGAGGCCCGCCTCGACGACGCCGCGCTGCTGGAGCTGGCCACCGAGATCGAGGGCCACCCGGACAACGTCGCGGCCTGCCTCCTCGGCGGATTCACCCTCGCCTGGATGGACGGCGGAGCGGCCCGCGCGATCCGGATGGACCCGGCCGCCCAGGTCGTGCCGGTGGTCTTCGTACCGGGCAAGCCGGTGCTCACCGAGACCGCCCGCGGACTGCTGCCCCGCCAGGTCCCGCACGTCGACGCCGCCGCCAACGCCGGCCGCGCCGCACTGCTCGTCGAGGCGCTGACCCGGCGCCCCGAGCTGCTGCTGGCCGCCACCGAGGACCGGCTCCACCAGGAATACCGGGGCCCGGCGATGCTGGAGAGCCTCGAACTGGTGCACCGGCTGCGCGCCGACGGCATCCCCGCCGTCATCTCCGGCGCAGGGCCCACGGTTCTCGCCCTCACGGAGGAAGGCGCCGCCGACAAGGTGGCCCGGCTCGCGGGTGAGGGATGGGCCGCGAACCGGCTCGCGCTCGACGGCCCCGGCGCGTGCGTGCTGCCGCTCGCGCCGTAAGCAGAGGGATTGCCGGTGACAGAGAGGGGGAATATTTGTTGGAGCCGGTAGTGTTAATCTCAAGTCGGCAATCGACGTCCCAGCGACGCGTTGCTTCGTGTCCCCTTCAGGGACCACCTTTCTTCCGGGAGCCTCCCCAACTGCCTGATCAGCCTGTCTGAGCAGTTTCGAGCACGCTCCGGAACCGGCACGACACCCCACGTTCGTCCATGAGTGGGCCGAGCAGGGGGAGCTCGCGTCGGACCCCGCACGTTCATCTCTCCGCCGCACCCGGCGGACCACCGCCCCGGCCCGGTCCGCGATCGAAAGATCACATACCGAATGCCGGACAGCACAACCGGTCGCCGAGCCAGAAGGCCGACGTCCGCTCCAGGGAAGGACCCTTCGTGAGCGACACCACCGATCTGATGGGCGTGACTGCCGACAAGAGCGTCGACAGCGCCGCGCCCGCCGAAGGTGCTGCCACTGGCACCACCGCACGGCGCCGCCGCTCCGGCACCGGCCTTGACGGCATGGTCCTGGCCGAGCTGCAGCAGGTCGCGTCCGGCCTCGGCATCAGGGGCACCGCGCGTATGCGCAAGAGCCAGCTGATCGAGGTCATCAAGGAGGCGCAGGCCGGCAAGGCCCCCGCCGCCAAGGCCGCCGCCAAGGCGCCCGCCGCCGGGACGGACGCGGAGAGCAAGCCCAAGCGCCGCGCCACCTCCAAGGCGCGCACGGGTGACGAGGCCGCCGCCCCGGCCGAGAAGCCGGCCGCCCAGCAGCAGATCGACATCCCCGGCCAGCCCGCCAGCGACGACCAGCCCGCGGGCGAGCGCCGCCGGCGCCGCGCCACCGCGCAGGCCGGTGCCCCCGAGGTCAAGGCCGAGCCGAAGCAGGACGACCGCGCCGCCGAGGCCAAGCAGGACGACCGCGCCGAGGCGAAGGGCGACGCCCGCGCCGAGTCGGCGGCCGACACGGCCGAGGGCCGTCGCGGCGACCGCCAGGACCGTCAGCGCGGCGACCGCGGTGACCGCCGCGACCGCCAGCGCGACCGCCGGGGCAAGGGCGACGACCAGGGCCAGCAGCGTCAGGGCCAGGGCCAGTCGCAGCGTCAGGGCCAGGGCCAGACCCAGGGTCAGGGCCAGGGCGGCGGTCAGGGCCAGCAGCACCGTGACAACGGTCCGCAGGACGACTTCGACGACGAGGGCGGCCGCCGCGGCCGTCGTGGCCGCTACCGCGACCGCCGTGGCCGTCGTGGCCGCGACGAGTTCCAGAGCGACGTGCAGGTGGCCGACGACGACGTCCTGATCCCCGTCGCGGGCATCCTGGACATCCTCGACAACTACGCGTTCATCCGGACCTCCGGCTACCTCCCGGGCCCGAACGACGTGTACGTCTCGCTCGCCCAGGTCCGCAAGAACGGCCTGCGCAAGGGTGACCACGTCACCGGCGCCGTGCGCCAGCCCAAGGACGGCGAGCGCCGCGAGAAGTTCAACGCCCTCGTGCGCCTCGACACCGTCAACGGCATGGCGCCCGAATCCGGCCGCGGCCGCCCGGAGTTCCAGAAGCTGACGCCGCTGTACCCGCAGGACCGGCTCCGCCTGGAGACCGACTCCAACGTCCTGACGACGCGGATCATCGACCTGGTCGCCCCGATCGGCAAGGGCCAGCGCGGACTGATCGTGGCCCCGCCGAAGACCGGTAAGACCATGATCCTCCAGGCCATCGCCAACGCGATCACGGTCAACAGCCCCGAGTGCCACCTGATGGTCGTCCTCGTGGACGAGCGTCCGGAAGAGGTCACCGACATGCAGCGGTCGGTGAAGGGCGAGGTCATCTCCTCGACCTTCGACCGTCCCGCCGAGGACCACACCACCGTCGCCGAACTGGCCATCGAGCGGGCCAAGCGCCTGGTCGAGCTGGGTCACGACGTGGTCGTCCTGCTCGACTCGATCACCCGCCTGGGCCGCGCGTACAACCTCGCGGCGCCGGCCTCCGGCCGCATCCTGTCCGGTGGTGTCGACTCGACCGCGCTGTACCCGCCGAAGCGCTTCTTCGGTGCCGCGCGCAACATCGAGGACGGCGGCTCGCTGACCATCCTGGCCACCGCGCTCGTCGAGACCGGCTCGCGCATGGACGAGGTGATCTTCGAGGAGTTCAAGGGCACCGGCAACATGGAGCTCAAGCTCGACCGGAAGCTCTCGGACAAGCGCATCTTCCCGGCCGTCGACGTCGACGCGTCCAGCACCCGCAAGGAAGAGATCCTGCTGGGCAGCGACGAGCTGGCCATCACCTGGAAGCTGCGCCGCGTGCTCCACGCGCTCGACCAGCAGCAGGCGATCGAGCTCCTGCTGGACCGGATGAAGAAGACCCAGTCCAACGCGGAGTTCCTGCTCCAGATCCAGAAGACGACGCCGTCGCCGGGCAACGGCAACGACTGACGTCCGCACCGCGGTTGAACGAAGCCGCCCCCGTCGCACCCGCGACGGGGGCGGTTTTGTCGTACAGGGGGCGGTCCCGAGACCTTCGCCACACCCAGAGTGATCGCCCCGGGGGTGCCCGGAAACGTGCAGAAGGAAAGAAACCGCAGGTGAGCGCGGTGTCACCGGTAGTTCTCCAGGTCCGCCCCCCCACCCGTTCGGCCGTACGGTGGTCACAGGGCGTTGTGACACCCTTCTTGGTGCTTCGGCGTCCATCCGAGAGACGACCCGACCGTGCCGGGACCACACCGGCAGGGGGGAGCAGGGAGCAGCGGGGAACCTGGAACGAGGGAACACCATGAGCGAGCAGAGCAGAGGTACGGGCCGCATACGCGGCACCGGCAGCCGGCGCAGAAAGCCTTCGCGCCGGCGCCGGGTGAAGACGGTGGTGGCCTGGACGGCGGCGGGGGTCGTGGTCCTCGGCGGATCGGGCCTCGCCTACGCGTACTTCGCACTCGACGGAAACCTCAAGGGCGTCGACATCAACGCCGCCCTCGGCACGGACCGCCCCGACAACGTGGACAACGGCTCCGAGGACATCCTGGTGCTCGGCTCGGACTCCCGCTCCGGCGCCAACGCCGAGTACGGCAAGGACCAGGGCGGCGCCCGTTCGGACACCGCGATGGTCGTGCACGTCAACAAGGGCCACAAGTCGGCGAGCATCGTCTCGATCCCGCGCGACACGATCGTCGACCGGCCCGCATGCACCGACCCCGACACCGGGCAGCAGGCCCCCGCGGCCACCGGCCAGATGTTCAACTCGGCCTACCAGGTGGGCGGTCCGGCCTGCACGGTGAAGACCGTCGAGGCGATGTCCGGCATCCGCATGGACCACTACGTCGAGGTCGACTTCACCGGCTTCAAGAAGCTCGTCGACCAGCTGGGCGGTGTCGAGATCACCACCAGCGAGGCGATCGACGACCCCGGCAGCCACCTCGACCTCGCCCCCGGCACGCACACCCTCGACGGCGAACAGGCCCTCGGCCTCGTCCGTACCCGCAAGAGCGTCGGCGACGGCAGCGACCTCGGCCGCATCCAGCTCCAGCAGGCCTTCGTGAAGGCGCTGATGAAGCAGGTCAAGTCGGTGGGCGTGTTCACCAACCCCGCCAAGCTGTTCGGACTCGCGAACACCGCCACCAAGGCCATCACCACCGACTCCGACCTGGCGTCGGTCACCAAGCTCACCGGATTCGCGAACGGGCTCAAGGGCCTCGACGCCAACGACGTCGACATGGTCACCCTGCCCGTCCAGTACGACCCGGCGGACCCCAACCGGGTCGTCCCGCTGGAGAAGGACGCGCAGGAGGTCTGGAAGGCCCTGCGCGCGGACACCGCGATCCCCGCCTCCGCCACCGCGGACTCGGCCGGCGACAAGGGCTCGGCGAGCGCCGTCGTACGGTAGGCGGCACCCGCGCCGCCCGCCCGGCCGTTCCGGCCGGGAATAGACCGGCCCGTACCCCCGTTTTGGGAGATACGGCCGGTCCTGGCAGACTGGTACGTCGGCCCCGGTTCACGGACGCGCAATCCGCGCGGACGACCCGGAGCCCTCCCGAAACTAGGAGACACCTTGAAGCGCGACATTCACCCCACGTACGTCGAGACGCAGGTCAGCTGCACCTGTGGCGCGTCGTTCACCACCCGGAGCACCATCGACAACGGCACCATCCGTGCCGACGTCTGCTCCGAGTGCCACCCGTTCTACACGGGCAAGCAGAAGATCCTCGACACCGGCGGCCGTGTGGCCCGCTTCGAGGCCCGCTTCGGCAAGGGTGCAGGCTCCGCCGCCAAGTAGCGAGCCACAGCGCCGGTTCTCGGGCGCCCTCTCGGGGGCGGCGGGAACCGGCGTTTTTTCCGGTCGGGTCCTGGGGCGACCCGGGACCCGACCGGCACCTTCCTCCAGCAGGCCCGTAGAAGTCACCCCCACCCAGGAGCCCGAAGATGTTCGAGGCGGTCGAGGAACTGATCGGTGAACACGCCGATCTCGAGAAGAAGCTCGCCGACCCGTCGGTCCACGCGGATCAGGCCAACGCGCGCAAGCTCAACAAGCGCTACGCGGAGCTGACCCCGATCGTCTCCACGTACCGGTCCTGGAAGCGGACCGGTGACGACATCGTGACCGCACGCGAGTTCGCCGCCGACGACCCCGACTTCGCCGCCGAGGTCAAGGAGCTGGAGAAGCAGCGCGAGGAGCTCACCGAGCACCTGCGCCTCCTTCTCGTTCCGCGCGACCCGAGCGACGACAAGGACGTGCTCCTGGAGATCAAGGCGGGTGCGGGCGGCGACGAGTCGGCCCTGTTCGCCGGTGACCTGCTCCGCATGTACCTCCGCTACGCCGAGCGCATCGGGTGGAAGACCGAGATCATCGACTCCACCGAGTCCGAGCTCGGCGGCTACAAGGACGTCCAGGTCGCCGTGAAGACCAAGGGCGGCAACGGCGCCACCGAGCCCGGCCAGGGCGTCTGGGCCCGGATGAAGTACGAGGGCGGCGTGCACCGCGTGCAGCGCGTGCCCTCCACCGAGTCCCAGGGCCGCATCCACACCTCCGCCGCCGGCGTCCTCGTGACCCCCGAGGCCGAGGAGGTCGAGGTCGAGATCCACGCCAACGACCTCCGCATCGACGTGTACCGGTCCTCCGGCCCCGGCGGCCAGTCCGTCAACACGACCGACTCCGCCGTCCGCATCACGCACCTGCCGACCGGTGTCGTCGCCTCCTGCCAGAACGAGAAGAGCCAGCTCCAGAACAAGGAGCAGGCCATGCGCATCCTGCGGTCCCGGCTGCTCGCCGCCGCCCAGGAGGCCGCCGAGCAGGAAGCCTCCGACGTACGCCGCAGCCAGGTGCGCACCGTCGACCGGTCCGAGAAGATCCGTACGTACAACTTCCCGGAAAACCGGATCTCGGACCACCGCGTCGGCTTCAAGGCGTACAACTTGGACCAGGTCCTCGACGGGGACCTCGACGCGGTGATCCAGGCGTGCGTCGACGCCGACTCCGCCGCCAAGCTCGCCAACGCCTGATCCCGCCCGCCCCGCCCGTGAACCCGTACGGAGATCCGCGATGAACCTGCTGCTCGCCGAGGTGGCCCAGGCCACCCAGCGGCTGGCCGACGCCGGTGTCCCCTCGCCGCGATTCGATGCCGAGGAGCTCGCGGCCTTCGTCCACGGAGTCAAGCGGGGCGAGCTGCACCGGGTGCCGGACGCGGACTTCGACGCGCGCTACTGGGAGACCATCGCGCGCCGCGAGAACCGCGAACCCCTCCAGCACATCACCGGCCGCGCCTTCTTCCGCTACCTGGAGCTCCAGGTCGGCCCCGGGGTGTTCGTGCCGCGCCCGGAGACCGAGTCGGTCGTCGGCTGGGCCATAGACGCGGTCCGCGCGATGGACGTCGTCGAGCCGCTCATCGTCGACCTCTGCACCGGCTCCGGCGCCATCGCCCTCGCCATGGCCCAGGAGGTGCCGCGCTCGCGCGTGCACGCCGTGGAGCTGTCCGAGGACGCCCTGACGTGGACCAGGAAGAACGCCGAGGGGTCCAGGGTCACCGTGCACCGCGGAGACGCCCTGAGCGCCCTTCCCGAGCTCGACGGCCAGGTCGACCTGGTGATCTCCAACCCGCCGTACATCCCGCTCACCGAGTGGGAGTACGTCGCGCCCGAGGCCCGCGACCACGACCCGCAGATGGCGCTGTTCTCCGGCGAGGACGGCCTCGACACCATCCGCGGCATCGAGCGCACCGCGCACCGCCTGCTCCGCCCCGGCGGCCTCGTCGTCATCGAGCACGCCGACACCCAGGGCGGCCAGGTCCCCTGGATCTTCACCGAGGAACGCGGCTGGGCCGACGCGGCCGACCACCCGGACCTCAACAACCGGCCGCGGTTCGCCACGGCCCGCAAGGCCATGCCGTGACCGGCGCCGCGGCCCCGTGCCCGCACTGCCCGCACCACCCTTACCCGTACACGCTTGAGGAGGCCGGCTGATGGCACGGCGATACGACTGCAACGACGCGACCGACCGTACGACCGGGCTGCGTGAAGCCGCCTCGGCGGTCCGTCGTGGCGAACTGGTCGTGCTGCCCACCGACACCGTGTACGGCATCGGTGCGGACGCCTTCTCCCGGGAGGCCGTCGCGGACCTGCTGGACGCCAAGGGCCGCGGGCGCAACATGCCCACCCCGGTCCTCATCGGCTCCCCGAACACGCTGCACGGCCTGGTCACCGACTTCTCCGAGCAGGCGTGGGAGCTCGTCGACGCCTTCTGGCCCGGCGCCCTCACCCTCGTCGCCAAGCACCAGCCGTCGCTCCAGTGGGACCTCGGCGACACCCGCGGCACCGTCGCCGTCCGGATGCCGCTGCACCCGGTCGCCATCGAACTCCTCACCGAGGTCGGCCCGATGGGCGTCTCCAGCGCCAACCTCACCGGCCACCCGTCCCCGGAGACCTGCGACGCCGCCCAGGAGATGCTCGGGGACTCCGTCTCCGTCTACCTCGACGGCGGCCCCACTCCGGGCAACGTCCCGTCCTCCATCGTGGACGTCACCGGCAAGGTCCCGGTCCTGCTGCGCGCCGGCGCCCTGTCCGTCGAGGAACTGCGCAAGGTGGTACCCGACCTCGAGGTGGCCAATTGACCGCCCCTGAGGGGCGTGGCATAGCGGGGCAGACCGACCACTTCCGCATTCTCCACGTCAGCACCGGCAACGTCTGCCGCTCGCCCATCACCGAGCGGCTGACCCGCCATGCCCTCGTGGACCGCCTCGGCGATCCGCACCAGGGCGGCCTCATCGTGGAGAGCGCCGGCACCTGGGGGCACGAAGGCGCCCCCATGGAGGCGAACGCCGAGATCGTCCTCGCCGACTTCGGCGCGGACGCCACCGGCTTCGTCGGCCGCGAGCTCCTGGACGAGCACGTGATCCGCGCCGACCTGGTGCTCACCGCGACCCGCGACCACCGCGCGCAGGTCATCTCGATGGGCCACTCCGCCGGTCTGCGCACCTTCACCCTCAAGGAGTTCACCCGGCTCGTGCGGGCCATAGACCCCGCCACCCTGCCGGACGCCCACGACGAGGGCGTGGTCGAGCGTGCCCGCGCGCTGGTCCGCGCCGCCGCCGCGCTGCGCGGCTGGCTGCTCGCCCCGACCGCCGACGCCGACGAGGTGTACGACCCGTACGGCGCCCCGATCACCTTCTTCCGCTCGATCGGGGACGAGATCAACCAGGCGCTCGACCCGGTCGTCACCGCGCTCACCGGCGTGCCCGCACACCACTGAGACGCGCCTGCCGGGCGTACTCCGGCCGGCGGCACCCACCCTTGCGCCGACCGGCCCCACCGGCCCTTTCGCGGCGGGCGTACGAGCGCCCACCGGCCTACATTGGATGCGAAGCCCCCCACCGCACTCCTCCAGGCCCGGAGCCGTCAGATGCCGGTCAGCACCCCCACCGCACCCCTGCCGCCCGCCGCTCCGCGGTGGGACCTCGGCCCGCTGCCGCGCACCGACCCGGAGATCGCCGAGGTGCTCCGGGACGAGGCATTCCGGCAGGCCGGCTCGCTCCAGCTGATCGCCGCCGAGAACTTCAACTCGCCCGCCGTCCTCGCGGCCCTCGCCTCGCCGCTCGCCAACAAGTACGCCGAGGGCTACCCCGGCGCCCGCCACCACGGCGGCTGCGACCACGCGGACGCCGCCGAGCGCATCGCGGTCTCCCGCGCCACCGCCCTCTTCGGCGCCGAGCACGCCAACGTCCAGCCGCACTCCGGCTCCTCCGCCGTCCTCGCCGCCTACGCGGCCCTGCTGCGCCCCGGCGACGCCGTATTGGCCATGGGCCTGACCTCCGGCGGCCACCTCACGCACGGGTCGCCGGGCAACTTCTCCGGACGCTGGTTCGACTTCACCGGCTACGGCGTCGACCCGGACACCGGCCTGATCGACTACGACCGGGTACGCGCCCTGGCCCGCGCCCGCCGGCCCAAGGCGATCGTCTGCGGCTCGATCTCCTACCCCCGCCACCCCGACTACGCGCTCTTCCGCGAGATCGCCGACGAGGTCGGCGCCCGCCTGATCGTCGACGCCGCGCACCCGATGGGGCTGATCGCCGGGGGAGCGGCGCCCAACCCGGTGCCGTACGCCGACGTGGTCTGCGCCACCACGCACAAGGTGCTGCGCGGGCCGCGCGGCGGGATGCTGCTCTGCCGGGCGGAGCTGGCCGGACGGATCGACCGCGCGGTCTTCCCGTTCACCCAGGGCGGGGCGCAGATGCACACCATCGCCGCGAAGGCCGTCGCGTTCGGGGAGGCGGCGACACCCGCGTACGCGATGTACGCGCACCGGGTCGTCGCCAACGCCCGCGTGCTCGCCGCCGCGCTGGAGGCGGAGGGGTTCGAGGTCGCGACCGGCGGCACCGACACCCACCTGGTACTGGCCGACCCGGCGCCGCTCGGCGTCGACGGACGGACCGCCCGCGACCGCCTCGCCGCCGCCGGAGTGATCCTGGACGCGTGCGCGCTGCCGCACGCCGGAGCCGCCGCCCTCACGGACGGCCACGGCCGGGGCATCCGGCTGGGCACGGCTGCGGTCACCACCCAGGGCATGGACGAGGCGGACATGGCCCGCATCGCCGTCCTGCTCGCCGACGCGGTCCGGGACGGGGCCGACCATGATCGTATCCGGGCCGAGGTGCGAGGATTCACCGAGCGGTATCCCCCCTTTCGCCGGTAGACGGAACCTGTGGAACCGTCACCCGTTCCCTGATGTCCTTGCTCGTGGGGCTAGGGTGTGGGGCTGAGATGGCCGGCGAAATCTGTGGGGCAGCCCGTGCGTGATTACCTGCTGACGCTGTGTGTCGCGGCCGCAGTGACCTATCTGCTGACCGGACCGGTGCGGAAGTTCGCCATCGCGATCGGGGCCATGCCCGCGATCCGCGCGCGCGACGTGCACCGGGAACCGACACCGCGACTCGGTGGCATCGCCATGTTCGGCGGACTGTGCGCCGGGCTGATCGTCGCCTCGCACCTGTTCAACCTCGGCGGGGTCTTCGAACTCTCCAACGAGCCGAGGGCGCTGCTCTCCGGGGCGGCGCTGATCTGGCTGATCGGCGTCCTGGACGACAAGTTCGAGATCGACGCCCTGATCAAGCTCGGCGGGCAGATGATCGCCGCCGCCGTCATGGTCATCCAGGGCCTGACGATCCTCTGGCTGCCGATCCCCGGCGTCGGGACGGTGGCGCTCACCCCCTGGCAGGGCACCCTGCTCACGGTCGCCCTGGTCGTCATCACGATCAACGCGGTGAACTTCGTCGACGGCCTGGACGGCCTCGCCGCCGGCATGGTCTGCATCGCCGCGGCCGCGTTCTTCCTGTACACCTACCGCCTCTGGTACGGGTACGGCATCGAGGCCGCCGCCCCCGCCACGCTCTTCGCCGCGATCCTCATGGGCATGTGCCTGGGCTTCCTGCCGCACAACATGCACCCCGCCCGGATCTTCATGGGCGACTCGGGGTCGATGCTGATCGGCCTGGTTCTCGCCGCCGGCGCGATCTCGGTCACCGGGCAGGTCGACCCGGACGCGATGAAGCTCTTCGAGGGGAGCGAGCGGCAGGCCACCCACGCGATGCTGCCGGTCTTCATCCCGCTGCTGCTGCCGCTGACGATCATCGCGATCCCCGCCGCCGACCTCGTGCTCGCGATCGTGCGGCGCACCTGGAACGGCCAGTCGCCGTTCGCCGCCGACCGCGGCCACCTGCACCACCGGCTGCTGGAGATCGGCCACTCGCACAGCCGGTCCGTGCTGATCATGTACTTCTGGTCGGCGCTGATCGCCTTCGGCGCCGTCGGGTACTCGGTGCACTCGGCGTCGATGTGGATCGTCCTGGTCATCGTCTTCCTCAGCGCCGTCGGCCTGGTGCTGCTCCTGCTGCCGCGCTTCACGCCGCGCGCCCCGCGCTGGGCCAACTCCCTGGTGCCGCCCCGCTACCGGCGCCGGCGCCGGGTCGTCCTTCCCGAGGGGCCCCACGAGGAGCTGCCCGGGGAGGGGGCGGGTGCCCCGGAAGCCCATGGCTCGCACCTCGCGGACGAGGACTCCGAGGGCGTACGGGTCGCGGTGGGCGTCTCCGGCGTCAACGGAGCGACCGCGATCGGCACTCGTTCGCGGTTCTCCGATCGGCGCAAAGCCGATTCCTCGCGTTGACCTTTCGGACGTCGTAGCCACTACCAGACAAGTCGTCAGATTGTCGCGCGCCACGCAGGCGACTAGTCCTCACGTGTGACAGTTGGCACACGTTTGAGGTAAAGACCTCATCAAATAGTTTGTGATACCGTTCACGAGACCCGGTGACAGAGCCGAAGGACCCGAGTACGTCGGTCCATTGGCCTCAGGCATCGACTCGGACCGGGCCTACGCTCGTCCATGACGACACCATTTGCCCACCCCAAGCAAGCGGAGCTGCCGCCATGCCGACCAACGACGCCCGGACCCTCCTCCACACCGCCCTGCCCACCGCTGCCGTCGGCGTGATCGCCGTCGCGATCAGCGCGGGTGTGGCCGGCGGCAAGGGGGCGCTCGGCGCGCTCGTCGGGGCGGTGGTCTCGATCTTCTTCATGGGGCTCGGACTCGTCGTCCTGCAGCGGACCGCCCGGTCCCTCCCGCATCTGTTCCAGATGATGGGGCTGTTGCTGTACACCGCTCAGCTCCTGCTGATGGTGATCTTCGTAGCCCTGTTCAAGGACACGACCGCGTTCAACCCGAAGGCGTTCGCGATCTCACTGGTCGCGCTCACCCTCGTATGGATCGGTGCCCAGGCCCGTGCGCACATGACGGCCAAGATGCTCTACGTCGAACCCGAGTCCAGCAAGGCCGAAAAGCCCGAAAAGACCGGCTCCTCGACGTGAAGGGTAGGGGCGGAATAAATGCCCGATCCGGACCCTGCTATCGTCCGGTTCCAACTGCGGCACTGCGGGCGCGGGCATGTGAGCTGACGCCTGCCCGATCGCGAGGCTCACATGCCTGACTGCCGCTCTCACATCCGAAACACCAGTCCAGTGCCGAACCGCGGCTGCGCGCCGCGCCGACACAACGAGGTTGCCGTACCTATGCGCCACGCTGAAGGAGCCCGCGGTGAGTGCTGACCCGACACAGGTGCTCGCCTTCGAGACCGATTGCCACATCTTTGACGGTTGTGGTTTCCCGGCACCCGGCCTGCACTCGTTCCTGTTCGAACCCCTCTGGGGCGATGCGGACAGCAACCTGTACTTCAACAAGCCGATGCTGCTGGCCCTGCTGGGCTCGGTCATCATCGTCGGTTTCTTCTGGGCCGCGTTCGCCAAGCCCAAGATCGTCCCCGGCAAGCTGCAGTCCGTCGCCGAGATGGGTTACGACTTCATCCGCCGCGGCGTCGTGCACGAGACCATCGGCAAGCGCGAGGGCGAGAAGTACGTCCCGCTCATCGTCTCGCTGTTCTTCTTCGTGTGGATGATGAACCTCTGGTCGATCATCCCGGTCGCCCAGTTCCCGGTGACGTCGATCATCTCGTACCCCGCCGTGCTCGCCGCGATCGTCTACGTGCTCTGGGTGAGCCTGACGTTCAAGAAGCACGGCTGGTCGGGCGGTTGGAAGAACATCACCGGCTTCGACAAGTCGCTCGGCCCGGTCGCCTGGCTGGCGGCCTTCATCGAGCTCTTCTCGAACCTCCTGGTCCGTCCGTTCACGCACGCGGTGCGACTGTTCGCGAACATGTTCGCGGGCCACACGCTGCTGCTGCTGTTCACGATCGCCAGCTGGTACCTGCTCAACGGCATCGGTATCGCCTACGCCGGCGTCTCGTTCGTGATGGTCATCGTGATGACCGCGTTCGAGCTCTTCATCCAGGCGCTGCAGGCGTACGTCTTCGTACTCCTGACCTGCACCTTCATCCAGGGCGCGCTCGCCAAGCACCACTGAGCCCCACGCACCCGACCCTTATTCGTCCGATGGCCAACCCCCATCGGTCCTTTGAAAGAAAAGGAAGACTGGCATGTCCCAGACCCTTGCTGCCGTCAGCGGCTCCCTCGGCTCCATCGGTTACGGCCTCGCCGCCATCGGCCCCGGCGTCGGCGTCGGCATCATCTTCGGTAACGGCACGCAGGCCCTCGCCCGTCAGCCCGAGGCTGCCGGCCTGATCCGCGCCAACCAGATCCTCGGCTTCGCCTTCTGTGAGGCGCTCGCCCTCATCGGTCTGGTCATGCCGTTCGTCTACGGCGTCTGATCTTCAGGCCCTGACGACCAGCAACCGAGACGAAAGGCACTGATGTGAACCCCCTGGTTCAGCTCGCGGCCGAAGAGGCGGAAAACCCCCTCATCCCGCCGATTCCCGAGCTCGTCATCGGCCTCATCGCCTTCCTCATCGTCTTCGGTCTCCTCGCCAAGAAGCTCCTCCCGAACATCAACAAGGTTCTGGACGAGCGCCGCGAGGCCATCGAAGGCGGTATCGAAAAGGCCGATGCGGCCCAGACCGAGGCGCAGAGCGTTCTTGAGCAGTACAAGGCTCAGCTCGCCGAGGCGCGTCACGAGGCCGCTCGACTGCGCCAGGAGGCGCAGGAGCAGGGCGCCGTCATCATCCAGGAGATGAAGGCGGAAGGCCAGCGGCAGCGTGAGGAGATCATCGCTGCCGGTCACGCCCAGATCGAGGCCGACCGCAAGTCCGCGGCCGCCGCGCTGCGTCAGGACGTGGGCAAGCTCGCCACCGACCTGGCCGGCAAGCTCGTCGGCGAGTCCCTCGAGGACCACGCCCGGCAGAGCGGCACCGTCGACCGGTTCCTCGACGAGCTCGAGGCGAAGGCCGAGGCCGTCCGATGAACCACGCGAGCCGCGAGGCACTGGCTGCCGCGCGCGAGCGGCTCGACGCGCTGACCGACAACACGTCGGTCGACGCCGAGAAGCTCGCCGAGGAGCTGGCATCCGTCACCGCGCTGCTCGACCGTGAGGTCTCGCTGCGTCGGGTCCTCACCGACCCGGCGCAGAGCGGCGAGGGCAAGGCCGAGCTCGCGGGCCGACTGCTCGGCGGTCAGGTGAGCGGCGAAGCCGTCGACCTGGTCTCGGGCATGGTCCGCTCGCGCTGGTCCTCCTCGCGCGACCTGGTGGACGCGACCGAGGAGCTGGCGGCCACCGCCGACCTCACCGCGGCCCAGCGTGCGGCTGCGCTCGACGACGTCGAGGACGAGGTGTTCCGGTTCGGCCGGATCGTCTCCTCCGACACGGCGCTGCGCTCCGCGCTCACCAGCCGTACGGCCACCCCCGCCGCGAAGGGCACGCTGCTGCGCAGCCTGCTCGGCGGGAAGAGCCGCCCGGCGACCGAGCGTCTCGTCACGCGCCTGGTCACGCACCCCCGTGGACGTAGCCTGGAGGCGGGACTCGAATCCCTGTCCAAGCTCGCCGCGGCCCGTCGGGAACGCACCGTCGCCGTGGTCACCTCCGCGGTGCCGCTGACCGACGTGCAGAAGCAGCGCCTCGGCGCGGCGCTGGCGAAGATCTACGGCCGGCAGATGCACCTGAACCTGGACGTGGACCCCGAGGTCCTCGGCGGAGTTTCGGTGCGCGTCGGTGACGAGGTCATCAACGGCACCATCGCGGACCGCCTCGACGAGGCGACCCGTCGCATGGCCGGCTGACGCCAGCCTTCGCTACAGAACTGAACGAGCAACACCTGCGGCCCGGTTGGGCCGTGCAGAAACTGCAGAAGATTCCTGGGGGTCGGCCCCCAGACCCCCTTAAGAAACTTCGGGCCCAACAAGGAGAGCAGGGAACCCAGATGGCGGAGCTCACGATCCGGCCGGAGGAGATCCGGGACGCACTGGAGAACTTTGTCCAGTCGTACCAGCCGGACGCGGCCTCGCGCGAGGAGGTCGGTACGGTCAGCGTTGCCGGCGACGGCATCGCGAAGGTGGAGGGCCTGCCCTCCGCCATGGCGAACGAGCTGCTGAAGTTCGAGGACGGCACCCTCGGTCTCGCCCTCAACCTCGAGGAGCGCGAGATCGGTGCGATCGTCCTCGGCGAGTTCAGCGGAATCGAGGAGGGCCAGCCGGTGCAGCGCACCGGTGAGGTGCTCTCCGTCGGCGTCGGCGAGGGCTACCTCGGCCGCGTCGTCGACCCGCTCGGCAACCCGATCGACGGTCTCGGCGAGATCGCGACCGACGGCCGACGCGCCCTCGAGCTGCAGGCCCCGGGCGTCATGGTCCGCAAGTCGGTCCACGAGCCCATGCAGACCGGCTACAAGGCCGTCGACGCGATGGTGCCGATCGGCCGCGGCCAGCGTCAGCTGATCATCGGCGACCGTCAGACGGGTAAGACCGCTCTGGCCGTCGACACGATCATCAACCAGCGCGACAACTGGCGCTCGGGCGACGTGAACAAGCAGGTGCGCTGCATCTACGTCGCCATCGGTCAGAAGGGCTCCACCATCGCCTCGGTGCGCGGTGCCCTCGAAGAGGCCGGCGCGCTGGAGTACACGACCATCGTCGCCGCCCCGGCGTCCGACCCGGCCGGCTTCAAGTACCTGGCGCCGTACACCGGTTCGGCCATCGGCCAGCACTGGATGTACCAGGGCAAGCACGTCCTGATCATCTTTGACGACCTTTCGAAGCAGGCCGACGCCTACCGCGCCGTGTCGCTTCTGCTGCGCCGTCCGCCGGGCCGCGAGGCCTACCCGGGCGACGTCTTCTACCTGCACTCGCGTCTGCTGGAGCGCTGCGCCAAGCTCTCCGACGAGATGGGTGCCGGTTCGATGACCGGTCTGCCGATCGTCGAGACCAAGGCGAACGACGTGTCGGCGTTCATCCCGACCAACGTCATCTCCATCACCGACGGCCAGTGCTTCCTGGAGTCCGACCTGTTCAACGCGGGTCAGCGTCCGGCGCTCAACGTCGGTATCTCGGTCTCCCGAGTCGGTGGCTCCGCCCAGCACAAGGCCATGAAGCAGGTCTCCGGCCGACTGCGCGTGGACCTCGCCCAGTACCGCGAGCTGGAGGCGTTCGCCGCCTTCGGTTCCGACCTGGACGCGGCCTCCAAGGCGTCGCTGGAGCGCGGTAAGCGCATGGTCGAGCTGCTGAAGCAGCCGCAGTACGCCCCGTACCCCGTCGAGGAGCAGGTCGTCTCCGTCTGGGCCGGCACCACCGGCAAGATGGACGACGTCCCGGTCGAGGACATCCGTCGCTTCGAGAGCGAGCTGCTGGACTACCTGCGCCGCGAGCGCAAGGACCTCCTGACCAGCATCGTCGAGGGCGGCAAGATGTCGGACGACACGCTGCAGTCGATCGCTGACGCCATTGCCGCGTTCAAGCAGCAGTTCGAGACCTCGGACGGCAAGCTTCTGGGCGAGGGCTGATCGATGGGCGCTCAGCTTCGCGTTTACAAGCGCCGCATCCAAGCCGTCACCGCGACCAAGAAGATCACCAAGGCGATGGAGATGATCGCCGCCTCGCGCATCGTCAAGGCGCAGCGCAAGGTGGCGGCGTCGCTGCCGTACGCCACCGAGCTCACCCGCGCGGTGACCGCGGTGGCGACCGGCTCCACCACCAAGCACCCGCTCACCACCGAGGTCGAGGCTCCGACCCGGGCCGCGGTCCTGCTCCTCACGAGCGACCGCGGTCTGGCCGGCGGCTACTCCTCCAACGCCATCAAGGCGGCGGAGCGCCTCCGGGAGCGTCTTGGCGCGGAGGGCAAGGAGGTCGACACCTACATCGTCGGCCGCAAGGGTGTCGCCTACTACGGCTTCCGTGAGCGGACCGTCGCGGAGTCCTGGACGGGCTTCACCGACAACCCGTCGTACGCGGACGCCAAGGCGATCGCCGCCCCCCTCATCGAGGCCATCTCCAAGGACTCGGCAGAGGGCGGTGTCGACGAACTGCACATCGTCTTCACGGAATTCGTGTCGATGATGACGCAGAACGCCATCGAAGGCCGGATGCTGCCGCTCTCCCTCGACCAGGTCGTGGAAGAGAACGGCACGAAGGGGGAGATCCTCCCCCTGTTCGACTTCGAGCCGTCGGCTGAGGACGTCCTCGACGCCCTTCTGCCGCGCTACGTCGAGAGCCGTATCTACAACGCGCTGCTGCAGGCCGCTGCTTCCGAGCACGCCGCCCGCCGCCGCGCGATGAAGTCGGCCACCGACAACGCCGGGGATCTCATCAAGAGCCTCTCCCGGCTTGCCAACGCGGCCCGCCAGGCCGAAATCACCCAGGAAATCAGCGAGATCGTCGGTGGAGCCAGTGCGCTGGCCGACGCGACCGCGGGGAGTGACAAGTAATGACGACCACAGTTGAGACGGCCGTTGCCACGGGCCGCGTCGCCCGGGTCATCGGCCCGGTCGTCGACGTGGAGTTCCCCGTCGACGCGATGCCGGACATCTACAACGCGCTGCACGTCCAGGTCGACGACCCGGCCGAGGCCGGCGCTCGTAAGACGCTGACCCTCGAAGTCGCCCAGCACCTGGGTGACGGCGTGGTCCGCGCGATCTCGATGCAGCCGACCGACGGTCTGGTCCGCCAGGCCCCGGTGACCGACACGGGTGCGGGCATCACCGTCCCCGTCGGCGACATCACCAAGGGCAAGGTCTTCAACACCCTCGGTCAGATCCTGAACGAGCCGGAGGCCGAGGCGCAGATCACCGAGCGCTGGCCGATCCACCGCAAGGCCCCGGCCTTCGACCAGCTCGAGTCGAAGACCGAGATGTTCGAGACCGGCCTGAAGGTCGTCGACCTGCTGACCCCGTACGTCAAGGGCGGCAAGATCGGTCTGTTCGGTGGTGCGGGCGTCGGCAAGACGGTCCTCATCCAGGAAATGATCATGCGTGTGGCGAAGCTGCACGACGGTGTGTCGGTGTTCGCCGGTGTCGGCGAGCGCACCCGTGAGGGCAACGACCTCATCGACGAGATGACCGAGTCGGGCGTCCTGGAGAAGACCGCGCTGGTCTTCGGCCAGATGGACGAGCCGCCGGGCACCCGTCTGCGGGTCGCGCTGTCCGCCCTGACCATGGCGGAGTACTTCCGCGATGTGCAGAAGCAGGACGTGCTGCTCTTCATCGACAACATCTTCCGCTTCACGCAGGCCGGTTCCGAGGTCTCCACGCTGCTCGGCCGCATGCCGTCCGCGGTGGGTTACCAGCCGACCCTGGCCGACGAGATGGGTGTGCTCCAGGAGCGCATCACCTCGACGCGTGGTCACTCGATCACCTCGATGCAGGCGATCTACGTCCCCGCGGACGACCTGACCGACCCGGCCCCGGCCACCACGTTCGCCCACCTCGACGCGACGACGGTTCTCTCCCGTCCGATCTCCGAGAAGGGCATCTACCCGGCCGTGGACCCGCTGGACTCCACGTCCCGCATCCTGGACCCGCGTTACATCACGCAGGAGCACTACGACGCGGCCAGCCGCGTCAAGGGGATCCTGCAGAAGTACAAGGACCTCCAGGACATCATCGCGATCCTCGGTATCGACGAGCTGGGCGAAGAGGACAAGCTCGTCGTCCACCGTGCCCGTCGCGTCGAGCGCTTCCTGTCGCAGAACACCCACGCCGCCAAGCAGTTCACCGGCCTGGACGGTTCGGACGTTCCGCTCGACGAGTCGATCGCCGCGTTCAACTCCATCTGCGACGGGGAGTACGACCACTTCCCCGAGCAGGCGTTCTTCATGTGCGGTGGCCTGGACGACCTCAAGGCCAAGGCCAAGGAGCTCGGCGTCTCCTGAGCCATCGGCTCACCGAGGGGGGTGGGTGTGTCCCACCCCCCTCACCACGCCCCGTAGAATTGACCCAACACCCGGCAACTACCGCCGGGTGGTGACCCGAGGAGCCACCCTTGGCTGCTGAGCTGCATGTCGAGCTGGTCGCCGCGGACCGCAGCGTCTGGTCCGGCGAGGCCACCCTGGTCGTCGCGCGCACCACGTCCGGCGACATCGGCGTCATGCCCGGTCACCAGCCGCTTCTGGGTGTGCTGGAATCGGGCCCGGTGACCATCCGTACGAGCGACGGCGGCACTGTCGTCGCCGCCGTGCACGGTGGATTCATCTCGTTCGCGGACGACAAGCTGTCGCTGCTGGCCGAGATCGCCGAGCTTGCCGACGAGATCGACGTCCAGCGTGCCGAGCGCGCGCTGGAGCGGGCGAAGTCGGACACGGACGCCGCCGCCGAGCGGCGCGCGGACGTACGACTGCGTGCGGTGTCGGCGCACTAGTGGTGTGACCGGCAGTGTTCCCGGGAGGGGCGTCAGCGCCTCTCGGGGAGAAGTTTTTACTCAGCCGCGGCCCGAGCTGGAATCATCCAGACCGTGTCGCGGCTGAGGCGATGCGGGTGCGGTTCGTTTTCTGGTTACTCGACGATGCGAGGAGGTCGGTGGAGATGGTCCTCGCGTTGTGGGTGGGCGGAGTCGTCCTCGTACTGATCCTGGTGGGACTCTTCGTCTTCGGTCTGCGCCGGCGGCTCATCCAGCGCTCGGGCGGGACCTTCGACTGCAGTCTGCGCTGGGACGTGTCCACGGAACCCGACCCCACCGGCAAGGGCTGGGTCTACGGAGTCGCCCGCTACAGCGGCGACCGGGTCGACTGGTTCCGGGTGTTCTCCTACTCCCCGCGTCCGCGCCGCGCCCTGGAGCGCGGTGCCATCGAGGTGGTCGACCGCAGGCTTCCCGAGGGCGAGGAGGAGCTGGCGCTGCTCTCCGACTCCGTCGTGCTCGGCTGTCTCCTGCGGGGGATCCGTCTGGAGCTGGCGATGAGCGAGGACGCGCTGACGGGTTTCCTCGCGTGGCTGGAGGCGGCGCCGCCCGGCCAGCGGGTGAACGTGGCGTAGTGGGTACACCCGCGGGAGCCGTCCCGCGGTGAACGTTTCTCCGGGGCCGGCTGTCCCGGGCAGGGCCGGGTGATCGCTCCCCGGCCTTTTCTGTTTCCGGGCGCTGTTGCGGGGCGCTGTCCGGGGTGCTGTTCCGGGGGTGCTGTCGCGGGGCGCTGTCCCGGGGGCGGCCCGTCCGTAGGACGCCCGCAGTAGGACCCCCGCGTACCGCTTCCGCGTACCGCTTCCGTGCCGACCGCTTCCGTGCCGCACCGCCCCCGGGAACGACGAAAGACCGGGGAGACAGGGGGCGGACCTGTCTCCCCGGCGCTTTCGGGGGTGGTGCTCTTCAGGGCAGAAGCCCTGGGGGAGTGCTACTTGAGGTTGGTGCCCATCGCCTTCACGAGCTCACCGTTGGTGGTGTCGCCGCTGAACTCCCAGAAGAACGCGCCGCCCAGGCCCTGGTTCTTCGCCCATGCCATCTTCGAGGCGATGGTGGCCGGGGTGTCGTAGCTCCACCAGTTGGTGCCGCAGTGGGCGTAGGCCGTACCGGCGATGGTGCCGGTGGCCGGGCAACTGGTCTTCAGGACCTTGTAGTCCTCGATGCCCGCCTCGTAGGTGCCGGCCGCCGCACCGGTGGCGGTGCCGCCGGGCGCGTCCTGGGTGACGCCGGTCCAGCCGCGTCCGTAGAAGCCGATGCCGAGGAGCAGCTTGGACGCCGGGACGCCCTGGGCCTTGAGCTTGGCGATGGCGTCGGCGCTGGTGAAGCCGGCCGTCGGGATGCCGGTGTACGAGGTCAGCGGCGAGTGCGGGGCCGTCGGGCCGGTGTTCGCCCAGGCGCCGAAGAAGTCGTACGTCATGACGTTGTACCAGTTGAGATTCGCCGAGGCGCCCGCGTAGTCGGCCGCGTCGATCTTGCCGCCGGCGGAGCCGTCCGCCGTGATGGCGGCGGTGACCAGGGCGGAGGAACCGAACTTGCTGCGCAGCGCGGAGGTGAGGTTCTTCAGGGCCGCCGGGCCGCTGGTGTCACAGGTCAGACCGCAGCCGTTGGGGTACTCCCAGTCGATGTCGATGCCGTCGAAGACATCGGCCCAGCGCGGGTCCTCGACCAGGTTGTAGCAGGACTGGGCGAACGCGGCCGGGTTCTGCGCCGCCTGGGCGAAGCCGCCGGACCAGGTCCAGCCGCCGAAGGACCAGAGGACCTTGATGTTCGGGTACTTGGCCTTCAGCTTGCGGAGCTGGTTGAAGTTGCCGCGCAGCGGCTGGTCCCAGGTGTCGGCGACCCCGTCGACGGCCTGGTCCGCGGTGTACGCCTTGTCGTAGTCGGCGTAGGAGTCACCGATGGCGCACTGGCCGTTGGTGACGTTGCCGAAGGCGTAGTTGATGTGGGTGATCTGCTCGGCGGAGCCCGAGGTGACCAGGTTCTTCACGTGGTAGTTGCGGCCGTAGACGCCCCACTCGGTGAAGTAGCCGAGGTTGATCTTGCTGCCGGTGCCGGGGGTGCCGGGATCGGTCGTGCCGCCGCCGGTGGTCTTGACGCTCACGGCGCCGGAGACCGGGCCCGTCACGTCGGAGGTGTCGCGCGCCTGCACGGTGTACGAGTAGCTGGTGCCTGCGGTCAGCGCGCTGTCGGTGTACGTCGTGGTGGTGACGGTGGCGACCTTCGCGCCGTCGCGCAGCACGTCGTAGTTCTTGATGCCCGCGTCGTCGGTCGCGGCGGTCCAGGTGAGCTTCGCCGAGGTGTTGGTGATGGCGCTCGCGGTGGGGGTGCCGGGGGCGGACGGAGCGCTGTTGCCGGGCACGGTGGTGCCGCCGTCACAGGAGGCGCCGTTCAGCTTGCAGCTGCTGGGGGATCCGGTGCCCGCGCCGTTGAAGCCGAAGCTGATGCTCGCGCCGGCGGCGAGGGAGCCGTTCCAGCCGAGGTTCTTGGCGGTCCAGTGGGTGCCGGAGCTGGTGACGGTCGCGTCCCAGGCCGAGGTGACCGAGGTGCCGGAGGGGAAGTCCCACTCGATGGTCCACGAGGAGAGCGCCGTGGTGCCGGTGTTCTTCACCGTCCACTGGCCCTCGAAGCCGGTGCCCCAGTCGGTCTTCTTGACGTAGGTGGCGGTGGCCGAGGTGGCCGCCGACGCGGGAGTGGCGAGGCCGACCATCGCGGCGATCGGCAGCAACAGCGCGGAGAAGCCCGCTATCGCCTTGGTCCTGGCGCTTCTTCTGAGCGCCCAGCCGAATCTGGTCCGGCGTTCGGGGGTTGCGGTGCTCAACGGTGCTCCTCGGGTGAGGTCCGACAAACGGGGGGTGGTTCGTGGACTGCAGACCCTGCGCCGCCCTGAGTACGCTTTGTCATGCGCGCGCTCATCGCAGTGTGTTGCGGTGAGACTAGGAAGGTCTGGACCAATCGTCAAGAGGTCTGGACCATGGGAACTACTCGGTGGTAGTGGGTGTGATCACAGGCCCAACTCCCTTGCCAGTACCGCCGCCTGGGCGCGACTCCGCAGCTCCAGCTTGGCCAGAACCCTGCTGACGTGCGTCTTCGCCGTGGCCTCCGCCATCGAGAGCCGCTCCGCGATCTCCGCGTTGGAGAGGCCCGCCGCGAGGCATCCGAGCACTTCCCGTTCCCGCCGGGTGAGCGCCTCGACGGCGGCCCGGCCGGCCTCGTCGCCGCGTGGCGCGGAGGCCGTCGCCCCTGCGAACTCCGCGATCAGCCGGCGCGTCACCGCGGGGGCGATCAGCCCCTCGCCCCGGGCGACCGCGCGGACCGCCGCCAGCAGGTCGCGGGCCTCGATGTTCTTGAGCAGGAAGCCCGACGCCCCGGCCCGCAGCGCCCCGAAGACGTAACTGTCCAGGTCGAACGTGGTCAGCACCAGCACGTCGGCGGTTCCCTCGGCCACCACCCGCTCCGTCGCCGCCACCCCGTCCAGGCGCGGCATCGACAGATCCATCAGGACGACGTCGGGGCGCAGCTCCCGGGCGAGCCGTACCGCCTCCTCGCCGTCCTCCGCCTCGCCCGCCACCTCGATGTCCGGCGCGCTCCGCAGGATCAGCACCAGCCCCGCGCGAACGGCCGACTGGTCCTCGGCCACCAGTACTCGGATCGTCATCGGCTCATCGTCCCCTCTCCGTCCTTTCCGGGAGCGGGAGTTCGGCCCGCACCCGCCAGACCGCGGCGCCCTCCTCCTCCCGCTCCTCGCCCGCCCGGACCGTCCCGCCGAGCAGCTCGACCCGCTCCCGCATACCGATCAGCCCCGCACCCGAGCCGGGCGCCCGGGGGCCCGGCCGTTCCCCGTACACGCTGGTCACCTCCACCGTCAGGACGCGGCCCGGCCGGGCCAGCCGGACCCGCACGATGCCCGGGGCGGCGTGCTTGAGCGCGTTCGTCAGGGCCTCCTGGACGATGCGGTAGGCGGCCAGTTCGACCGGTGCGGGCAGTGTCCCGCCGCCGTCGCGCGCGTCCTCCAGTACGCATGTCAGGCCGCTGGAGGCCGCACGGGCACGGGACTGCTCGATCAGCGCGTCCAGGGCCGAGAGCCGGGGCGCGGCGCCCGGCACGTCCGGATCGCCGCCCCGGCGCAGGAGGCCGATCAGGCGGCGCATCTCGGCGAGTCCGTCGACGGAGTTCTCCCGGATGACCTCCAGCGCCTCGCGGGAGGTCTTCGGCTCGTCGATGGAGAGCGCGGCCGTGGAATGGATGGCGATGGCCGAGAGATGACCGGCGACCATGTCGTGCAGCTCGCGCGCCATCCGCGAACGCTCCGCGGCCACCGCCAGCTTCCGGTCCGTCTCGGCCAGCAGCGCGGTCTGTTCGGCCCGCAGCCGGGCCGCGTCGGCGGCGTCCCGGTGACCGCGCACACTGACACCGGTGATCGCCGGCACGAAGGAGACCAGCCCGGCCAGGACCCCCACCAGCACGGCTTCGGCCGGGGGCAGCCGCGTGAGCAGACCGAGCGTGAGCGCCACCGTGCACAGCAGCGACACCACCGGGATGCGCCGGGCCGCCGCCGGGGAGCCGTACACCACGGCCGCGTAGACCACGTCGGTGTACATCAGGACCGTGGCCACGTTCCCCGGGGTGAGCTGATCCGCGATCAGGAGCGGTGTCGCGAGGGCGAGCGCCGCCATGGGCCGGGTGCGCCGCAGCAGCTCCGCCCCCGCCATCGGGACCAGCGGTACGAGGGCGGTCCAGAGCGCGTCGAAGAGGCGGCCGCTCTGCATGTGCAGCCCCAGCAGCCCCAGCAGCAGGCCGCCCGACAGCCCGAGAACCGCGATCAGTACGTCATGGCGGTGCGGGCGCGCGACGGGATCCACCCCGCCATCCAACACGGACGGGAGGCTTCCGGGGACGCACTTCGGACGAGCCGCCCGGACCGCTTCACGCGCTCCTCTTCGCTCTCCCCGTCCCCGCTCCCCGGGGAGCGGCGGGCCGACTACATCGAAGGATGCAGCCGTAATTCCTCACCGGTGACGACGATCCGGGCCCGTCCGGGCGGGACCCTGGAAGGGACGTGGGAGGAGCAGACCGTGATCGTCACGCTGATCGTCATCTGCGAGATCGCCTTCTGGGCGCTGCTGGCCACCGGACTCGCCCTGCGTTACGCGGCCCGCAGGCCACGCCTCGGCGCCGCGGTCCTGCTGTGCGAACCACTGCTCGAAGTGGTCCTGCTCGTGGTGACGGCGATCGACCTGAAGAACGGCGCCGACCCCGACTGGAAGCACGGACTGGCCGCCGTCTACATCGGGTTCACCCTGGGACTCGGCCGCTCGACCATCCGATGGGTCGACGCACGGCTCGCCCACCGGTACGCCGGCGGACCGAAGCCGGTGAAGCCGCCGAAGTACGGGTGGGCCCGCGCCGCCCACGAGTGGCGCGTCGCCGCCCGCTGGACCCTGGCGGCGGGTACCGCCATCGCCCTGCTCCAGGCGGCCGTCTGGTACGTCGGCGGCGACGGGAACACCGACCCGCTGCGGGCGTGGCAGCTGCGGATGGTCTGGGTGATCGGGATCAACCTGGTCGTCGCCGGGTCCTACACGGTGTTCCCCAAGCGGGCACCGGCGAATAGCCGTCCGCCGGGCGAACGACGGCGAATCTCTGACTCAGGTCACTAGCGGTCCCCGCCCGGCACCCAGAGCACGTCCCCGACCTCCTTGTTCGCCGTCCTCGCCAGGATGAACAGCAGGTCGGAGAGGCGGTTGAGATACGTCGCCGTCAGCGGGTTCATCACCTCGCCGTGCACCTCCAGTGCCGCCCACGTGGAGCGCTCCGCGCGCCGGACCACCGTGCACGCCTGGTGGAGCAGCGCCGCACCCGGCGTACCACCCGGAAGGATGAAGCTCCGCAGCTTCTCCAGGTCCTCCAGGAAGTGGTCGCAGTCGGCCTCCAGCTTGTCGACGTAACTCTGCTCCACCCGCAGCGGCGGGTACTTCGGGTTCTCCACCACCGGCGTCGACAGGTCGGCGCCCACGTCGAAGAGGTCGTTCTGCACCCGGACGAGGACCTTCACCACGTCTTCGGAGAGCTGCCCGAGCGCCACCGCCGTCCCGATGACCGCGTTGGCCTCGTTGGCGTCCGCGTACGCCGAGATCCGCAGATCGGTCTTGGCGGTACGGCTCATGTCGCCGAGGGCGGTCGTGCCCTTGTCGCCGGTACGGGTGTAGATGCGCGTCAGATTGACCATGTGACCAGGCTATGCGGAGCCGAGGGTGCTCAGGCGTGTTCCTCGCGTGGCCGTGGTCACGCGGCAACTGCCCCCGGAGCGCCACCGCCTGACGCCGGGCGGTGTGATGTCCGTCATGTGAGACGTGACGCGCATCTCTAAGCGGTCACACCGCCCCTCACGGGTACTAATCTCCGCCGAGGAGCACATGCAGGACAGTCGGAGAGAGTGCGTCAGAAACTGCCGCACGGGTGACAAGACCAAAGGGGTGTGACGTGGCCGGGAAGCTCGCCGTCATCGGGGCCGGACTCATGGGGTCCGGTATCGCACAGGTCTCCGCCCAGGCCGGCTGGGACGTCGTGCTGAGGGACGTCACCGACCAGGCACTCAGCCGTGGGCTCGACTCGGTGAAGGCGTCGTACGAGAGGTTCGTCGCGAAGGGCAGGCTGACGGCGGACGACGCCGAGGCCGCGCTCGCCCGCATCACCACGACCACCGACCTGGACGCCGTCACCGACGTCGACGTCGTGGTCGAGGCCGTGTTCGAGAAGCTGGAGGTCAAGCACGAGATCTTCCGCACCCTCGACAAGGTCGTGCGGGAGGACACCGTCCTCGCCTCCAACACCTCCGCCATCCCGATCACCAAGATCGCGGCCGTGACGGAGCGCCCGGAGCGGGTGGTCGGGGTGCACTTCTTCTCGCCGGTGCCGATGATGCAGCTCTGCGAACTCGTCCGGGGCTACAAGACGAGCGACGAAACCCTGGCCACGGCACGGCAGTTCGCCGAGTCGGTCGGCAAGACCTGCATCGTCGTCAACCGGGACGTGGCGGGGTTCGTCACCACCCGTCTCATCTCCGCGCTCGTGGTCGAGGCCGCGAAGCTCTACGAGTCGGGCGTCGCCACCGCCGAGGACATCGACACCGCCTGCAAGCTCGGCTTCGGCCACGCCATGGGGCCCCTCGCGACCGCCGACCTGACCGGCGTCGACATCCTCCTGCACGCGACGTCCAACATCTACACGGAGTCGCAGGACGAGAAGTTCGCCGCCCCGGAGCTGATGCGCCGGATGGTCGACGCGGGTGACATCGGCCGCAAGAGCGGGCAGGGCTTCTACACCTACTGAGCACCACCCCGGTCCCCCCGGGGGTCCTCGCGCCGCGCGCCGCGCCGTCGCCCGGGCCCCGGGGCGCCCGGGCCACGCGGGGCCGGACCTGTCCGGCCCAGGGGAAGCCGCACCGGAAACGGTGCGGGACCAGCGGACCGACATCACCCCACAGGGTGAATTCGGTATCGGTTCGCTTACAGGCGGCAACTTCCCCGCTCCAGCCACAGTCAGTTGTGGCAGGAGCGGGGCGGCCACACGGACTCTTGTACGAAGCGACACCGGGGAGCGCATATGCACATCAGGGGCGACCACGCCGAGCTGGTCGTCGGGGGCCGCCTCGACGTCCGAAGCGCGGCGGACGCCCGTACGGCTCTGCACGCCGCCGTCGACGACGGTGTCGGCGACCTCGTGCTCGACCTGACCGAGCTGGACTCCTGGGACGCCACCGGGCTCGGCGTCATCATGGGAGTGCACCGCAGGGCGGGCCGTGCCGGACGCCGCCTGGTGCTGCGCGGGGTACCCCCGCAGATGCAGCGCCTGCTGGTGGCGACCCGGCTGCACCGCATCCTGGCCATCGAGGGCGGGATCGCCGCCGAGTCGCTGCCGCGCGTCTGACGGGACGCCGGCCGTCCGACGGCCGGTGCCGGGGGACGGAGACCGGGCGGGGTCGTCGGGATCCTCGCCGCGGCGGATCCTGCGGGGCGGATCTGCGGGGCGGATCCTGCGGGGCGGATCCGGTGGGGCATGACCGCCTGCCGAACCGGGCAATACACATGAGACCGTGACGTCCCGGGCCACGTCCACCCCCGCCGACGCGACGGAGCGGACGACGGATTAGGGTTCGGCCGTCCGCCGATCGACCGAACCCACGGGCGGACACCACGAGCAACAGCGGTACGTGCGCGCCGGACGGGCAGCAGCGCGACGCGTCTGGGGGACTTGGACGATGAATCCGACACCACGGGACCCGGAGCAGTACGGCGGTCGCGACACCGACGGGAACGGCGAGGCGCCCGCCCGGCGCAGGCCGTCCCGTGACGTCCTGCCGACCGAACTCGTGCCCCAGACCGGGGCCAAGGCCCGCGTCGTGCGCCTCATATCCGGCGACCTCCTGATCACGGTCAACCCCGTGGACGGCAGCGAGGCCGAACCCTGCCCGCCCGGCGTACGGCCGGCCGCACCGCAGAAGCGCACCGCCGAGGACCGCGCCGCCCGCGAGCGGGCCGCGGAACCCCCCGTACCGCCGGGCCCGCCCGCCCCGCAGCTGCCGCTGCTGGAGCGTCAGGAAGAGCGCGGACGGCTCGTACGGCTCCTCACCCGGGGCCGCTCCGTCCGCCTCAGCGGCCCGTCCGGCTCCGGCCGCACGGCCCTGCTGGACGCCGTCGCCGCCGACTGCGCGGAGCTCGCGCCCGACGGTGTCGTCCGGCTCTCCGGCCACCGGCGTACCGCCCCCGACCTGCTCCAGGCGCTCTACGAGACCGTGTACGACGCCCCGCTGTACCGGCCGGGACACGACGAACTGCTGACCGCCCTCTCCGGGATCGGCGCGGTCGTCGTCGTGGACGACCTGGAGATCGAAGGCGCCGCCCTGGACGAACTCCTCGACGCCACACCCGAGTGCGCCTTCCTCTTCGGTACGACCCCCGACGTCGCCGCCGAGGCCGAACTCGACGAGGTCTCCCTCGCCGGACTGAGCCGCGCCGCCGCGACCGACCTGCTCGGCCGGGTGGCCGGACGGCCGCTCACCGACGAGGAGGCGAACTGGTCGGGCGACCTCTGGTTCGAGTCCGAGGGGCTGCCGCTCCGGTTCGTCCAGGCGGGCGCCCTGCTGCGCCAGCGCGACCAGCTCCGGGAGATCCCGGAGGACTTCGACGAGTACGGAGCCTTCGAGGAACGCCCCGCCGGGGCTCCGCCCGTCCCTCTCGTCCCGGTCCCCGGCGACGACGTGCCGCTGCCCAGCATCGGCGAGGCCGCCGCGCCCGCCCTGCTGCTCGCCTCCCGCCTCAGCGAGGCCGCCCGCGAAGCCCTGCGGTTCGCCGTGGCGCTCGGCGGTGAAGTACCGCACCAGGCGCACCTTCCGGCGCTGATCGGGCACACCCACGCCGATGCCGCGCTCGGCGAGCTCGCCGGCTGCGGGCTCCTCTCACCGGCCGGCTCCCGCTACCGGCTGGCCGCCGGGGCGCAGACCCAGCTTGAGCTGGGCGGCTACGCCGAGGACGCCGAGGGCCGCGCCCGTACCGCGGCGGACCACTACGCCTGGTGGGCCAAGCACCCCTCGGTCACCCCGGCCCGCGCGGTCGCCGAGGCCGACGCCGTCCTCGCGGCGATGGCCGCCCTGCTCCCCGGCGGCCCGGAGGCGGCCCCGGCCGTCGTCCGGCTCGCCCGGAGCGCCGGACCCGCCTTCGCCGCCGCCCTGCAGTGGGGTGCCTGGGAGAAGACTCTGAGGGTCGGTCAGGAGGCGTCCCGGCTGGCCGGCGAGGTCGCCGAAGAGGCGTACTTCCACCATGAGTTGGGCGTCCTCGCGCTCTGCGCCGGGCACCTGGACCGGGCGCGGGCCGAGCTGGAGGCGTCGATCGGGCTGCGCGGCGCGCTCGCCGACCGGTCCGGCACGGTCGCCGGCCGCCGCGCGCTCGCCCTCGTCACGGACCTGTCCGGCGTCCTGCCGTCCGGGCCCGTACCGGCCGCGCTCCTGCCCGGGACGGGCGGGGACACCGCCGCGGGCGGGTGGGGCGACCACGCCGTGACGGAGATCCTGCCGGCCCTGCCCCCGCTGCCCGCCCTGCCCCGGCAGACGCTGGTGGTGGAAGAGCCGCACACGGTGGTCACGCACGCGGCCCCGGGCAAGGGCGGACGCCCGGCCGGAGTGAAGGCCGTGGGCCGGACCGTCGTCGCGGGGGCCCGGCGCAACCTGGTGGCCGTGGGCGCGGGAGCGCTGCTCGTCGCGGTGCTCGGTACCGTCGTGACGCTCGGCGCCACCGCGGGCAGCGAGGACACGGGCAACCGGAGTGTCACCCCGGGGCACTCGGCCGAGGACGGCGACCAGGAGAGCACGGTCCCGGACGAGGACACCCCGGCCCAGGACGACGGCACGGGCGGCTCCGCACCGAGCGGCAGCGCCTCCGCCCCGCCCGGCCCGTCCGGTACGCCCACCCCGGACAGCACCGGCACCCCCACCCCCGGCAGCAGCGGTACGGCGCAGAGCCCGTCCCCGGGCGCGACCTCGCCCACCGCGGGCGACACCGACAGCTCGGTGCCGACCCCGCCGGCCGGCGGCTCCGCCTCGACCCAGCCCTCGGGCTCGGGCTCGGGCTCGGCGAGCTCCACCCCGACCGCCCCGGCAACCGGGGACGGCAGCGAGTCACCCTCCACGGCGCCCTCGGACACACCGACCGGCCCGACTCCCGGGACCGGGGACAGCGGTGGGGACGGGGACGGGCCCGGGACCGGTGAGGGCGGCGACGCCACGGCCACCGCGTCCGGTACCGCCGAGGCGAGTCCCTGGGGAAGCCCGTCCACCGCGACGGTCACGCCGACCGGAGCGTGAAGGCGGGGGCGCGTGCGGGCGGGGGCGCGTGCGGGCGGGTCGACGCCTGCACCGCCCCGTCCGGAACCTGAGACATCGATTTCCGGACGACATGGCGTTTTCCGGACAGTCAACGCCGCCCGAAACATCGATAACCGGACGGCTTGTCGATCAAGCCGTCCGGTCGTCCGTGCCCGGTGCGGGCCGGCGGAAAGTCAGAACAGACGCAGTTTGTCGTCCTCGATGCCGCGCATCGCGTCGTAGTCCAGGACCACGCAGCCGATCTTGCGGTCGGTGGCGAGAACCCGCGCCTGCGGCTTGATCTCCTGCGCCGCGAAGACTCCGCGCACCGGCGCCAGGTGGGGATCGCGGTTGAGCAGTTCCAGATAACGGGTGAGCTGTTCCACGCCGTCGATGTCACCGCGCCGCTTGAGCTCCACGGCCACGGTCGCACCCTCGGAGTCCCGGCAGAGGATGTCCACGGGGCCGATGGCGGTGGGGTATTCGCGGCGGATCAGGGTGTAGCCCTCGCCCAGGATCTCGATCCGGTCGGCGAGCAGCTCCTGGAGGTGCGCCTCCACACCGTCCTTGATCAGGCCCGGATCGACACCGAGCTCGTGCGAGGAGTCGTGAAGGATCTCCTCCATCGTGATGATCAGCTTTTCGCCTGCCTTGTTCACCACGGTCCAGACGCCCTGATCGTCGCCGGAGCCCTCCTTCAAGGTGCACGGCGGGGACATCCAGTTGAGCGGTTTGTACGCCCGGTCGTCGGCGTGGATCGAGACGCTGCCGTCCGCCTTCACCAGGATCAGACGGGGAGCGGAGGGCAGGTGGGCGGTGAGCCGGCCCGCGTAGTCGACGGAGCAACGGGCGATGACGAGACGCATGGTCGGCAACGCTACTCGACAACGGGCGGTCGGCGCGATTCGCACCTCCTGAGCCACTCCAGCACCTGTGGGAGCGCACAGGGTCTTGCCCCTCTTTGCTCGGGTTCGTTGTTGGCCGGTTGTGTTCCCAATCTCCTGGTGCGACCAGGACCGCGCCCTTACCGTGGATGCAGGAGGTCGCCGGGTGTGCACGCTGCGTCGCCGTCCTTCTGCCGTGCCCGTAAGGCCCCGGTCACCCGCCGGGGTCGCGAGAGGAGAACCCATGTCGCTCGACGTCTCACCGGCCCTCTTGGAACAGGCCGAGCGAGGCGAGGTCGACGAAGCCGACTTCGTCGACTGCGTCCGGACCTCCCTGCCCTACGCATGGGAGATGATCAGCTCACTGGTGGCCCAGCTGAAGGTGGACGGCGGACAGTTCGCCGACAACCAGACGCCGCCGCCCAACGAGCAGGCACGTGGTCAGCTGCTGCGCGCGCTCGCGAGTGACGCGATACGCGGAGCCCTGCAGCGGCACTTCGGAGTGCGACTGGCATTCCAGAACTGCCACCGTGTCGCGGTCTTCCCGCTCGACCCGTCGGTCGACGACCGGCTGGCCAAGTTCACTTCGGTGAGAGGCCAGTTGCTCAACCAGTCGCCCGAACTCCGGGACTGCTGACCATCTCCGCCGCCGCTCCGGGCCGGGTTCGGCGCCCCTGGGAGAAGGTCCCGCCCCGGAGCGGCGGCGTCCCGTGCCCCCGCACCGACAGGTCCTCGCCGCGCCCCTCACACCAGCAGCGGCAGCACCTCGGTGCCCAGCCGGCGCAGGTTCTCCTCCGTCGCCGCGAGGTCGCCGGACCCCTCGGAGAGGAGCGCGAAGCGGGTGATGCCCGTGCGTTCGGCCGTGGCCGCGAGCCGGTCGGCGGCGAGCCGGGGCGGCCCCACCGGGTGCAGCCCGCAGAGCAGTTCGGTGTACTCCACGGGGTCGCGCATCGCGCGGTACCGGCCGTCGACGGTCACATGCTTGCCCAGGCCGTCCCGCAGCCACTCCGGCATCGCCTTCACCAGCGTCTGTACGGCGTCCTCCTGACAGTCCCCGATCTGGGCCACGCCCGCCGAGACGTGTCCGGCCGCCGCGACGACCTCCGGCGGATGACCGGCCTCCCGGGCGCTGCGCCGCCACAACGCGACCATCTCCGCCTTCTCCTCGTCACCGCAGTGCATCCCGAGCAGCATCGGCAGGGCCTTCTCCGCGGCCAGCCGCACCGTCTTCGGCGAGGTGCACGCCACGATCACCTCCGGGCCGGGCTTCGGCGCCCCGTCCGCGTCGAGGAGTTCGTCCGCGCGCGGCACCACCGTCACCTCGCGGAAGGGATAGCGGCTGCCGCGCCCGGCCACCCGGGGCTCGCGCAGCCAGTCGAGCAGCAGGTCCAGGGATTCGGGGAAGCCGCTGTCGTACGCCTCCAGGCCGGCGCCGAAGACCTCCAGGTCCACCCACGGCCCGCCCCGGCCCACGCCGAGGCTGAACCGGCCGCCGGTCGTCAGGTGGAGCAGCGCCGCCTGTTCGCCGAGCGCGACGGGGTGCTGGGTCGGCAGCACGCTCACCGCCGTGCCGACCCGGATCCTGCGGGTGCGGCCGAGCAGCAGCGCGGCCAGGGTCACGGCCGAGGGGCAGACCCCGTACGGCACGAAATGGTGCTCCGCCAGCCACACGGAGTCGAGCCCCGACTCCTCCGCCACCTCGGCGGACCGGATCGCCCGGTGCAGGGCCTCGCCCTGTCCCTGACCCGGGAACTGTGCTGCCAGTACGAACGTTCCCACGCGCATCGCCTTCTGCCTCCTTGCGGCCGACGCGGTTTTCCCCTAGTGGCATCAACGCCTGACACGTGCCAAAGGCACGGGCCACGGGAGAAATTGTTGCGATTTTCCGGTAACCACCTCCGGTGCCCGCGTCCGGGCCGGCCATGCACGGGTGCTCCCGCGCCCCGCACGGGTGCTCGTACGGCCCATGCGGCCCCACTCGGTCCGCACAGGGTCCGCGCGCGACCCCCGCACACCGCGCGCGACCCCTCGGCCCGCTGGCTCTAGGCTTGACGGAAGTCCCTGTCCCCGCACACCCCCGTGAGGTGTCCCGTGTCCCCGCGCCGCAACCGCCCCAAGGGCGGCGAGAGCCCGTCCACCGATGCGAGCGTGACGGGGGACCGGTACGGCGGCGGCTCGGCCACCGAGGAGTGGCAGGGCGAGGAGTGGTCGGTGCGCCCGGTGGCCGGTGCGAGCGCGCAGGGCAAGCGCTACCGCTGCCCCGGCTGCGACCAGGAGATCCCCTCCGGCGTACCGCATCTGGTGGCGTGGCCCGAGTACGGCGGCATCGACGACCGGCGCCACTGGCACAAGGCGTGCTGGAACGCGAAGGACCGCCGCACCACGCGGGTGCAGCGGTCCCGGAACGCCCCGCGCCACTGACTCCCGGGGAGTGCGTGGCGGCGGCGCGTCAGACGTCGCGGCGGTTCAGCGCCAGGTGGGCGGCGCCGAACACGACGGCGGTCAGCAGGAACATGATCGCCACCGAGTCCCAGCCGGTCGGTCCGGAGCCGGAGACCGAGGAATCGTAGAGCGCCGCGATCTGGCTGGGGAGGGAGTACTCGAAGAGGAACTCCCGGAGCCGGTTCAGCTGCTCCACGGCCATGAACAGGGCCAGTACCAGCGGCAGCAGCACCACCCCGATCATGATGGTGATCGCCCCCGCCGAGTGCCGGACGATCGTGCCGACGCCGAGCGAGAGCAGCCCCAGCAGCCCGGTGTAGAGCCCCACCCCCACCGTGGCCCGCAGCCAGTCGGCGCCCGAGGCGGCGGAGCCCCCGCCGAGGACGGCCGTCTGGAGCATGGCGACGACGGTCGTCGTCACCGTGGTGAGGACGAAGACCAGCAGGAAGAAGACGACCGCCTTCGCCGTCAGTACCCGGCTCCGGCTCGGGCACGCCGTCAGCGTCGTACGGATCATGCCGGTGCCGAACTCCGACGCGATGGTCAGCACGCCGAGCGTGATCACGCAGATCGAGCCGAGCAGCACCCCGAAGAAGCCGAGGCTCAGCACGTCCGAGTCACCGTCGTCGAAGCCGGAGTCGCTCGCCGCGCTCACCCCGAAGGCGACGAGCATGCCGATACCCATCAGCAGCGCGACCATGACGCCGAGCGTCCACATCGTGGAGCGCACCGAGCGGATCTTCGTCCACTCGGAGGCCAGCGCGTCGCCGAAGGTGGCCGGGCGGACCGGGATCGGCGAGACGTAGTAGCTGAGCTGCGGAATCCCGCCGGGGGGAGTCGGCCCCTGGACGGCCGGACCCGGCTCGGGCTGCGGGTGGGCCTGGGGGAGCGGCGGTGTGGCCGGCGTCGTCATCGGGGGTCCTCGCTGGTCTTCTGCTCGGCGGCGGGCGCCGCCGGCGCGGGCTCGGCCTGTACGGATGCGGCGGCGGCCGGGGCGGGAGAGGCCGGGGCGGGCACGGCCTGTACGGATGCGGCGGCGGGTGCCGCTGCCGGACCGGAGGCGTACGGGTTCTGGCCGGGCGGCGCCGGCGCGTACCACTGCTGCGCCCACCCCTGCGACTGCTGTCCGTACGCGGCGGCGCCCTGGTCGGGCTGCGGGACCGTGTACGGGGACGTGGGCGGCCGGAGCCCCGCCTTCGCGTCATCCGTCGAACGGTAGTCCACGACGTGCTGCGTCATCCGCATGTACGCCTCCTCCAGGGACGCCTGGTGCGGCGACAGCTCCCACAGCCGCACCTGAGCCCCGTGGGCGAGGTCGCTGATCCTCGGCAGCGGCAGCCCGGTCACCCGCAGCGCCCCGTCCGGCTCGGAGAGCACCCGCCCGCCCGCCTCCGCCAACGCGGCGGACAGCTTCTCGCGGGGCTCCGGGGCGTCCTCGGCCACCCTGATCCGCGCGAAGTCCGCGGAGTTGACGGAGATGAACTCCTTGACGCTCATGTCGGAGAGGAGCCTGCCCCGCCCGATGACGATCAGATGGTCGGCCGTCAGCGCCATCTCGCTCATCAGGTGGCTGGAGACGAAGACCGTACGGCCCTCGGCCGCCAGCGCCTTCATCAGATTACGGACCCAGAGGATGCCCTCCGGGTCGAGACCGTTGACCGGCTCGTCGAAGAGCAGCACCTGCGGATCGCCCAGCAGCGCCGCGGCGATGCCGAGCCGCTGCCCCATCCCCAGCGAGAAGCCCCCGGAACGCCGGCCGGCCACCTCCCGCAGACCCACCACGCCGAGCACCTCGTCGACCCGCGCGGCCGGGATGCCCGCGAGCTGGGCCAGCGACAGCAGGTGGTTGCGGGCGCTGCGTCCGCCGTGCACCGCCTTCGCGTCCAGCAGCGCGCCCACCTGGCGCGGCGCGTTCGGCAGGCTCGGGTAGGGGTGACCGCCGATCGTCACGTGGCCGGCGGTCGGCCGGTCGAGTCCGAGCATCATCCGCATGGTGGTGGACTTGCCCGACCCGTTCGGTCCGAGGAAGCCCGTGACCATCCCCGGCCTGATCCGGAAGGAGAGGTCCTCCACGGCCGTCTGTGCGCCGTAACGCTTGGTCAGGCCGACTGCCTCGATCATTCCCAGCCCCATCGACTCATCCGTCGTCGGGGCCCGGCCCGCTCGGCCGCACACCCCCGTATGAGTGAGGAGGATAACCAGGCCCGGACGGTTCCGGCGAAGGCGCCGTCGATGCACGCCACTCCGGGGGCGATCCGAACGAAAGGCCCTACGCGTCCCGCTCCCGGAGCACGAGGTAGCCGCCCACCAGCGCCGCGACCACCCAGATCGCCATGATGCCGAGCCCGGCCCACGGCCCGTACGGCGCCTTGTCGCTGCCCATGGCGTCCGGCACCACCTGCATGATCTTGGAGCCCGCCTGGTCCGGGAAGTAGCGGGCCACCGTCTTGGCGCCCGGGACCGAGGAGAGGATCTGCGAGACGAGGAAGAAGAACGGCATCAGGATGCCCAGCGAGAGCATCGAGCTCCGCAGCATCGCGGCCACGCCCATCGAGAAGACCGCGATGAGCCCCATGTAGAGACCGCCGCCGACCACCGCGCGCAGCACGTTGTCCGCGCCGAGGTCCGTGCCGTGGTCACCGAGGAGCGCCTGCCCCAGGAGGAAGGTGACGAAGCTGGTGATCAGCCCGACGACCAGGGCCAGCACCCCGGCCACGGCGATCTTGCTGAAGAGGAGCGTGCCGCGCCGGGGCACGGCCGCCAGGGAGGTGCGGATCATCCCCGAGCTGTACTCCGTACCGACCACCAGCACGCCGAAGACGACCATCGCGAGCTGACCGAGGATCATCCCGGAGAAGCTGACGAAGGTCGGGTCGAAGGTGGCGCGCTCGGCGGCGTCGAGGTCGTCGAACCGCGACTTGAACAGCGCGCTCAGGGCGGCCCCCATGGCCACCGTGACGACGAACGCCGAGATGAGCGTCCAGGTGGTGGAGGAGACCGTACGGATCTTCGTCCACTCGGAGGTCAGGACCGCGGGCACCGATGCCATCGGTCACACCCCCTTGCCGTCGGTACGGGTACCGGCGCCGCCGGCGGGATCGTTCCAGCCGGCACCCCAGCTCCCGGCGGCCCGACCGGGCCCGCCGGCCGCCGCCGGGGGAACTGCGACCCCGCCGGCCCGGCCGTCGGCGTCGCCGTGCGCGTGATACTCCACCGAACCCGCCGTCATCTGCATGAACGCCTCCTCCAACGAGGCCCTTTGCGGGCTCAGTTCGTGGAGGACGAGCTGATGGCGGGCGGCCAGCTCACCGAGCTGCTCGCTGGTCGCGCCGTCGACCTCCAGGGTGCCGTTCCCCGCCTCCACGGGGGTGAAGCCCCCGGCGGCGAGCACGTCGCGCAGCCGCTCCTGCTCGGGGGAGCGCAGCCGGACGAAACTCCGTGAGTTCTGGTGGATGAAGTCGGCCATCGAGGTGTCGGCGAGCAGCCGCCCCTGGCCGATCACGATCAGATGGTCCGCCGTCAGCGCCATCTCGCTCATCAGGTGCGAGGAGACGAAGATCGTCCGGCCCTCGGCGGCGAGCGAGCGCATCAGGTTGCGGATCCAGTGGATGCCCTCGGGGTCGAGACCGTTCACCGGCTCGTCGAACATCAGGATCTGCGGATCGCCCAGCAGCGCCGACGCGATCCCGAGCCGCTGGCCCATGCCGAGGGAGAAGCCCTTCGACTTCTTCTTCGCCACCGCGCTCAGCCCGACGGTGTCCAGCACCTCCGCGACCCGTGACGAGGGGATGCGGTTGCTCTGGGCCAGACAGAGCAGATTGTTGTACGCGCTCCGGCCCCCGTGCATCGACTTGGCGTCGAGCAGCGCCCCGATGTACTTCAGCGGCTCGTCCAGCTCCCGGTACCGCCGGCCGTCGATGCGCACCGAACCGCTGGTCGGGTTGTCCAGATCGAGCATCATCCGCATCGTGGTGGACTTGCCCGCGCCGTTCGGGCCGAGGAACCCGGTGACCATCCCCGGTCTGATCCGGCAGGACAAGGCGTCGACGGCGACCTTCTGGCCGTAGCGCTTGGTCAGTCCTTCGAGCTCGATCATGCGTTCACGCTAGAACGGCCGCGCGCCCGGCGCCACCACAAGGGCGGAACCGGGCGCACGGAGGTGGGCCGGAGGCGTGAGAGGGCGTCAGCGGGTCTGCTGGGCCGGGACACCACGCGTGGCGGGCTCGTCGTCCACCGGGGACGAGGCGGCGGCCACGGCCGCGCCGGTCAGCGTCGCCAGCATCTCGCGGACGTTGGTCAGCTGGGCGTTGATCGAGTCGCGGCGGTTGGTGAGCGCCGCCAGCTCGCGCTCCGACTCGCTGCGGATGCGGTCGGCCTTGGCGTTCGCGTCGGCCACGATGTCCTCGGACTGGCGCTGCGCGGTCTCCACCGTCTGGCGGGCCCGGCGCTCGGCGTCCGTACGGAGCTTCTCGGCCTCCAGGCGGAGCTGCTCCGCGCGGTGCTCGATCTCCGCCAGACGCTTCTCGGCCTTGGCCTGACGGGACGCGAGGTCGCGCTCCGACTGGTCGCGGCGCTTCGCCAGGTTGGTCTCGAAGTCCGCGGCGGCCTGGGCGGCCTTGGCGCGGGTCTCCTCGAAGAGGGCGTCCGCCTCCTCGCGCTTCTGCTGCGCGTCCTTCTGCGCCTCGGTGCGCAGCGTGGTCGCCTCGCCCTTGGCCTTGTCGACGATGCGGACCCCGTCGTCCTCCGCCTTCGCCTTCCGCTCGGCGGCGAAGTTCTCCGCGTCGTTGCGCACCTGCTGGGCGGCCGACTCGGCCAGCTCGCGGTGCTGCTCGGCGGCGCGGCGGGCCTCTTCACGCAGGTCCTTGGCCTCCTCCTCGGCGAGGCGGAGGATCTTCTCGACGCGGGCACCGAGGCCGGCGTACGAGGGCTCGGCGTCGCTCACCTGGGCCTGGGCGTTCTGCGTTTCGAGGTGGAGCTCCTCGATGCGCTTCTCCAGGGAGGTGATGCGCGCCAGCGCACTGTCACGGTCGGCGACGAGCTTGGTGATGCGGTCGTCCACCTGACCGCGGTCGTAACCACGTCGCACGAGCTCGAAGCCGAAGGGGGAAGAGGGGTCGCTCATGGGTTTCCTGTCGAATGAGACCGGTGAGGTGATAGAGGGAATCCTAGGGGCCAAAGCGGCGTGTCAGCGTGGAGATACCAGTTTGATCTGGAGAATGACACCTCTTTCGGGTGGCCGGCCCGTGGAGCGATGATCACTCCCCGGTACGTCGGAATCACTGTCCGGGCGTGAGCGCCCGGCCCGACTCTCTCCTCCCGCGACCGTCCCGTCACCCCCGCCGTGTGCCGTCGGGGGACGCCGGGGGTACGCCCCCTCAGCTCTCCGTCGGCTTGCCGCCCGCCCGGGTGCCCGCGCCCGCGGCGGCCTTGATGCCGGCCCCGAGGGTGCCTCCGCCGGAGGTCTTCCCGCCCCCTGTCGGAACCTCGAAAGACTCCAACGCCTCCAGCACGTCCTGGACACGGGAGATCTCCGTATTGATGTCCGCGCGCCTGCGCACCAGGACGTCGAGCTCGCGCTGTCCCTCGTCCACCGTACGCTTCGCCTCGGCCGCGGCCTCGGCCCGCAGCTTCTCGGCCTCGCGGATGAGCTCGGCCTTCTTGGCCTCCGCCTCCTTGAGCAGGGACTCCGCGCGCTTGACCGCCGCGATACGGACCTTGCCGGCCTCCGAATTCGCGTCCGACAGCAGCTCCTTGGCCTTCTTCTCGGCCTCGTCGCGCTGCTCGGTCGCCACCTTCATCAGATGGTCGACCCGCTCGCCGGCCGTCTTCATCTGCTCGGAGGTCTCCCGGCGGGCCCGCTCGTGCAGCTCCTCGACCTCGGCCTCCGTGCGGGCGCGGTGCTCCTCCGCGCGCTCCCGGGTGGCGGTGGCGTCGCGCCGCGCGCCGACCAGCAGCTCGTCGGCGTCCGTACGCGCCCGCTCCACCAGGGTGTTGCCCTCCACGGTGGCCTCCGAGGTGATCCGGACGGCCTCCTTGCGGGCGGCGTCGACCATGGTGTCGGCCTGCGCCTCCGACTCGGTGGCCGTCCGCAGTGCCTCCTCGCGCGCCTTGTTGATCAGCTGGTCGGCCTGCTCGGCCGCGTCCGTCCGGCGCTTGGCCGCCGCCTGGCGCGCCTCGTCCAGCACGCGCTCGGCCTCCTTGCGGGCGTCGCCCCGCAGCTTCTCGGCCGCCTCCTCCGCGTCTCCCCGCAGCTTCTCGGCCGCCTCCTCCGCGTCGGACCGCACCTTCGCGGCCTCCTCGCGGGTACGGTCCGCGTGCTCCTGCGCCGAGGCGACCGTCTTCGCAGCCTCCGTCCGCCGCCGCTCGGCCTCCTTGGTGGCCTCGCCGACGAGCTGGTTCGACGAGTCGGTCGCCTCCTGGCAGATGCGCTCGCCCTCGGCCGTCGCCTCCGCGACCAGCCGGTCGGCCTGCGCCGCAGCGTCCGACCGCATGCGGTTGGCGTCCTCGCGGGCCTCCGCACGCGACCTCGACGCGTCGCGCTCGGCGGAGGCGAGGGCGTCCGACGCCTCGGTACGCACCCGCTGGCTGTACTCCGCGGCCTCCGTGCGCAGCCGCTCGGCCTCCGCGATGGCGTCGGTGACGGTCCGTTCGGCGAGCGCCTTCGCAGCGTCCGACTCCTCGGCCGCGACCTGACGGATGCGGTTGGCGTCCTCCCCGGCCCGTTCCCGCTCGGCGGCGGCGTCGGCGCGCAGCCGGTCCGCCTCCTCCTGGGCCTCGTTCCGCGTCCGGGTGGCCTCCTGCTCGGCGGCCGTGCGCTGCGCGGTGATCTCCGTCTCGGCCTGCTCGTGCAGCCCGGCGACCGCGTCGCGCACCTGCTGGGCGGTCTGCTCGGCGGCGGTGACCATCTCCGCCGACCGGCTCTCCGCCTCCCCGACGAGCCGCTGCGCCTCGGCCTGCGCCTCCTCGACCCGCGTACGGGCGGACGCGAGGAGCTCCTCGCTCTGCTCCCGGGCCCGCTCGCGCTCCTGACCGGCCTCGGACCGTGCGGCCTCCAGGGTCTCCTCGGCCGTGCGGCGGCGCCGGTTGGCCTCCTCCTGGGCGGCCTCCAGCGCCTCCGCCGCCTCGGCCGCGACGCGCTCGGCGGCGGCAGCCGCCTCGGCCCGCACCCGGTCGGCCGTCTCCTGCGCCTCGGACTTGAGGCGCTCCGCCTCGGCGGCCGCCTCGCCGCGCAGCCGTACGGCAACGGTCTCGCCCTCCGCACGCGACTGCGCCGCGTCGGCCGCGGCCTCGTCGCGCAGCCGCTGCGCCTCCGCCTCGGCCTGCTCCTGGAGGGTGCGCAGCCGCTCGGCGGCCTCGCCGCGCAGCCGCTCGGACTCCTCGGCCGTCTCGCGGCGGATCCGCTCCGCCTCCGTACGGGCCGTGCCGAGGGCCTCCTCGGCGTTGGCGACCCGGGTCTCGGCGTCGGTGCGCAGCCGGTCCAGCTCCGCCGCCGCTTCCTCGGCGCGGGCCGCGACCTGGCGCTCGGTCTCGGCGCGGAGCCCGGCGGCGGCCTCCTCGGCCGCCGTCTTCGTGGACTCCGCCTGCTCCTCGGCCTCGGCGCGCAGGGTCTCGGCCTCGGCGCGCGCGCTCTCCAGCGACTCCTCGGCCTGCTTGCGCAGGGCGGTGGCGCGCTCGCCGGCCTCGGTACGGACCCGCTCGCTCTCGGCGGTCGCGGAGGCACGCTGCTCCTCGGCGTCCGTCCTCGCCTTGGTCAGCAGCTCCTCGGCGGTGCGGGCACCCTCCTCGATCTGCTGGACGGCCTCCCGGCGGGCCTCGCCCCGGATGCGCTCGCCCTCGGCGACCGCCTCGGAACGCAGCTGCTCGGCCTCGCCGCGCAGCCGCCGGGCCTCCTCCTGGAGCTCGACCGTCTTGGCCCGGTACTCCTTGGTGCCCTCCTCGGCGGCGCCCTTGAGCTGGTCGGCCTGCTCGGCGGCCTCACCGCGCAGCCGGTCCGCCTCCGCCTCCGCCTCGCGGCGGATGCGCTCGGCCTCCTCGGCCGCGGCGCGGGTGGTGGACGACGCGTCCTCGGACGCCTTGGTCAGCACCTCCTCGGCGCTGCGGGCGGCCTTGGCCAGCTGGGCGGCGGTGTCCTCGGCAGCCGCCGTACGCGCCTTCTCGGCCGCTTCCGCGAGGAGCCGCTCGGCCTCGGCGCGGGCGTCGGCGAGCGACTGCTCGGCCTCTTCCTTCAGCGTCTCGGCGTTCTTGGTGGCCTCGCCGACGAGGCGGGCGATCTCCGACTTGGCGGTGCGGGTGCGCTGTTCGTTCTGCGACTCGGCGCCGGCCAGCGTCTTCGACGCGGACTCCTTGGCCTCGGAGAGCAGCTTCTCCGCCTCCAGCCGCGCCTCGCGCAGCCGGGTCGCGGCCTCCTGGGCCTGCTGCTCGGCGGTGCGCTGGAGCTCGGTGGCCTGCCGACGGGCCCGGTCGGCCTCGGCGGTGGTGGTGGACCGCAGGTTCTCGGCGTGCTGGGTGGCCTCCTGCGCCTGGCCGGCGGCGGTGCTCAGCATCCGCTCGGCGTCCCGGCGGGCGCGCAGCAGGATCGCCTCGGCCTCGGCGCGGGAGGTCTCGGCCTCGGCGCCGAGCCGCTGGCGGGTCTCCTCGGCGACCCGGGCGGCCTCGCCACGGGCGGCGTTGACGGACTGCTCGGCCTCGGCGCGCGACTCCTCCATGAGCCGGCGGGCCTGGGACTCCGTACGGGCGCGCAACTGCTCGGCCCAGGCGACGTTCTCGTTGACGTGGGCCTCGACGGTCTGCCGGCGCTCGGCCAGCTCCTGGTCGAGGCGCTGGCGGCGCTGGACCGCCTCGTTGTGGAGTTCGGCCTGGAGCCGGGCCTGGTGCTCGGCGTGCTCCTGGAGGATGCGCTGGGTCTGCGCCCGGGCGTCGCGGAGCTCGCGTTCGGCGTCGGCGCGCAGCTGCTCGGCCTGGGCCTGGGCGTCGCGGAGCACTTGCTCGGCCTGGTATCCCAGGTCCGCGCCGCCGTAGGCGGGACGCGTCGCGAGACTGCGCCGCGCCTCGTGCAGCTTGGCGCGCAAGACCTCGACCTGGTAACCGAGGTCCTCGGCGTGCTGGACGGCCTTCTCCCGGTCGGTCTTCAGCCGGTCCATCTCGGCTTCGAACCGCGAGAGGTGGTCGTCTTCAGCTCGGTGGCTCTCCTGGCGTTCGTAGCCCCGCACTGCGCGGTCCCATCCGTCCCCTGGTCGCAACTCTCCACACAGGACCGCCCGCCGGCGAGCGGTCCCCCGGGGAATGGTGACAGACAAACGACAGGGACGTGATGACGGCCCCGACCCGGCCCCGGCCCGGAACGGCCCACTCTACCGGGCCGGGTATCCGGCGGTCAGTGCTCCGTCCGGGACGTGACCAGTTCGGTGAGCACCCCGTGGCAGTCCTTCGGGTGGAGGAAGGTGATCCGGGAGCCCATGGAGCCGGTGCGGGGCTCGTCGTAGAGGACCCGTACCCCCTTCTCGCGGATGTCCGAGGAGTCCTGGTCGACGTCCTCGGTGCCGAAGGCGATGTGGTGGACGCCCTCGCCGTTCTTCGCCAGCCACTTGCCGACGGCCGAGTCGGGCCGGGTCGGCTCCAGCAGCTGGAGGTAGGAGGCGCCGCCGTCGGAGGTGCCGTTGATCCTCAGCATGGCCTCGCGTACGCCCTGCTCCTCGTTGACCTCGGAGTGGTGGACTTCGAAGCCGTACGTGGAGCGGTAGAACTCCACCGTCTTGTCGAGGTCGAAGCAGGCGATCCCGATGTGGTCGATTCGCGTCAGCATGGGACCAGTGCAGCGCCCGGGAGGAGGATTCGCAAGGTGCGCGCGATCACACACGCTGCCGGATGACGCGCGGTGGGGCGCTCAGTACATTCAAGTCAACCCTCGTTAACACCCTCACCTCTTAGGGGCCGTGCCCATGTCAGGAACGACAGGTACCACCACCTCAGTGATCGTCGCGGGCGCCCGTACGCCCATGGGCCGGCTGCTCGGCTCCCTGAAGAGCTTCTCCGGCGCGGACCTCGGAGGCTTCGCCATCAAGGCGGCGCTGGACCGGGCCGGCATCGGCGGCGACCAGGTCGAGTACGTGATCATGGGCCAGGTGCTCCAGGCCGGCGCGGGCCAGATCCCGGCCCGGCAGGCGGCCGTCAAGGCGGGCATCCCGATGAACGTCCCCGCGCTCACCGTCAACAAGGTGTGCCTCTCCGGGCTCGACGCCATCGCCCTGGCGGACCAGCTGATCCGCGCCGGCGAGTTCGACGTGGTGGTGGCCGGCGGCCAGGAGTCGATGACCAACGCCCCGCACCTGCTGCCGAAGTCCCGCGAGGGATACAAGTACGGCGCGATCGAGATGCTCGACGCGATGGCGTACGACGGTCTGACCGACGCCTTCGAGAACATCGCGATGGGGGAGTCGACCGAGAAGCACAACACCCGTCTGGGCCTGGAGCGCGCCGAGCAGGACGCGGTCGCCGCCCTCTCCCACCAGCGGGCCGCCGCCGCCCGTAAGAACGGTCTCTTCGAGGCCGAGATCACCCCGGTCGAGATCCCGCAGCGCAAGGGCGATCCGGTGCTCTTCTCCGAGGACGAGGGCATCCGCCCCGAGACGACCGCCGAGTCGCTCGGCAGGCTCCGCCCCGCGTTCGCCAAGGACGGCACGATCACCGCCGGTTCCTCCTCGCAGATCTCGGACGGCGCCGCCGCGGTCGTGGTGATGAGCAAGGCGAAGGCCCAGGAGCTGGGGCTCGACTGGCTCGCCGAGATCGGCGCCCACGGCAATGTGGCCGGCCCGGACAACTCGCTCCAGTCCCAGCCGTCCAACGCCATCCGGCACGCCCTGAAGAAGGACGGGCTCACCGTCGGCGACCTGGACCTGGTGGAGATCAACGAGGCGTTCGCGGCGGTCGCCGTGCAGTCCATGAAGGACCTCGGCATCACCTCGGAGAAGGTCAACGTCAACGGTGGCGCCATCGCGCTCGGTCACCCCATCGGGATGTCCGGCGCCCGCGTGGTGCTGCACCTGGCGCTGGAGCTGAAGCGGCGCGGCGGCGGGACCGGTGCGGCGGCGCTCTGCGGCGGCGGCGGTCAGGGCGACGCGCTGATCATCCGCGTACCGGGCAAGTAGCAGGGGTAGCCCACGGGCGGCACGGTACGCGCGGTGAGAAGGAACGGAGCGGTGATGGTGGACGTCCCCACCCTGGTCGAACAGGCACGGCAGGGCAGGCCCCGCGCCGTCGCCCGGCTCATCTCGCTGGTGGAGGGGGCCTCGCCGCAGCTGCGCGAGGTGATGGCCGCACTCGCCCCGCTGGCGGGGCACGCGTACGTCGTCGGGCTGACCGGTTCGCCGGGGGTCGGCAAGTCCACCTCCACCTCGGCGCTGGTCGCCGCGTACCGGAAGGCCGGGAAGCGGGTCGGGGTGCTCGCGGTCGACCCGTCGTCGCCGTTCTCCGGCGGGGCGCTCCTCGGCGACCGGGTGCGGATGGCGGACCACGCCTCCGACCCCGGCGTCTACATCCGGTCCATGGCGACCCGGGGCCATCTGGGCGGCCTCGCCCGTTCGGCGCCGCAGGCCGTCCGGGTGCTGGACGCGGCCGGGTGCGACGTGGTGCTGGTGGAGACGGTCGGGGTGGGCCAGTCCGAGGTGGAGATCGCCTCGCAGGCCGACACCTCGGTGGTGATGCTCGCGCCGGGCATGGGCGACGGCATCCAGGCGGCGAAGGCCGGAATCCTGGAGATCGGCGACGTGTACGTGGTCAACAAGGCGGACCGGGACGGCGCGGACGCCACCGCCCGGGAGCTGAACCACATGCTCGGCCTCGGGGAGTCCAGGGGCCCGGACGACTGGCGGCCCCCGATCGTGAAGACCGTGGCCGCCCGGGGCGAGGGTGTCGACGAGCTCGTCGAGGCGCTGGAGAAGCACCGGGCGTGGATGGAGGAGCACGGGGTGCTGGCGGCCCGGCGCACCGCGCGGGCGGCCCGGGAAGTGGAGACGATCGCGGTGACGGCCCTGCGCGAGCGGATCGCCGACCTGCACGGCGACCGCCGGCTCGAAGCGCTGGCGGAGCGCATCGTGGCGGGCCGGCTCGACCCGTACGGCGCGGCCGACGAACTGGTCGCGGGGGTCACCTCGGCAGCGCCCTGAGCGGGCGCGCGTACCGGTGCGGCGTGCGGGCCGCCCCGGTACGCACTGGGCCGTGCTGTGAAAGAACAACACGGCCTCGGGCAGCGGTTACGGCCGGCCGCGCCGGCCGCGCAGATGCTCCGCGATCGGGGTGAGGGCCGCGTGCAGTTCGGCCAGCGCCTCGGGGGACAGCAGGTCCATGAAGTGCTTGCGGACGGAAGCGACGTGGTGCGGCGCCACCTTCCGCATCGTCTCCCCGCCGAGGTCGGTGAGGACCGCGAAGAGTCCGCGCCGGTCCGACTCGCAGTTCTCGCGCTTGACCAGCCCGGCGTTCTCCATGCGGGTGATCTGGTGCGAGAGCCGGCTCTTGGACTGGAGGGTGAGCGAGGCGAGGTCGCTCATCCGCAGGCGCTGCTCCTCGGCCTCGGAGAGGTTGACGAGGATCTCGTAGTCGTTCATGGTCAGGCCGAACGGCTGGAGGTCTCTCTCCAGCTGGTGCGTGAGCAGTCTGCTGACGTCCAGGTGCGTGCGCCAGGCACGCTGCTCCGTGTCGCTCAGCCAGCGTGTGGCCGTCTCGGTCTCCATATATGGATTCTACCTAAGAAGTTGAAAGCCGGACGAAGTGGGGGCTGTGACCCCCGGCACCGCCCGGCGCCCACCGCGGCATCCGCCGCCGGTCACCGGGCCGCGCGCGGCCCGCGCCGCGGGCCGGGCACGCGAAGGGGCCGGGCCCGGGGCGTACCCCTGGGAATCACGCTCCGCAGAGTACAGCTCACAGACCGAACCGACGCTGGAGATCCCCCAGCTGGCCGGGGAGGCGGGGTGCGGACCCAGGTTGACCCCCGCCGTGGACGCCGGGACGGCCCCCGCCCGGCACCCCCGCCTCCACCGGAACCGCGCCCACCGGCTGCTCCGCCATCAGCACCTCGGTCGACTGCAGCAGCACCGTCCCCGCCCCGACGAACTCGAACTGGTGCTCCTCGCCGGACGTCCCGCCGATCCCCGTCAGCGACCGCAGCCCGCCCATCACGCCCCGCATGTACCCGTGGTCGTAGTGGTGGCACGGGGACGGGCAGTCGGCCCAGCCGACCAGGGCCTGCGGATCCACCCGCAGCGGCGGCTCCATGAAGACCACCGGCCCGTTCGAGGCCGCCACGAACTTCCCCGTACCGATCAGCGTGAGGAACCCCGGCACGATCGACTGCTTCAGCGCCAGCGACGGCTGGAAGGCCAGCAGGTTCCCGGAGCGGATCGTCAGGTTGCCGTCGTCGAGGTCGTACGAGTTGACGTCGAAGGCCCGGTCCGCGAGGAGCATCTTGCCGCTGCCCTCGGCCACCACCCAGTCGCTCGCGTGCATCGGCGAGTGGAAGCTCGTCCGCAGCAGCCGGTCGAAGCGGCCGTTGCCCACCCCGTCGAAGTCGATGCGCCCGTAGTAGGCGATCATCTTCCCCTTCTGGAGGAACCACTGACCGCCCTTCAGCTCCACGCAGAAGGTGTAGGCGTTGACGTTGTCGTCCGACGGCAGCGTCATCGGATCGAAGATCACGGGCGTGCTCACAGCTTCTCCTCCGACGCCTGGACGTACACCGCACCACTGCCGCTCAGCTCCAGCTGGAACGCCTCGCCCGAGCCGCGCCCCACCATGTCGCGCCAGCCGAGCGCGGTGGAGAGCTTGTTCCGCACGTCCCCGTGGTGCGCGACGTACGCCTGCGGGTCCACGTGCACCTCGCGGCCGGGCGTGATCGGCAGCTCGATCACCCCGCCGTGGGCCATCACCGCGACCGCGCCGTGGCCCTTGAGGGTCGTGGTGAACAGGCCCTGCCCGGTGACCTGACCGCGCACCATCCCCATGACCCCGCCCTGCGAGCCCATGAACATCGTGCCCTGCTGGAGCGTCCCGTCGAACGCCAGCAGCCGGTCGGCCTCGACGTAGAGGGTGTCGCCCGCGAGGTTGATGACCTGGATGTGGTGGCCGCCGTGGCCGAACATCACCGTGCCGCTGCCCTCCACCGTCATCAGTGGGGTCGCCTCGTTCGCCACCCGCCGGCCGATCATCGACATCAGCCCGCCCTGGCCGCCCTGGATGTTCGGGGTGAACGAGACCTCGCCCCGGTAGGCGAGCATCGCGCCGCGCTGGCTGTACATCTTCTGACCGGGGACGACCGTCGCCTCGATCATCTTCGAGTTGATCTCGCGGAACGGCATCAGACGTCGCCCCCGATCGTGTTCCGCTCGCTGGGCTGCACGTACACGAGTCCCTCGCCCTCGAAGCGGATCTGGAACGACTCCCCGGAACCCTCGCCCATGAAGGTGCGGAAGCCCACCCCGGACTGGAAGTGCTGCTGGAGGTTGCCCTGGTGGGCGATGTACGCGCCGGGGTCCACGTTGAGCGGGTACTGCGGGGTCACCCGGAGCACCACCGCCGAACCGTCCGACATGATCGCCGCCTGCCCGGTGCCCTCCACGGTGGTGGTGAACAGGCCGTTGCCCGTGGCCCCGCCGCGCAGCCCGGTGAAGCTGGTGCCGGTGCGCAGGGCGGCGTCCGTGCAGAGCAGGTTGCTCGCCTCCACCCAGAGCTTCTCGCCCCGCAGCGAGACGAGGTTGATCTCGCTCGCGCGGTCGGCGAAATAGCAGGTGCCCTGCCCCTGCACCTCCATCACCGTCATCTGCTCGCCGGTCAGCCGGCGGGTCACCATGCCGCGCAGCCCCTCACCGCCGCCGGAGAGTTTTTTGAACGCCATCCGGCCGTCGTACGCGACCATCGAGCCGTTCTTCGCCTTGACGGCATCGCCCGTCAGATCGACGGCGAGCGTCTTGCTGCCTTGGAGTCGGAACATCGCCACGGACCGACGGTAGCCGCCCGCGAGCCGCCCGGGCCAGTGTCCGGGGAAGGATCACAGAGCGCCGTCGCGGCCCGCGGCGACCCTCGCGCCCCACCCGTCCCGCACGCCCCCGGGGCGGGAGCGGCGGGCGGGCGGTGCCACAATGGGTGCGGCTTGTGCTCGCGTTCACAAGCCGTGACGACCCTCCCACCGAAGGTGCCCCCGTGGACATCAAGACCGCTACCGCCCTGCACCGGCTGCGCCTCATCTCGATTCCCGAGGCGCTCTCCTTCCCGGCCCTGATCATCTTCGGATCGATCCTCAGCCGGGTCTCCGACATCGACTTCCTGATGATGCCGCTGGGGGCCCTGCACGGCCTCCTCTTCGTGATCTACGTCCTCTTCCTGCTGGACGTGTGGATCAAGGCGAAGTGGCCCGTCAAGCGCGTCGCCCTCTTCTTCGTGCTCTGCCTCCTGCCGTTCGGCGGGCTCTACGGCGACAAGCTCCTCAAGCGGTACGAGACGGACGGCGTCATCGCCGCCCGCGCCCGCCGCGAAGGCACGGTGAACGCGTGATCGTCGCCTTCTCGGTCTCCCCGCTGGGCGTCGGCGAGGACGTCGGCGAGTACGTGGCCGACGCCGTCCGCGTCGTCCGCGAGTCCGGACTGCCCAACCGCACCGACGCCATGTTCACCTCGATCGAAGGCGAATGGGACGAGGTGATGGACGTCGTCAAGCGCGCCGTCGCCGCCGTCGAGGCCCGCGCCGGACGCGTCTCCCTCGTGCTGAAGGCAGACATCCGACCCGGCGTCACCGACGGACTCACCTCCAAGGTCGAGACCGTGGAACGGTACTTGGCCACCTGACGCCCCGTCCGGTCCCCGGACCGCCCCGCACTCCCGAGGAGCCCCCCGCCGCAACACGGCGGGGGGCTCCCCGCGTTCCGGCCCCGGACGCCCGCGACGCGCCGGTGTTCCCGGTCCGCGGCCGCTCACTCGGCCCTGCCGAGTCGCCCCGTTCCGGAAGATCCATTTATGTGGGGAGACACACCGGTTCGACATAGGAGGCAGGGTGCGGTCGGAGGTCTACGACTACGACTCCCACAGCCGGCTCGCGGGCCCGCTCACCGAACCGGAGGGACCGGCGTACCGGGTCCGGTACCGGAGTCTCCTCGCGGCGGAGAAGCGGCGCACCCGGGCCGTCCTCCTGATGACCCTCGCCCCGGTGCTCACCGGGGCGCTGCTGCTCTACCTCGTCTGGCCGACGCACTGGACCCGCCGCGAGAACGGCGAGCCGTGGCTCGTCGCCGCCGACACCGCGATGCTCGTCTCCATCGCGCTGATCGAACTCTTCATGCTCGTCAACGTCGTCTCCATCGCGCACGCCACGATGGCCGCCAGGGACCCGGTGCCCGTCGTCCCCGAACCCGGCACCCGGGTCGCCTTCGTCACCACGTACGTACCGGGCAAGGAACCCCTCTCCATGGTCCGCGCCACCCTCCGGGGCGCCGTACGGATCCGGCACGACGGGCCGCTCGACGTGTGGCTGCTCGACGAGGGCGACGACCCGGCGGCCCGCGCGCTCTGCGCGGAGCTCGGGGTCCGCCACTTCACCCGGCGCGGCGTCCCCGAGTGGAACCGCCCGAAGGGGACCCACCGGGCGAAGACCAAGCACGGCAACTACAACGCCTGGCTCGACGCGCACGGCGACGCCTACGACTTCTTCGCCTCCGTCGACACCGACCACGTGCCGCTGCCCGACTTCCTGGAGCGGATGCTGGGCTGGTTCCGCGACCCCGACACCGCCTTCGTCGTCGGCCCGCAGGTCTACGGGAACTACGACGCGGCCGTCACCAAGGCCGCCGAATCGCAGCAGTTCCTCTTCCACGCCCTGATCCAGCGCGCCGGGAACCGCTACGGGGCACCCATGTTCGTCGGCACCAACAACGTCGTCCGCGTCGCCGCGCTCCGGCAGGCCGGCGGACTGTACGACTCGATCACCGAGGACATGGCGACCGGCTTCGAGATCCACCGCCGCCGCAACCCCCTCACCGGACGCCACTGGCGGTCCGTCTACACCCCGGACGTGCTGGCCGTCGGCGAGGGCCCGTCCTCCTGGACCGACTTCTTCACCCAGCAGCTGCGCTGGTCGCGCGGGACGTACGAGACGCTGTTGCGGCAGTACCCCAGGGGGCTGTTCCGGCTCCCGCCGGGCCGGCTCCTCAGCTACACCCTGATGCTCGTCTACTACCCGATGACCGCCGTCAACTGGCTGCTCGGGATCTTCAGCTGCGTGCTCTTCCTCTGGCTCGGCGCCTCCGGCACCGAGGTCTCCGCCTCCCTCTGGCTGATGCTCTACAGCGACGCGGCGGCCCTCCAGATCGGCCTCTACCTCTGGAACCGGCGGCACAACGTCTCCCCGCACGAACCCGAGGGCTCCGGCGGCATCGCCGGCATGGCCATGTCCGCCCTCTGCGCACCGATCTACCTGAAGTCGCTCGGCGCCGCCGTGCTGCGGACCGACGGGCGCTTCGTCGTCACGCCCAAGGGGGGCGCCACCAGCCCCGACCGGCTCCTCACCTTCCGCGTCCACCTCTTCTGGGCCGCCGTGCTGCTGGTCTCGCTCGCCGCGTCCGTACCCCTGCACCACACCCACGCGGCGATGCGCACCTGGGCCGTGCTGGCGCTGGCCGTCGCGCTCTCCCCGGTCGCGGTGTGGTCGTACACCCGGCAGCGGGCCGGGCGCCCCGCGCGGCCCCGGCGGACCGCCCCGCGCCCGGCCGGGCGTCCCGCCCCGCACCCGCTGCCCGACGGGACGACCTTCATCACCACGACCAGCACCGAGGCCCCGGCCACCACCCCGGCCGGACCCGTCCACAGCGCCGCCGGTACGACGGCGCGCAGCACCGCAGGAGGGAACTGACCCATGGCGCACCGGCCCACCGCACGGATCAGGAGGGCGGTCCTCGGCAGCGGGGCCGTCGTGGTGCTCGCGGGGCTCAACGCCCCCGCGGCGCTCTCGTTCGCCCAGGACCACTACCACGCGTACAAGATCGCCCAGCCCGGCTACCAAGCGCGGTACGGCTCCTGGCAGCGGGTGGACATCCCGGAGGAGTACCGGACCAACGCCATCCACGCGGCGCTGCTCCACACCGGCAAGGTGCTGATCATCGCGGGCTCGGGCAACAACCAGCAGCACTTCGACGCGGGCACCTTCGACACGGTCCTGTGGGACCCGGTGGCCGACACCTTCAAGAAGGTCGCCACCCCGGTGGACTTCTTCTGCGGCGGCCACGCCCAGCTCCCCGACGGCCGCCTGCTGGTGGCCGGCGGCACCGCCCGCTACGAGGTGCTCGACGGCGAGGTGAGCCGGGCCGGCGGCGGGATGCGGGTGAAGAACGAGAACCCGGACAAGGCGCTGTTCCTGAAGAAGGGCACGGTCTTCCGCTCTCCCTCGGGGGTCGAGTACCGCTCCCTCTTCGACGTGACCGTGCCCCGGGCCGCCAAGCGCGGCTTCGCCGTCACGTACTGGGCGGACGGCGGGATGAAGCCGTGGAAGAGCAAGGTGACCGCCGGCGAGGAGCGGGTCTTCGTGGAGGCGGTGGAGACGGGCCCCGACTCGGTCACCGCCGAGTCCGCCCAGTACGAGATCGAGGGGCTCACCGGCAGGGACGCCGACAACTCCTACGGCCTCGCGGAGAAGATCACCACGGAGAAGCAGGACTTCCAGGGCATCCGGTCGGCGTACGAGTTCGACGCGGTGGCCGAGAAGTACATCAGGGTCGACCCGATGAAGCAGGCCCGCTGGTACCCGACGCTCGTCGGGCTCGGCGACGGGCGGGTGCTCGCCGTCTCGGGGCTCGACGACGTCGGCGAGATCGACTCGGGCGACACCGAGATCTACGACCAGGCGACCAGGAAGTGGTCCAAGGGCCCGTTCCGCTACTTCCCGACCTATCCCGCCCTCTTCCTCACCAAGGGCGGCAAGCTCTTCTACCCGGGCGCCAACGCCGGTTACGGCCCCGCCGACAAGGGCCGCGCCGCCGGGCTCTGGGACCTGCGGAAGAACACCTTCAAGGCGGTCGGCGGGCTGAAGGACTTCGACGCCACGGAGACCGCCTCCTCGCTGCTGCTGCCCCCGGTCCAGGACCAGAAGGTCATGATCCTCGGCGGCGGCGGGGTGGGGGAGTCCAAGGTCTCGACCGCCCGCACCGCGGTCGTGGACCTCAAGGCGAAGAGCCCGGTCTTCGAGCCGGGCCCCGACCTGCCGCAGGGCACCCGCTACCTCAACAGCGTGATCATGCCGGACGACACCGTCTTCACCACCGGCGGATCGAGCGACTACCGGGGGCGCGGCGACAGCAACATCCTCAAGGCGCAGACGTACGACCCGAAGACCGGCGAGTTCACCGAGGCGGCCGCGCCCACCATCGGCCGGAACTACCACTCGGAGGCGCTGCTGCTGCCCGACGGGCGGGTGGCGACCTTCGGCTCCGACTCGCTCTACGGCGACAAGGCCAACACCAAGCTGGGCAAGTTCGAGCAGCGGATGGAGGTCTTCACCCCGGCGGTGCTGCACCGCGCGCGCGGCGACCGGCCGGTGATCGGTGCCGGGCCCGGGGAGGTGGAGCGCGGTGGCACCGCCACGTACGCGCTGACCGGCGGGGGCCGTCCGGCGACGGCCCGGCTGATGCGGCCGAGCGCCGTCACCCACACCACCGACGTCGAGCAGCGGTCGATCGCGCTGGAGCTGCGCAAGGAGGAGGGCAGGATCACCGTGACGGTGCCCGGGGACAGCACCCTGGTGCCGCCGGGCTGGTACATGCTCTTCGTCACGGACACCGACGGCATCTCGTCGGTGGCGAAGTGGGTCAAGGTCGGCTGAGAGCCCTGCCCGCGCCTCCCGTACGACCCTGGGGTTCTGGGGTCCTGGTCGTACGGGAGGCGCGGGCGCGTCCGGGCCGGGTCAGGATCCGGCGGCGCGGGCCAGGCCGAGGGCGTAACTCGGCCACCAGGTGCCGGCCGCCGGGCCGCCCCGGCAGGGGCCGTCGGAGTCGCCGGGCCGCTTGATCCAGAGGTACGCGTCCAGCCGCCCGTCCCCGGTGTCGGTGGTCGGGGGAGTGCCCAGGGCCCGGCCCGGCGGGTTGCACCAGGCCTCCGACCGGCCGCCTACGAGCGGCCCCCGGCCGTTGCGGCTGCTGTCGATCACGTAGTGCGCGCCGCCCAGGAGGGCGGAGAGCCGGTCCCCGTACGCCTTCACCGTCTCGTCGGTCTGGAAGTTGGAGACGTTGAGCGAGAAGCCGTCTGCCCGGTCGACGCCCGCCCGGTGGAGCGGCTCGACCAGCTTGGCGGGGTCGGCGAGCCAGTCCGGGTTCCCCGCGTCCAGGTAGACCTCGGTCCCCGGCCGGGCCTTGAAGGTGTCCACCGCCCCGGCCAGCAGGTCGAGCCGCTCGGCGTGCTTCTCCGGCGGGGTGCAGCCGTCCACGACGTGCGCGACGGCGTCCGGCTCCAGGACCACCGTGGCCGGGGCGTCCCCGATCGCCCCGGCGAACCGCTCCGTCCACGCCCGGTACGCGTTCGCGTCGGGCGCCCCGCCCGCCGAGTAGGCGCCGCAGTCGCGGTGCGGGATGTTGTACGCGACGAACAGCACGCTCCGGTGCGAGGCCGAGGCGCCCTCGACGGCGGTGCGGACGTCCGGTTCCGGATCGTCGCCCGCGGGCCAGTCGGCCACCGGGTGGGTGGAGATCCGCTCCAGCAGCTTCGCGTCCGCCGATCGCCCCGCCTCCTTCCAGGCACGGACCTGACGGGCGGCGTCGCTCTCCGGATCCACCCAGTACGGCGAGGACGCGGTGCCGGGCGCCGATCCGCCCCGGACGGCGTCCGCCGCGTTCGCGGTGGGTTCCTCGCCGCCCCCGGACGGTGTCCCCGGGGACGAGCAGCCCACCGCGAGGGCGGCCGACACGGCCACGGCGGCGGAGACGACGGGCAAGATCCTGCGGCCGGACATCCAGCCCCCTCGGACGGTGGCTCAACGGGTACGGGCACAACGTGTGGGACACACGTGCGAGGCACGCCCGTGCGGCGGCCTCGCGAGGTACAGAGATGCGGGCGATCCTGGCATATCGGTCACGGAGCGTGGTGCTGCGACACCGGTCGCCCTCGTGCGTCAATCGCGTGCCCCGCAAACCATCCCCGTTCGGGCGTTCGCGGGCGCCCGATCTTTCCGTACGCATATTCGGTACCGAACTCCGAGACGGCGCCCGCCACGATGTGACCAGTGGGTAAGGTCGGGGCTGTGCCGAAGCCGCTCAGCCTTCCCTTCGACCCCATCGCCCGCGCCGACGAGCTCTGGCAGCAGCGTTGGGGACCCGTGCCCTCCATGCAGGCGATCACCTCGATCATGAGGGCGCAGCAGATCCTCCTCGCGGAGGTCGACGCGGTGGTGAAACCGTACGGGCTGACGTTCGCCCGGTACGAGGCGCTGGTGCTGCTCACCTTCTCCAAGGAGGGCGAGCTGCCGATGTCGAAGATCGGCGAGCGCCTGATGGTCCACCCGACCTCGGTCACCAACACCGTGGACCGGCTGGTGAAGTCCGGCCTCGTCGACAAGCGCCCCAACCCCAACGACGGCCGCGGCACGCTCGCCTCCATCACGGCCAAGGGGCGCGAGGTGGTCGAGGCGGCCACCGAGGAGCTGATGGCGATGGACTTCGGGCTGGGCGCGTACGACGCCGAGGAGTGCGCGGAGATCTTCGCGATGCTCCGGCCGCTGCGGGTCGCCGCGCGGGACTTCGAGGACGCCTAGGCCTGTGCGCGGGGCCGCGCGGGCCGCTCGCCGTGAGGGGTGCCCGCCGCAAGATCGCCCCCGGGCTCCGGCTAACCTCGATGTCATGAAACGCAGCGTGCTGACCCGCTATCGGGTGATGGCTTATGTCACCGCCGTCATGTTGTTGATCCTCTGCCTCTGCATGGTCTTCAAGTACGGATTCGACAAGGGCGAGGGCCTGACGCTCGTCGTCTCCCAGATCCACGGCGTGCTCTACATCATCTATCTGCTCTTCGCCTTCGACCTGGGCTCCAAGGCGAAGTGGCCGATCGGCAAGCTCCTCTGGGTGCTGATCGCCGGCACCATCCCGACCGCCGCGTTCTTCGTGGAGCGCACGGTCGTCCGGGAGGTCGAGCCGCTGATCGCGGGCGCCGCACCGGCCGCCGCGACCGCCTCCGCGCAGGGCAGCCCCGTCAAGAACGGCTGACGCCCGGCCGTATGCCCCGCAGGACGCGAGGCGCAGGGCCGTACGCCCCGCAGGACCCACGAACCGCCCCGCACCGGACTCCGTCCGAGTGCCGGGCGGTTTGTCATCGACAGATAGTAGGACGTCCTAGTAAATTCGACTCCATGGACGCTGACGCGATCGAGGAGGGCCGCCGACGCTGGCAGGCCCGTTACGACAAGGCCCGCACGCGGGACGCGGACTTCACCACCCTGTCCGGCGACCCGGTGGACCCGGTGTACGGTCCCCGGCCCGGCGACACGTACGACGGGTTCGAACGGATCGGCTGGCCCGGCGAGTACCCGTTCACCCGGGGCCTCCACCCGACCGGCTACCGGGGCCGTACCTGGACCATCCGCCAGTTCGCCGGCTTCGGCAACGCCGAGCAGACCAACGAGCGGTACAAGATGATCCTCGCCGCGGGCGGCGGCGGGCTCAGTGTGGCCTTCGACATGCCGACCCTGATGGGCCGGGACTCCGACGAGCCCCGTTCGCTCGGCGAGGTCGGACACTGCGGCGTCGCCATCGACTCCGCCGCCGACATGGAGGTCCTCTTCCGGGACATCCCGCTCGGCGAGGTCACCACCTCCATGACGATCAGCGGACCCGCCGTCCCCGTCTTCTGCATGTACCTCGTCGCCGCCGAACGCCAGGGCGTCGACCCCGCCGTACTCAACGGCACCCTGCAGACCGACATCTTCAAGGAGTACATCGCCCAGAAGGAGTGGCTGTTCCAGCCCGAACCGCATCTGCGGCTCATCGGCGACCTGATGGAGCACTGCGCCCGCGCCATCCCCGCGTACAAACCGCTCTCCGTCTCCGGCTACCACATCCGCGAGGCCGGATCCACGGCCGCGCAGGAGCTCGCCTACACCCTCGCCGACGGCTTCGGATACGTGGAGCTGGGCCTCTCCCGGGGGCTCGACGTGGACACCTTCGCGCCAGGGCTCTCCTTCTTCTTCGACGCCCACCTCGACTTCTTCGAGGAGATCGCCAAGTTCCGTGCCGCCCGCCGCATCTGGGCCCGCTGGATGAAGGAGACGTACGGCGCGAAGACCGACAAGGCCCAGTGGCTCCGCTTCCACACCCAGACCGCCGGGGTCTCCCTCACCGCCCAGCAGCCGTACAACAACGTCGTACGCACCGCCGTCGAGGCGCTCTCCGCCGTCCTCGGCGGCACCAGCTCGCTGCACACCAACGCCCTCGACGAGACCCTGGCGCTCCCCTCCGAACAGGCCGCCGAGATCGCGCTCCGCACCCAGCAGGTGCTGATGGAGGAGACCGGCGTCGCCAACGTGGCCGACCCGCTGGGCGGCTCCTGGTACGTCGAACAGCTCACCGACCGGATCGAGGCCGAGGCCGAGAAGATCTTCGAGCAGATCCGCGAACGCGGCACCCGCGCCCACCCCGACGGGCGCCACCCCATCGGCCCCATCACCTCGGGCATCCTGCGCGGCATCGAGGACGGCTGGTTCACCGGGGAGATCGCGGACTCCGCGTTCCAGTACCAGCGCTCCCTGGAGAAGGGCGACAAGCGGGTCGTCGGCGTCAACGTCCACCACGGCTCGGTCACCGGCGACCTGGAGATCCTGCGCGTCAGCCACGAGGTCGAACGCGAGCAGGTCCGCGCCCTCGGCGCCCGCCGGGCGGCCCGCGACGAGGCGAAGGTGCGCGGCTCGCTGGACGCCATGCTCGCCGCCGCCCGGGACGGCTCGAACATGATCGCCCCGATGCTGGATGCGGTACGCGCCGAGGCGACCCTCGGCGAGATCTGCGGGGTGCTGCGCGAGGAGTGGGGCGTCTACACGGAGCCGCCGGGGTTCTGAGCGGGCTTCTCCCGGGGCGGCTTCTCCGGGGCGGCGGCAGGCGCTACGCCACCGCGCCGAGTCCGGAGAGCAGCAGTGCGGTGAAGCGCCGGGCCCAGTCGGCGTCGACGGGCTCGGCGCTGACCAGCGCCCGGTGCACCACCGCGCCCGCGATCACGTCGAAGATCAGGTCGGCCGTCGGCCCGGCCGTCCGGCCGTCCGGCTCGGGCGGCAGCTCGCCGCGCTCCTGGGCCCGCCGGCGGCCCTGGACCACCAGCCGCTTCTGGCGGTTGACGATCGAGTCCTGGATGCGTGTGCGCAGGGCCGCGTCGCGCGTAGCCTCGGCGACCACCGCCATCAGCGCCGTCCGGGTCTCCGGCCGCTCCAGCAGCTCCGCGAACTGGAGCACCACACCCTGCACGTCGGCGGCGAGACTGCCGAGATCGGGGAGTTCGAGCTCGTCGAAGAGGACGGCGACCGCGTCCACGACCAGCTCGTTCTTGCCGGCCCACCGCCGGTAGAGCGTCGTCTTGGCGACCCCGGCGCGCGTCGCCACGTCCCCCATCGTCAGCTTCGACCAGCCGAGTTCGACCAGGGACGCCCGGGTCGCCTCCAGTATCGCGGCGTCGGCGTCGACGCTGCGCGGGCGGCCGGGACGGGCGGACGGGGGGTCGTTGCGGCTCGGCATGGAGCGACCTTACCCGCGAGTAGGTACGCGGGTGCGCCCCGGGTGCGGGTGAGACAGATCACCGAGGTGTCCTGTTCAGGAGGGCTACTCGCCAGTTACGCTACGGGTCGTAGCGTAAGGACCGCCGGGCAGTGGCCCGTTGGCCCGCGCCACGAACGAGCGACAGCCACGTGGGGGCGCCGGATGGGGATCCGGTGCCGACCGAGCGGCGCGGGATGGGGATCCGGCGTCGCGACCGGGGGGTTCAGGCCCCCCGAACCGTGTCCGTCCGCCCGCCCCGCACACCGGCCGGGGCTGCGGCAGGACCCGGTTGACCGATCGCTTTCCGGAACGGCGGGCACAGGGGGGAGGATGTACTCATGCAGCCTAGGAACATGTCCATGAGCGGCGTCGTCGACCTCGCCGCTGTCAAGGCGGCCGGAGAGGCCAAGGCCAAGGCGGAGCAGGCCCGTGCCGAGGCCGCCCGCAAGGGGGGCACCGGCGCCGTCGCGCCGTCCGCCCTGGTGATCGACGTCGACGAAGCCGGATTCGAGCGCGACGTTCTCCAGCGCTCCGCCGAAGTACCCGTCGTCATCGACTTCTGGGCCGAGTGGTGCGAGCCCTGCAAGCAGCTCGGCCCCCTTCTGGAGCGGCTGGCCGTCGCGTACAACGGCCGCTTCCTGCTCGCCAAGGTCGACGTCGACGCCAACCAGATGCTGATGCAGCAGTTCGGCATCCAGGGCATCCCGGCGGTCTTCGCCGTCGTCGCGGGCCAGGCCCTCCCGCTCTTCCAGGGCGCCGCACCCGAGGCCCAGATCCGCGAGACCCTGGACCAGTTGATCCAGGTCGGCGAGGAGCGCTTCGGCCTCACCGGGATCGTCGTCGACCCGGACGCGGAGGGCGCCGACGCGGCCCCCGCCGAGGCTCCGGCCGGCCCGTACGACGCGCTGCTGGAAGCCGCCTCCCAGGCGCTGGACGCCAACGATTTCCCGGGCGCGGTTCAGGCGTACCGCAACGTCCTCTCCGACGACCCGGCCAACCCGGAGGCCAAGCTGGGCCTCGCGCAGGCCGAACTCCTGGGCCGGGTACAGAAGATGAACCCGCAGGAGGTCCGGGAGAAGGCCGCCGCCGGTCCGGCCGACGTCGCCGCCCAGATCGACGCCGCCGACCTCGACCTCGTCGGGGGCCATGTGGAGGACGCCTTCGGGCGGCTCGTGGAGACGGTCCGCCGCACGTTCGGCGACGACCGGGACGCCGTGCGGGTGCGGCTGCTCGAACTCTTCGAGGTCATCGGCCCGGAGGACCCGCGGGTCGCCTCGGCCCGTGCGGCCCTCGCGCGCGTGCTGTTCTGATGCGAGCCGTTCCGGCGCGAGTCGTTCCGATGGGAGTTGTCCCGACGCGACTTGTTCCGATGTGACAAGACGGCCGTGGCGCCCACCGGGTGGCACGGCCGTTTTCGCGTCCAGGCGACAACTCGGGGCGTTCCACGGCTCCGCTTTACCAAATCTTGACCTGATGGGCTGCTGTTACTCGCAGTAAACCGGATCGGGTTCTCTGTCTGGTTGCACCCGGTTTTCCGACGGTTTGGACGTCCCTTTCGTGCCACCCTGCGTGGCCGGTTCATGCCATGGCGTCGCGGGGCGGTTATCAGCCCGTTACTAGCGAGTAACGACACCCCTTGTGTACCGGCCCCGAATGCACGACGATCGGCCACGCTCGGTCCAATAACCGCCAGCCCGACCGCCAGTCGGCGCCGGGGGCAGTTGGTCCCCACCGGGCGGGCCGGCTCCATGGGCGCCGGCCGAGGACAGGGGGGTTCCTGCCCGAGGGCGGGGCCTGTCCGACCGACTGCGCGGACCGCGCGGTCAGTGGTTTGTCGCTCGGGGGTGATCGCCGGTGCATCGGATGCGGTACAGCCTCCGGAACGGGCGCTCTCCTTCCCGAGGACGTAGCACTTCTCCCATCCCGGGACGGGCAACGGCCCGGCCGGAGATGTACGTCCGAGAAGGAGGAAATATATGAGTTCCCAGATCCGCGGTGGAACCAGATGGAAGCGCTTCGCCCTGGTCATGGTGCCGAGCGTCGTCGCTACGGCGGCGGTGGGCGTGGGGCTGGCGCAGGGTGCGCTGGCGGCTTCGTTCAGCATCTCGGGGCAGGACTTCAAGGTCACTGCCGACCAGCTGGTGGGTCATGACTTCGTCCAGTACGGGAACGTCGCCGCCGGCGACGCGGGTAAGCACCCGGTTGCCGTCTCCGGCTTCCACGACGCGACGATCACGAACATGTGCCAGTCGGTCGTGACGGACATCCCGGGCCTCGGTAAGTGGACGTTGATGCTGACGGCCGGTACCGACCCGAAGAAGCCGGTCGAGGCGACCGGCCTCTACCTGGATGTCTCCCAGCTCGATGCCGACGCCTACTTCGAGAAGATCGACATCGGTGTCGCAGCGGGGCATCTCGGCGAGGGCACGAAGACCGGTACCGGCATCCAGCCGAACACCACGGGAGCCAGCCCGTACGGTTTTGCTCAGCGTGCCGAGACCGCGACGCTGGACAACGTTGAGCAGAGGGCATGGGCCACCACGGCCGGCACCTTCAAGCTCACCAACCTGAGCCTGCGCCTGAACCCCAACGACCACGAGTGCCAGCTTTCGAACAAGGACAAGTAGGCACGTCTTGCGGACGGCCGGGGTCCTCATGGATCCCGGTCGTCCACCCTCCCTTTCTCACAGCAACACCGGTTCCAGGGAGATGTTTTCCATGAGCCCCGAGTCCACAGGGCAGAACGAGCACTACCTCACCGTCTCCCGGCGGGGATTCCGCACCTGGCGGGGTAACAGGCCCTTCTGGGCCGGCCTGTTCACCATGGCGGGCGGTGTGCCGATCGCCTACTTCCCGTACGCCAACATGCACCTCGGCAACGTCACGCTGGCGATGTCCACGACGGCCGGCGCCGGCTCGCTGATCATCGGCGTACTGCTCATCACGCTGGGCCTGACGATGTGGTTCCATCACATAGTCCGGGTGTTCGCCGGTGTCGCGGCGATTCTGCTCGCCCTGATCTCCATACCGGTCGCCAACATAGGCGGCTTCGTCATGGGCTTCGTCCTCGCCCTGCTCGGTGGTGCGCTCTCCGTCTCGTGGGCCCCGGGCCGCCCGGACGACGAGGCCGACAACCGCCAGGCATCCGAGGGCGCAGAGTACGCGCCGGTCACCGCTGCCCCTGCGCCCTACGACGCCGACAAGCCGGCGTTCGCGTACGGGCAACCCTCGGACGAGCCGCACGGCATCACCACTTTCCCCGCGCAGGAGCCCGCCCCCTCCGGGACGGTGGACGCCGACGCAGACGGCGGGAGGCACCGTGCGTGAGGACGGGTATCCCGAGGTCTTCGCGGGCGAAGCCGCCCGCGAGCGGAGAGGCCCGCGTCACGCGGCTCCCCGTAAGTCGCTGTTGATGAAGCTGAACCTGCCGTCCGGGAAGAAGGCGTTCGCGCTCGCCGCGATGCCGACGGCGGTCTTCGTGGGCATGAGCCTCACGCCCAAGCTCGCCATGGCCGACGACGCCTCCGACATCCCGTTCGCGCCCGGCCCGTGCGTCACCCGGTCCGACGAGCCGAGCGAGTCGGCGGAGCCGTCGGCGTCCGCCTCACCGTCCCCCTCGGCCTCCGACTCCGCTTCGGCGGGCAAGGACGAGGACGCGGGTACGGACAAGGGCGAGGACTCCGGTCCCACGCCGACCACGACTCCGTCCCCCTCCGCGACGTCGGACGCGCCCGCCGCCGACGACACCGCAGGCGTAGCCGCCGGGGCCAAGCCCACCGCCGAGCCCACGCCGTCCGCGACGAAGAGCACCAACCCGCTCGACCCGCTCGGTGTCGGCGACGCGATCAAGGGCCTCTTCGACAGCCTCGATCCGAACAAGGCGACACCGACTCCGAGCGCCACCACCGAGGCGCCGAAGGCCGAGGAGACCACCGGCTCCGGCACCTCCGGTGCGGAGAAGTCCGCCGGGTCATCCACCGATGACACCGACGCTTCCCCGACCGACGCCGCGAAGGAAGCCGACGCCGCGAAGAACGAAGCAGCCGCCAAGGCCGAGAAGACCGCGGCCGAGATCCGCGCGGCGGCCGCCGAGGCGGGCCAGACGGTCGAGGAGCTGGACGAGAGCGCCAAGGGCCTCGACGCCAAGAAGGACGAGGACATCCCGGACGGCGCCAAGCCGTCGTTCCCGTGCCCGACCGAAGACCCGGAAGCCCTCGCGGCGGCCGAGCTGGAGCCGGGGATCCCCCTGCTCCCGACCGACCCGTGGATCCTGCAGTCCTCGCTGCTCACCCTCGCGGGGCTGGACTACGCGGGCATCGTGGAGGTGAAGACGGCGGACGGCACGGTCAAGAAGGTGCTCAAGTTCACCGCCGACTCCATCGACATCAGGGACCTGCACCAGACGGCGGTCGGCCCGGACGGCACCACCATGCATGTCGAGGCGCGCAAGGGTTCCACGTCCACCATCCGCGGCGGCAAGGTGACGATGTACACGGAGGAGCTGAAGGGCAACCTCTTCGGCATCATCCCGATCACCTTCAGCCCCACCGCGCCGCCCCCGATCAACGTGCCCTTCGCGTTCTTCACGAACGTCAAGGTCACCCAGGCCGGCCAGTTCGGCGGTTCGCTCACGGTGCCGGGTCTGCACAACTACCTGACGAAGAACGCGAGCTGACGCCGGCCGCACCCCCGACCAGTCCGGGAGCCGCACAACACCTGTGGCCCGCAGCCCTGTTCACCAGGGAGGCGGGCCACAGGTGCGTCCGCGCCCGCCTCTCCCGTACGGCCTCCGCGACCCGTACGGCAGAACGGCCGTGGGCCGCACACCGGGCTCTCGCCGAAGTGTGCGGCCCACGGCCGTCGCTGTGCCGGTGGCGTGCGCCGTCAGGCGCGGTCGCCGCCGCCCACGTGGTGGACGCGGACCATGTTGGTGGTGCCGGGGATGCCGGGGGGCGAACCGGCGGTGATGATCATCGTGTCGCCCTCGTTGTAGCGGCCGAGCTTCAGCAGCTCGGCGTCGACCATGTCGACCATCGCGTCGGTGGTCTCCACGTGCGGCACGACGTGGGCCTCGACGCCCCAGCTCAGCGTGAGCTGGTTGCGGGTGGACTCGTCCGTGGTGAACGCGAGCACCGGCTGCGCGGCGCGGTAGCGGGACAGACGGCGGGCGGTGTCACCGGACTTGGTGAACGCGACCAGCGCCTTGCCGTCCAGGAAGTCCGCGATCTCCGTGGCGGCGCGGGCGACCGCACCACCCTGGGTGCGCGGCTTCTTGCCCGGGACCAGCGGCTGGAGGCCCTTCGAGAGGAGCTCCTCCTCGGCCGCGACGACGATCTTCGCCATCGTCTTGACCGTCTCGATCGGGTACGCGCCGACCGAGGACTCGGCGGACAGCATGACCGCGTCCGCGCCGTCCAGGATCGCGTTGGCGACGTCGGACGCCTCGGCGCGGGTCGGACGGGAGTTGGTGATCATCGACTCCATCATCTGGGTCGCCACGATCACCGGCTTGGCGTTGCGCCGGCAGAGCTCCACGAGGCGCTTCTGCACCATCGGGACCTTCTCCAGCGGGTACTCGACGGCGAGGTCGCCACGGGCCACCATCACACCGTCGAACGCCAGGACGACGCCCTCCATGTGCTCGACCGCCTGCGGCTTCTCCACCTTGGCGATGACGGGGACCCGGCGGCCCTCCTCGTCCATCACCTTGTGGACGTCCTTGACGTCCTCGGCGTCACGGACGAAGGACAGGGCGACCATGTCGCAGCCCATCCGCAGGGCGAACCGGAGGTCCTCCACGTCCTTCTCGGACAGGGCGGGGACGTTGACCGCCGCGCCGGGCAGGTTGATGCCCTTGTGGTCGGAGATGACACCGCCCTCGATGACGATGGTCTTGACCCGGGGGCCCTCGACCTCGACGACCTTCAGCTCGACGTTGCCGTCGTTGATGAGGATCGGGTCGCCCTTGACGACGTCGCCCGGCAGACCCTTGTAGGTCGTGCCGCAGATCGACTTGTCGCCGGGGACGTCCTCGGCGGTGATGGTGAACTCGTCACCGCGGACCAGCTCGACGGGGCCTTCGGCGAACTTCGCGAGGCGGATCTTCGGGCCCTGGAGGTCGGCGAGCACGCCCACCGCCCGCCCGGTCTCGGCGGCAGCCTTGCGGACACGGTCGTACCGGCCCTGGTGCTCTTCGTGGGTGCCGTGGCTGAAGTTGAATCGGGCCACGCTCATGCCGGCCTCGATCAGAGCGACCAGCTTCTCGTGGGAGTCGACGGCGGGACCGAGGGTGCAGACGATTTTGGAACGGCGCATGGGGCGGATCCTATCGGTTTGTTTCACTGCGGAATATTCCGTCTGGTGGAAAGTACAAAGGGGCGTGGGGGTGCTCAGTTGTGGGCCTCTACGGCTGCGTCGCCCCGGCCTCCTCCGGCCCGGTGCCGCTTCCGTCGCCGCCGTCCCCGGCGGCCCGTCCGACCAGCGCGAACGTCTGTCCGGCGATCTCCAGCTCCTCGTCCGTCGGCACCACGGCGACCGCGACCCGGGCGTACTCGGGGGAGATCAGCCGGGGCTGGGACGACCGTACGGCGTTCAGATCGCCGTCCACCGCCATGCCGAGCTCCTCCAGACCGGCGATGGCGGCCTCCCGCACCGGGGCCGAGTTCTCGCCGACCCCCGCCGTGAAGGCCACCGCGTCCACCCGGCCGAGGACGGCCGTGTAGGCGCCGATGTACTTCTTCAGGCGGTGGATGTAGATGTCGAAGGCGAGGGCGGCACGCTCGTCGCCCTCGTCCACGCGGCGGCGGATCTCCCGCATGTCGTTGTCGCCGCAGAGGCCGACCAGGCCGCTCTTCTTGTTGAGCAGCTCGTCGATCTCGTCCGCCGACATCCCCGCCACCCGCTTCAGGTGGAAGGTGACCGCCGGGTCGATGTCCCCGGAGCGGGTCCCCATGACCAGGCCCTCCAGCGGGGTCAGGCCCATCGAGGTGTCCACGCACCGCCCGCCCGCCACGGCGGACGCCGAGGCGCCGTTGCCGAGGTGCAGCACGATGATGTTGAGGTCCTCGACCGGCCGGCCCAGCAGCTTCGCCGTGCGGCGCGAGACGTACGCGTGCGAGGTGCCGTGGAAGCCGTACCGGCGCACCCGGTGGGCGTCGGCGGTCTCCACGTCGATCGCGTACCGGGCCGCGTGCTCGGGCATCGTCGTGTGGAACGCGGTGTCGAAGACCGCGACCTGCGGCAGATCCGGCCGCAGCTCCTGGGCCGTACGGATGCCGGTGATGTTCGCCGGGTTGTGCAGCGGGGCGACCGGCACCAGGCGCTCGATCTCCTTGAGCACGTCGTCGGTGACCACGGTCGGCTCGGTGAACCGGAGCCCGCCGTGCACCACCCGGTGCCCGATCGCCGCCAGCTCGGGGGAGTCGAGCCCCAGCCCGTCGGCCGCCAGCTCCTCGGCCGCGGCCTTCAGGGCCGCCGTGTGGTCGGCGATCCGGCCGGTGCGTGTCCGGGCCTCGCCGCCGTCGCCCGGACGCGGGGTGTGCACCAGGCGGGACGTTTCCTCACCGATGCGCTCCACCAGCCCGGAGGCGAGCCGGGAGTGGTCGCGCATGTCCAGCAGCTGGTACTTCACCGACGAGGAGCCGGAGTTGAGCACGAGCACCCGGTGCGCGCCGGAGGGCGCCGCGCCCGCCCCGTCCCGCTCGGTCGTCGCGTCGGTCGTCGTGTGGGTCATGCGGGTCACTCCTCGCCCTGCGCCTGGATGGCTGTAATGGCCACGGTGTTGACGATGTCCTGGACCAGGGCGCCGCGCGACAGGTCGTTGACCGGCTTGCGCAGCCCCTGGAGCACCGGGCCCACCGCGACGGCGCCCGCCGAGCGCTGTACGGCCTTGTACGTATTGTTGCCGGTGTTGAGGTCCGGGAAGATCAGCACGGTGGCCTGGCCCGCCACCGGGGACTCGGGCATCTTCGTCGCCGCGACGGTCGGCTCGACCGCCGCGTCGTACTGGATCGGGCCCTCGATGAGCAGGTCGGGCCGCGCCGAGCGGACCCGCTCCGTCGCCTCCCGCACCTTCTCGACGTCCGCACCGGACCCCGAGGTCCCGGTGGAGTACGACAGCATCGCGATCCGCGGGTCCACCCCGAAGCGGGCCGCCGTCGCCGCCGACTGCACCGCGATGTCCGAGAGCTGCTCGGCGTCCGGGTCCGGGTTGACCGCGCAGTCGCCGTACACCAGCACCTTGTCGGCGAGGCACATGAAGAACACCGAGGAGACGATCCGCGCGTCCGGCTTCGTCTTGATGATCTCGAACGCCGGCCGGATGGTCGCCGCCGTGGAGTGCACGGAACCGGAGACCATGCCGTGCGCCAGGCCCTCCTGGACCATCAGGGTGCCGAAGTAGTTCACGTCGGAGACCACGTCGTACGCCAGCTCCACCGTCACCCCGCGGTGCGCGCGCAGCTGGGCGTACCGCTCCGCGAAGGCCTGCCGCAGCTCGGAGGTGGCCGGGTCGATGAGCTGGGTGTCCGCGAGGTCGATGCCGAGGTCGGCCGCCTTCTTGCGGATCAGGTCCACGTCCCCGAGGAGCGTCAGCTCGCACACGTCACGGCGGAGCAGCACGTCGGCGGCGCGCAGCACGCGCTCCTCGGAACCCTCCGGCAGCACCACCCGGCGCCGGTCGGCGCGCGCCTGCTCCAGCAGGTCGTGCTCGAACATCATCGGCGTGACACGTCCGGTACGGGCCACCGAGACCCGCTCCAGGAGCGCGGCGGTGTCCACGTGGCGCTCGAAGAGGCCGAGCGCGGTCTCCGCCTTGCGGGGCGTGGCCGCGTTCAGCTTGCCTTCGAGGGCGAAGAGTTCACCGGCGGTGGGGAAGGAACCCCCCGGCACCGAGATCACCGGGGTGCCGGGCGCGAGCCGGGCCGACAGCTGGAGGATCTCGTCGCCGGGGCGCTCGTCCAGCGTCAGCAGCACCCCCGCGATGGGCGGGGTACCGGCGCTGTGCGCGGCGAGCGAGCCCACCACCAGGTCGGCCCGGTCGCCCGGGGTGACGACCATGCAGCCGGGCGTCAGCGCCTTCAGGAACCTCGGCAGCATCGCCCCGCCGAACACGAAGTCCAGCGCGTCCCGCGCGAGGCCCGCGTCGTCGCCGAGCAGCACCGTGCCGCCCAGCGCTGCGGTGACCTGCGCGACCGTGGGCGCCGAGAGCGCGGGATCGTCGGGCAGTACGTACACCGGGACGGTCAGCCGCTCCACGATGCGCCCGGCGAGGGCGTCCCGGTCCTCGGGCGCGACCCGGTTGACCACCATCGCCAGCACGTCGCAGCCGAGCCCGGCGTAGGCCCGGTACGCGTTGTGGGTCTCGGCCCGCACCGACTCGGCGGGCTGGTCCTTCCCGCCGACCACCGCGATGACGGAGGCCCCGAACTCGTTGGCGAGGCGGGCGTTGAGCGCCAGCTCGTCGGGGAGCTGGGTGTCCGCGTAGTCGGTACCGAGCACCAGCACCACTTCGTACGCGCGCGAGACCTGGTGGAAGCGCTCGACGAGCCGGGAGACGAGTTCGTCGGTACCCTGCTCCGCCTGGATCGCCGACGCCTCGTGGTAGTCGAGGCCGTAGACGGTCTCCGGGCTCTGGGAGAGCCGGTAGCGGGCGCGCAGCAGCTCGAACAGCCGGTCGGGACCGTCGTGGACCAGCGGCCGGAAGACTCCGACGCGGTCCACCTGCCGTGTCAGTAGCTCCATGACCCCGAGTTCGACGACCTGACGGCCGTCTCCCCGGTCGATCCCGGTCACGTACACGCTGCGCGTCACGCGTGGTCTCCCGTCCTGATGCGGCTGTTCGCCCGATACGGGCGGTGATATCCCGGTAGGGGTGGCATTGGCTTGCATTATTTCCGACGATACCTTCGGGGGCCGCAGGGCCGCCCGCCGGAGACCCCTTCCCGCTTTTCCGCGCGGGGCCGCACCGTTGCCGGTGCGTGCGTATGTGCACGCGTACACCCGGGGGCATTGCTTCCCCGCCCCGGCTCCCCGGTAGCCATGAGGCCCCACGTAACGTGGGGCCGGAGGCAGCTTCCGGACCTGTTACCCGGATTTTCGCCCCCTGTTCGTGCGCCGGAGCAGCCGAAAGCGCGGGGTGTACCCCTGCCGTGGGAGAATCGGGACGGCTCACGGCGCGGGGGCCGCTCACCAAGGCCCCGAACAGTCCGGTACTAGCGAGCAGGAGACAACGCACGATGCGCATCGGAATTCTCACCGCAGGCGGCGACTGCCCCGGCCTGAACGCAGTGATCCGTTCGGTCGTGCACCGCGCAGTCGTGGGTCACGGCGACGAGGTCATCGGCTTCGAGGACGGCTTCAAGGGCCTCCTGGACGGACACTTCCGCCCGCTGGACCTGAACGCCGTCAGCGGCATCCTGGCGCGCGGCGGCACCATCCTCGGCTCCGCCCGCCTGGAACGCGACCGGCTCCGCGAGGCCGCCGAGAACTGCGAGGAGCTGTCCCGCCGTTACGGCATAGACGCCCTCATCCCCATCGGCGGCGAAGGCACCCTCACCGCGGCCCGGATGCTCTCCGAGGCCGGCATGCCCGTCGTCGGCGTCCCGAAGACCATCGACAACGACATCTCCGCCACCGACCGCACCTTCGGCTTCGACACCGCGGTGGGCGTCGCGACGGAGGCCATAGACCGCCTCAAGACCACCGCCGAATCCCACCAGCGCGTCATGGTCGTCGAGGTGATGGGCCGTCACGCCGGCTGGATCGCCCTGGAGTCCGGCATGGGCGGCGGCGCGCACGGCATCTGCCTGCCCGAGCGCCCCTTCCAGGTCGACGACCTGGTCAAGATGGTCGAGGAACGCTTCGCCCGCGGCAAGAAGTTCGCGGTCATCTGCGTCGCCGAGGGCGCGCACCCCGCCGAGGGCTCCATGGCGTACGCCAAGGGCGAGATCGACCAGTTCGGCCACGAGCGCTTCCAGGGCATCGGCAACCGCCTCGCCGTCGAGCTGGAGCGCCGCCTCGGCAAGGAGGCCCGCCCGGTTATCCTCGGCCACGTCCAGCGCGGCGGCACCCCGACCGCGTACGACCGCGTCCTCGCGACCCGCTTCGGCTGGCACGCGGTGGAGGCCGTGCACCGCGGCGAGTTCGGCAACATGACCGCCCTGCGCGGGACCACCATCGAGATGGTGCCGCTCGCCGACGCGGTGACCCAGCTGAAGACCGTACCGGCGGACCGGATGTTCGAAGCGGAGTCGGTGTTCTAGGAACGCACGGCGCGAGCGCGTGAAGGCTGTTCCGTCGTCCCGCGAGGGACGGGGAACAGCCTTCCGCCGTTTTTCCGGTGCCGTGCCCGCCGGCCCGGCCGCCTCAGGCGCGCAGGGTCTTCAGCGCACCGGCCCAGCGCTCCAACTGGTCCAGCACACGGATCAGTTCCTTCTCGCGGGCCTTGGTGGGCGCGAAGGCCGGGTACTCGGCGAAGTCGTCCGTGAGGGTCAGCGCGAGCTGCGCCTGCACGGTGGCGATCTGGAGTTCGGCCGCGACGTGGCGCAGATGCTCCGCCGCGCGCACCCCGCCCGCGAACCCCAGGCTGACGAAACCGGCGGCCTTGTCGTTCCACTCGTCGTAGAGGTAGTCGAGCGCGTTCTTCAGTACGGCCGGGGCGCTGTGGTTGTACTCGGGAGTGACGAAGAGGAAGCCGTCGAACTCGGCGACCCTCGCCGCCCAGCGCCGGGTGTGGGCGTGCTCGTACTGCCCGTACCGGGGCGGCAGCGCCTCGTCGTAGAGGGGCAGGTCGTGGTCGGCGAGGTCGACGAGCTCGTAACGGGCGTCCGGTCGCCCGGCGGCGACGGTGTGCACCCAGTCGGCCACCGCGCGGGTCACGCGACCCGGGCGGACACTGCCGACGACGACGGCGATCCTGGTCATGGCTGCTGTTTCCTTTCTCTGAGGTGAGGGTGGTCGGGAAGCGTCAGCCGAACTGGCCGGGCTGGTAGTCGCCGGCCGGCTGGCGGACCATGACGTTCAGCCGCTTGAAGGCGTTGATGACCGCGATGAGGGAGACCAGGGCGGCGAGCTGCTCCTCGTCGTAGTGCTTGGCGGCGGCCTCCCACGCCTCGTCGGTGACCCCGCCGGACGCGTCCGCGATCCGGGTGCCCTGCTCGGCCAGTTCGAGGGCGGCCCGCTCGGCGTCGGTGAACACCGTGGCCTCCCGCCAGACCGCGACCAGGGCGAGGCGCACCGCGCTCTCCCCGGCCGCCGCGGCCTCCTTGGTGTGCATGTCGGTGCAGACTCCGCAGCCGTTGATCTGGCTGGCGCGGATCTTGATCAGCTCCTGCGTGGCGGCGGGCACGTTCAGCGCCGACACCGCCTTCCCCGCCGAGGTGAAGTGGCCCAGCATCCTTCTGACAGCCGGGTTGCCGAAGAGATCGAGTCGGGCGCTGTGGACGTTCACGGGAGGCTCCTTGGCCGGTCCGGGACACGCACCCCGGTGGGCGCGTACACACTCCAGACCGGACAGCCCCGCGAAACCTGACACAGGGCTCCGGCGATCCCGCTCCGGGACGCCGGTCAGTGCGCCTCCGGCACCCACCGGTAGTGCAGCTCCGGCCGTCCGACCTGGCCGTAGTGCGGCCGGCGGGCGGCCCGGCCGAGACCGACGAGGTGTTCGAGATAACGGCGCGCGGTGATGCGGGAGATGCCCAGCGCCTCGCCGGTGGCCGCCGCGGTCACCCCGTCCGGCGCCCCGCGCAGCTCGCGGGTGACCGCCTCCAGCGTGGGGGCGCTCAGCCCCTTCGGCAGCGCGGCCGGGTGCGGTGCGCGCAGCACCCCGAGTGCCCGGTCCACCTCCTCCTGGCCGCTCGCCTCCCCGGCCGCGGCCCGGAACTCCGCGTACCGCACCAGCCGGTCCCGCAGCGTCGGGTAGGTGAACGGCTTCAGCACGTACTGCACCACCCCCAGCGAGACACCCTCCCGCACCACCGCGAGGTCCCTCGCCGAGGTCACCGCGATCACGTCGGCGCCGTGCCCGGCCGCCCGCAGCGCGCGCAGCAGCTGGAGCCCGTGGCCGTCGGGGAGGTAGAGGTCGAGCAGCAGCAGATCGACGGGCTCCCGGTCCAGCGCCCGTACCGCCTCCGCCCGCGTGTGCGCCACCGCCGCCACCTCGAAGCCCTCCACACGTGCGACGTACATCCGGTGGGCGTCGGCGGCCACCGGGTCGTCCTCCACCACCAGGACCCGGATCATGCGCGCTCTCCCGCCGTGCTCGTGGTGCTCGTGGTGCTTGTGGTGCTCGTGGTGGTCCTCGTGCCCGTGGTGCTCGTGGCGCCGTTTCCGCGGCCCGTACGGTCCCCGATCGGCAGGCGTACGGAGAACTCCGCGCCCCCGTCCGGCCCCCGCCCCAGCTCCACCGTCCCGCCGTTGCGCCGCACGGTCTGGCGGACCAGCGCGAGGCCGAGCCCCCGCCCGCTGCCGTGCGTCGACCAGCCGGTACGGAACACAGCCTCGGCGTCGTCCCGTCCGATGCCGGGGCCGTTGTCCGCCACCTTCAGCAGCAGTTCCCGGGCGTCGGCCCCGGCGACGGCCGTCACCGTGACCCGGGGGCGGGCGGGTACGTGCGCGGCCGCCGGGTCCTCGCCGGCGGCCGGCGGGTCCTCGCCGCGCGGGGCGGGGACGACGGCCACCGGGGCGCCCGGGCCCTCGGCCGCCGCGTCCAGCGCGTTGTCGATCAGATTGCCCAGCACGGTCACCAGGTCCCGCTGCGCCAGGGTGTCGGGCAGCACCCCGTCGTCGATCCGGCTGTCCTCGGCCAGCACCAGCTCCACCCCGCGCTCGTTCGCCTGGGCCGCCTTGCCCAGCAGCAGCGCCGCGAGCACAGGTTCGGCGACCGAGCCCACCACCCGGTCCGTCAGCACCTGGGCCAGTTCCAGCTCGGCGGTCGCGAACCCCACCGCCTCCTCGGCGCGGCCGAGTTCGATCAGCGACACCACCGTGTGCAACCGGTTCGCCGCCTCGTGCGCCTGCGCGCGGAGCGCCTGCGAGAAACCGCGCTCCGAGTCCAACTCGCCGGACAACGCCTGAAGTTCGGTGTGGTCCCGCAGTGTCACCACGGTGCCCCGCTGCTCACCGCCCACCACCGGCCGGGAGTTCACCACGATCACCCGGTCCGCCGTCAGATGGAGCTCGTCCACGCGCGGCTCGGACGCCAGCAGCGCCCCGGTCAGCGAGGGCGGCAGCGCCAGCGCGTCCGCCTTCCGGCCGACCGCCTCGGGCCCCAGCCCCAGCAGCTCGCGTCCCGCGTCGTTGATCAACGCGATCCTCCGCTGCCCGTCCAGCATCAGCAGCCCCTCGCGCACCGCGTGCAGAGCGGCCTCGTGGTAGTCGTGCATCCGGCTCAGCTCCGCCGCGTTCATCCCGTGCGTGTGGCGGCGCAGCCGGGCGTTGATCACGTACGTACCGATCCCGCCGAGCGCCAGCGCACCCGCCGCCGCGAGGCTCAGCGCCCGCAGCTGCGCCCGCACCTGGGTGGAGACCCGCTCCACGGTGATGCCCGCGCTGACCAGCCCGGTGATCCGGCCCCCGTCGCGGACCGGGGTGACCACCCGGATCGACGGGCCGAGCGTGCCCGTGTACGTCTCCTCGAACGTCTCGCCCCTCAGCGCCCGCGCGGTGTGCCCGAGGAAGGTCTCGCCGATGCGCGACCTGTCCGGATGCGTCCAGCGCACGCCGTGCGGGTCCATGATCGTCACGAACGCGATCCCGGTGTCCGCACGGACCTGTTCCGCGTACGGCTGGAGCGCCGAGGACGGATCCGGGGTACGGATCGCCTCCCGCACGGAGGGCGACCCGGCGATCGCCACCGCCGCCGCCCGCACCTGCCGCCGCGCGGTCTCCTCGGCCCGCGCGGAGCCGGACACGTACGCGAAGAACGCCCCGCCGGCCACCACGGCGGCGATCAGGACGACCTGCATGGCGAAGAGCTGGCCGGCCAGGCTGCGGGGACGGGGACGGAAGGAACGCATGGCGGACAGTGTGCCCCGGGTGCGGTGACCGGGGTGAGGTGAGGTGACCGCAGTGAGGTGCGGCTACCGGCGTGAGGTGCGGTGACCGGGGTGAGGCGGGAGGAGCGGCGACGGCCTGGTTCGGCCTGCGGCGAAAGGGGTTTTCGCGGTACGGGCGTCCGGATATTTTCCCGGTATGACCGATCACCGCACCGTCGACGTCGGAGGCGTACGGCTGGCCTACCAGGTCTCAGGACCTGCGGACGCCCCGCCGCTCGTCCTGCTGCCCGCGCTCGGCATGGATTCCTCGGACTGGGACGCCGTGGCCCCCGCCCTCGCCCGCCGCCGGCGCGTCCACGCCCTCGACCTGCGCGGCCACGGCCGGAGCGACTGGCCCGGCACGTACTCGCTCCAGCTCATGCGGGACGACGTGCTCGGTTTCCTGGACGCGCTGGGGCTGGAGCGGGTGGACCTGGTGGGGCACTCGCTGGGCGGGATCGTCGCCTACCTGGTCGCCCAGGAGCATCCGCGGCGGGTGCACCGGCTGGTCGTGGAGGACGCGCCCGCTCCGCACCCCCGCGCGCGGACCGTACCGACCAGACCGGCGGGGGAGCTGTCGTTCGACTGGGACATGGTCCTGGCCGTCAAACCGCAGCTCGACACCCCGGAAGCGCAGTGGCTGGAGCGCCTCGGCCGGATCACCGCCGAGACCCTCGTCGTGGGCGGCGGGCCGGGCAGCCACGTTCCCCAGGAGGGCGTGGCCGACCTGGCCCGTCGCGTTCCGCACGGGCGGCTCGTCACCATCGAGGCCGGGCACCTGATCCACCGGGCCGAACCGGAGGAGTTCACACGGACCGTCGTGGAGTTCCTGTGGCCGGAGGGGGGAGCGGACCCGGGACCAATGGCCTGACCGTGGCACGGCCCTGAGCGGGCCGTCTTCCCTCAGGGCCGTCTTCCCGGTCGGGGCCGTCAGCCGGTGCTGCCGGCCGGCAGGTCCCAGGACCGGGGCCGGTCGAGGGCCTCCCACTCCTCCCGGAGCAGCGCGTGCACCGCGAGGTCGTGGCGGCGCCCCCGGTGCAGGCAGGTGGAGCGGCGTACCCCCTCGTGGACGAAACCGGCCCCGGCCAGGGCGCCCAGTGCCGCGGTGTTCGTGGTGTGGGTCTCGGCCTCGACGCGGTGCAGCGGCAGTTCACCGAAGCCGAGGTCGACCAGCGCGTCCACGGCGGCGGTGCCGTGCCCCTGTCCACGGTGGCCGGGGTCCAGCATCAGCGTGATCGCGGCCGTTCCGTCGACCAGGTTCTGTCCGGTCAGGGCGATGTGACCGATGGGAGTGCCGTCGGGGAGCAGGACGAGGAAGTCGTCGCGGTCCCCGTCTTCCTGGTCGCTCTCGACGCGCTCGCGTACCGCCGACAGCGAACGCGGCCACGTACCGACCTCGCGGGCGATGACGGGGTCGGAGCGCCAGGCGTGGATCAGCTCGGCGTCGTCGGGGTCCAGCGGCGTGAAGGCGATGCCCCGGCCCCGCCAGCAGACGGTCCGGAGCGGCTCGGTGCCACCGTCCTCCGACTCCGACTCCGACTCCGCATCGGCCTCGGTCTCGGTCTCGTCCGCCGCTGTTCCGGTTTCGGTCATGGGCGGAGGCTAATGGCGCCACGCACCGGTGGCCAGGCGTTTTCGGCCCCGCCGCTTCCGCCCGCGTCAGGCGGGCCGAACGGCGTGAGCGCGACGGGGCGCGTGAACGTTATGAACGCAAGGGTGACCCGCGTCACGGCTCGGTGGATAGTCACCGGGGCCCCCAGGGACGGGGGACGGTACGCGCCCCGAGGACGGGACCGTACGCGCCCCGGACCAGGTGGTGTCCGCCGGACGTCACCCGGGGGACCCGTACGCGCCCGGGGTCCGGGACCCGTACGCGACAAGAGCCGAGACCGAACCCAGGAGGCACCCGTGGCAGGGACAGCCGGACAGCGGGACCGCACCCAGTATCTGTACATCGCCGTCATCGGTGCCGTGGTGCTCGGCATCATCGTGGGGTTTGCCGCTCCCGGGGTCGCCGTCGAGCTGAAGCCCATCGGCACCGGCTTCGTCAACCTCATCAAGATGATGATCTCGCCGATCATCTTCTGCACGATCGTGCTGGGCGTCGGCTCGGTGCGCAAGGCCGCCAAGGTGGGCGCGGTGGGCGGGCTGGCACTCGGCTACTTCCTGGTCATGTCGACCGTCGCCCTCGCCATCGGCCTGATCGTCGGCAACATCCTGGAGCCCGGCTCCGGACTGCACCTCACCGAAACCGTCCGCGCGGCGGGCGAGAAGCAGGCGGAGGGGGCGAGCGAGTCCACCGCCGACTTCCTGCTCGGCATCATCCCGAAGACCATGGTCTCGGCCTTCACCGAGGGCGAGGTCCTCCAGACCCTGCTGATCGCGCTGCTCGCGGGCTTCGCCATCCAGGCCCTGGGCTCCGCCGGTGAACCCGTCCTGCGCGGCATCGGCCACATCCAGAAGCTCGTCTTCCGCATCCTCGCCATGATCATGTGGGCGGCCCCGGTCGGCGCGTTCGGCGCGATGGCGGCGGTGGTCGGCGAGACGGGCGTGGACGCGCTGAAGTCGCTCGCCATCATCATGGTCGGCTTCTACCTCACCTGCGCCATCTTCGTCGTCGTCGTCCTGGGCAGCATCCTGCGCCTGGTCGCCGGCGTGAACCTCTTCCTGCTGCTGAAGTACCTCGGCCGCGAATTCCTGCTGATCCTCTCCACCTCGTCCTCCGAGTCCGCCCTGCCGCGCCTCATCGCGAAGATGGAACACCTCGGCGTCAGCAAGCCCGTCGTCGGCATCACCGTGCCGACCGGCTACTCCTTCAACCTCGACGGCACCGCCATCTACCTCACGATGTCGTCCCTCTTCATCGCCAACGCCATGGGCGACCCGCTGAGCGCGGGCGAGCAGATCTCCCTCCTCGTCTTCATGGTCATCGCCTCCAAGGGCGCCGCCGGAGTCACCGGCGCCGGACTCGCCACCCTCGCGGGCGGCCTCCAGTCGCACCGCCCCGGACTCGTGGACGGCGTCGGCCTGATCGTCGGCATCGACCGCTTCATGAGCGAGGCACGCGCCCTGACCAACTTCGCCGGGAACGCCGTCGCCACCATCCTCGTCGGCACCTGGACGAAGGAGATCGACCGGGCCCGCGTGGACGAGGTCCTGGCCGGCAACCTGCCCTTCGACGAGCGGATGCTGGAGGATGGCGCACCTTCGGACCCGGCCACCAGCGCCGGTTCTCCGGCCACCGAAGAGGTGCCCGACCAGCGCGAGGGGGGCGGGATCCCGGCGAAGGTCTGACCCGGCCCTACGCCGACCTGCGCCGACCTGCTCCAGGGCCGTACGTTCCCGCGAGGACGCGTACGGAGCCCCCACAGACGTCGAGACCTTCGCCGAGAACCCCACCTCTGCCTCGGCCGTCTCGCCGGGAACGCCCGCACCGGGAGGTGCGGGCGTCTTGGGTTGCGGGGCGGTGCGCGTCGTGGCACACGCGGCCCGCGTGCGCACCCCGTCCGGCGCGCGGAGCGGCACCTCCAGGACCGACGCACCACCCGCCTCGCCGGCGGCCCCCGAGCCGCCCCCCTCTCATGGCACGGCACACCGATCCCTATGCTGTGCCGGTGGACGAGCGAGACCGTGAATGGGCCCAGGTCGAGGCCGGGTTGGCCCGCAACCGTCGAGGCCTGGGGCGCGCCGCGCGCCGAACGAAACGCCGCTCGGCCGCTGTCGCCGTCCCCCACCCGGTGGCACCCCCGGACGCCCGCCGCCGGAGGCTGCGAGGAGCGGGCGGCGTGTGGGCGGCGTGGGTGGTGGTGGTGCTCGTCGACGCGATGCTGATCCGAGCCCATGCGCTGACCGACGCCTGTACCGGGATGGCCGCGACGGCCGGGGCCGTCGCGGGCCCGCTGCTCCTCGGCATCCACCACGGATGGGCCGGGCAGCCGTTCCTCACCGAGTGCGAGGGGCGGCACCGGGTGTCCGCGAGGACGCTCACCGGCGTGCGCACGGTGGATCTCGACGGCCTGGTGAGCGTCCGCCGCTTCGAGACGGTCCAACGCGGCCGCCCCTACCTCGACCAGTTCCGTCTCCATGACCGGCACGGGATCCGGCTGACGGTCGACAACGGGCCTACGCTCAACGCCGCCCTCCGGCGGGCCCTGCTGTCGCCTCGTGCGCACCCGGACCATGCGGACGGTGAAGGTTCGTCGACGGTGCGCACGACCCGCCACGCCCGCACCGCGCTCGGCGAGCTGCCCCCCTCCCGGGTCCGCAGGGCGATGCACCGGTTCTGGGGCCTTTGGATGACGGCGGCATCGATCCTTGTCCCCGCGGTGGTCAGTTACCTGACGGCCTGCGCGCTCGCGGGCAGGAGCCTTTAGGCCCGGGGCCACCGAGCCGCCTGTACGGGTACGCGTCCGGCCGCCCGGCGCGACCGAACCCCGTGCCCCTGTACACGGCCGGTCCACGGAACAACTCGCCAGTATGAAGCGGGTGTTGCAAGTTCCTGGCGGCAACCGCACAAGGCTTACGCCCGGCGCCCCCCGAGGGCTAGCGTGCGCACGCGCCGGGCTCCCGCCGGTGCTTCCCCCGGAGCCGTACGGCCCCCGAAACCCCGGATCGAGAGCCTCCGTTGAATCCTGCCAAGCGCCTCCTGGGGCGCGCGCGCCGGGCCAGACCCCGCGCCGCCGTCGTCTCCCTCCTCGCCGCCGGAGCGCTGCTCGGCGGCGCCCTGGCCGCCGCCCCCACGGCGTCCGCGACCTCCGATCCGCTGCCCGCCGCCGGTGACCCCTGCCAGGGGCAGTGCCTGGACATCCTCACCGCGGGTGAGAACGGCCACGCCACCCTGGCCGGCATCCTGCTGCACCAGACGATCGGCACCCGCCCGGCGCACTCCGCCGACCAGATCGAGAAGTACGACAACCTGCTGCACGACTACTCCGGGCTCACCCCCGACCAGTTGGCGAACTACTTCAACGACGCCTCCTTCGGCGTACCGTCCGGGCAGACCGAGTCCACCCTCACCCCGCGCAGCGGCGTCACCATCACCCGGGACAAGGCCACCGGCACCCCGCACATCAAGGGCACCACCCGCGCCGACACCGAGTTCGGCGCCGGCTACGCGGCGGGCCAGGACCGGCTGTGGCTGATGGACATCCTGCGCCACGTCGGGCGCGGGCAGCTGTCCTCGTTCGCGGGCGGTGCGGCGGGCAACCGGGCGCTGGAGGAGAGCCTCTGGGCCGTCGCCCCGTACACCGAGGCCGACCTCCACGCCCAGCTCGACCGGGTCGCGGCCTCCGGGGCGCGCGGCGCCCAGGCCGTGCAGGACATCAACGACTACGTGGCGGGCGTCAACGCCTTCATCGACGCCGACCTGGACGCCAACAACTACCCGGGCGAGTACGAGCTCACCGGCCACGGCAAGAACATCGCCGACTTCACGCCCACCGACACGGTCGCCATCGCCTCGGTGGTCGGCGCCATCTTCGGCAGCGGGGGCGGCGGCGAGGTCGAGAACGCGCTCGCCGAACTCGCCCTCCAACAGCAGTACGGCACCACCGCCGGCTCCGCCGCGTACCGCGCCTGGCGCGCGCAGAACGACACCGAGGCGACCACCACCCTGCACACCGGCAGCTTCCCGTACGCCACCACGCCCGCCACCCCGGTCGGTACGGCGACGCCCGACACCGGCACGGTGACCGCCTACCGGCACGCGGTCAACGGCACCGGCACCGGTGCGACGGCGGCCACCACGGCGAAAGCGACGGCGGCCGCCACCACCGGCGAGGGCGTCCTGCCCGCCGACCTCATCACCGGCGAACACGGCATGTCCAACGCCCTGGTGGTCTCCGGCGACCACACCGCCTCCGGCCACCCGATCGCCGTCTTCGGCCCGCAGACCGGCTACTACGCGCCCCAGCTCCTCATGGTCCAGGAGCTGGACGGCCCGGGCCTCCGTTCGCGCGGCGCCTCCTTCCCGGGCATCAGCTTCTACGTGGAGATCGGCCGCGGCCTCGACTACTCCTGGAGCGCCACCTCGGCCAACCAGGACATCACCGACACCTTCGCCGCCGAACTCTGCGAGCCCTCGGGCGCGACGCCCACCACCGCCTCCCGCTCCTACCTGCTGCGCGGGGTCTGCACCCCGTTCGAGAAGCTGACCGCCCACAACAGCTGGGCGCCCACCACCGCCGACTCCATCGCGGCCGGCTCCTACGACCTGGAGACGCTCCGGTCCGCGTACGGGCTGGTCACGCACATCGGGAAGAGCGGCGGCAAGCCGGTGGCGTACACCGCGCTGCGCTCCACCTACCAGCACGAACTGGACTCCGTGATCGGCTTCCAGCAGTTCAACGACCCCTCCGCCATCACCTCGGCCACCGCCTTCCAGACGGCCGCCCGGGACGTCGGGTACACCTTCAACTGGTTCTATGCGGACGCCCACCACACCGCGTACTACAACTCCGGCGTCAACCCGGTACGCGCCACCGGTACCGACCCCGACAAGCCGATCTGGGCCCTCCCCGCCTACGAGTGGCAGGGCTGGAACCCGACGCTCAACACCTCGGCGGTCACCCCGCCCGCCCAGCACCCCAGCTCCGTCGACCAGGACTACTACGTCAGCTGGAACAACAAGCAGGCGGCCGGGTTCACCTCCGGCTGGGGCAACGGCGCCGTACACCGGGCCGACCTGCTGGACAGCCGGGTCTCCGCCCTCGTGAACGCCGGCGGGGTGACCCGCGCCCAGCTGGTCAAGGCGATGGAGGACGCCGCCGCCACCGACCTGCGGGCCGAGGAGGTGCTCCCCGAGATCCTCCGGGTCATCGACAGCGCCGCCGTCACCGACCCCGCCCTCTCGGCCACCGTCGAGCAGCTGCGCGCCTGGGCCGCCTCGGGCTCCGAGCGGCGCGAGCCGTCCAAGGGCGCGGGGACGTACGACCAGGCCACCGCGATCCGGGTGCTGGACGCCTGGTGGCCGCTGCTGGTGGAGGGAGTGTTCCAGCCGAAGCTGGGCACCGCCGCCTACCAGGCGCTCACCGCCGTCGCCCCCATCAACGAGTCGCCGTCCGGCGGGCAGAACGGCTCCGGCGCGGTCGGCACCGGCATCGCCGCGGCCCAGGCCCACAAGGGCTCCTCCTTCCAGCACGGCTGGTGGAGCTACCTCGACAAGGACCTGCGCACGGTGCTCGGCTCCGCGGTCGCCTCGCCCCTGGACCGTACGTACTGCGGGACCGGCACCGTCGCGTCCTGCCGGAACGTCCTGCTGACCACCCTGACGGCCGCCGCGGCCGTCCCGGCGGCCACCGTCTACCCGGCGGACGCGTCCTGCTCCGCCGGCGACCAGGTCTGCGCCGACGCCATCGTGCACCGGGCCATGGGCGGCATCACCGTGCCCCGGATCGCCTGGCAGAACCGCCCCACCTACCAGCAGGTGGTGGAGTTCCCGGCCACCCGCTCGGACAGCCTCACCAACCTCGCCACCGGGGCCAAGGCCACCGCGTCCGACTACCAGAACGCCGTGGTGGTCGCCTACCCGCCCAAGCAGGCGGTCGACGGAGACCGGTCCACCCGCTGGGCCAGCAAGACCGTCGACACCGCGTGGATCACCGTCGACCTCGGCGCGGTACGGCGGGTCGGCCGGACCGCGCTCGACTGGTCCGACCAGTACGCGGTGAAGTACACCGTCGAAGTCTCCTCGGACAACACCACCTGGACGACGGTGCACACCACCACCGCCGGCTCCGGCGGCACCGAGAACCGCTCCTTCACCCCGGTCGACGCCCGGTACGTACGCATCACCGGGCTGGTCAGGGGCACCGACAACCGCTACTCCCTGAACGAGATCGGGATCTACGCCCAGTGACCGGGCCCGCCGTCACACGATGATCCCCGTCGAGGCCCGGGGCGTCCCCCGCCAGGGGGACGCCCCGGGCCTCGACGCCTTCCGCCGGCGCCCTTCTGTCAGCGCCCGGCGTTACGGTGCCTGGATGACGAACTACGTTTTGGTGGCTGGAGCTTGGCTCGGAGGCTGGGCGTGGGACGAGGTGGCCGAGGAGCTGCGCCGGGGTGGGCACACCGTCCTCTCCCTCACCCTCTCCGGGCTCGCCGAGAAGCGTGACGTGCCGGCGGAACAGCAGACCCACGTACGGGACATCGTGGACGCGGTCGAACACGCCGGATTGACCGACGTGGTGCTCGTCGGCCACAGCTACTCCGGCATCCCGGTGGGCCAGGCCGCCGAACGCATCGGGGACCGGCTCGCGCGCGTGGTGTTCGTGGACTCCGAGGTCCCCGCGGACGGCCGGGCTTTCGTCTCCAGCCCCTGGGGAGGGAGCGTGGAGGCCGCGATCGCCGAGCACGGCGGCTCCTGGCCCCCACCGCCCGCCCAGGAGTTCGAGGGCCAGGACCTCACCGGAGCGCAGATCAGCCGGTTCCTCGACGGCGCGACGCCCCACCCCGGCGCCACCCTCACCGAGCCCGCCGAGCTCACCCGCCCGCTCGGCGAACTGCCCGCCACCTACGTCAAATGCCTGCTCGACGGCCCGGAGCCCAACGGCGCCGTGGCCGAGCTGCTCAAGAGCGACCGCTGGCGGCTGGTCGAGATGGAGACCGGCCACTGGCCGATGTTCTCGCGGCCGCGCGAACTGGCACGCGTCCTCGCGGAGGTCCCCGTCCCCTCCTGAACGCGAACGCCTCCTTGCTTTGACGCCCACGTCAAGGAATACGGTCGGACCATGCGAATCGGTGAGCTGGCCGAACGAGCCGGGACGACGACGCGGGCGCTGCGCTACTACGAGTCGCGCGGGCTGCTGCGGGCGCGACGGTCCGAGAACGGCTACCGCACGTACGACGAGAGCGACCTCAGGCAGCTCCGCCAGATCCGGACCCTCCAGGACTTCGGGTTCGACCTGGAGGAGACCCGGCCGTTCGTGGAGTGCCTGCGGGCCGGGCATCCGGCGGGGGACGCCTGTCCCGCGTCGCTCGCCGTCTACCGGCGGAAGCTGGACGAGCTGGACGCGCTGATCGCACAGCTGGGGACCGTACGGGCCGAAGTCCGGGCACAGCTCGCCCGCGCCGAGGTCGAGGTGGCCGCCGGACTTCCCGGCGGACCGGAACCCCGATGTGAACTGGGAGGATGACGGATGATCCACGTGGAAGGCGTCACCGAGGTGACCGACGAGACCTTCGACGGCGAGGTGCTCGGTGCGGAACTGCCGGTCCTGGTCGAGTTCACCGCCGACTGGTGCGGCCCCTGCCGCCAACTCGCCCCGGTGCTCGGCGAGATCGCCCGAGAGGAAGCGGACCGCCTCAAGATCGTGCAGATTGACGTCGACCACAACCCCGCTGCCGCCGCCCGTTACGGCGTGCTGTCGATGCCCACCCTGATCGTCTTCCGTGACGGCGAACCGGTGAAGTCGATGGTGGGTGCCCGCCCGAAGCGCCGCCTCCTCCAGGAGCTGGAGGGCGTGCACGCGCCGGTGTGAGTCGTGGGGGAAGGGAGCGGTGTCAGGGGCGGCGCGGGCCGCGAGCGGGCAGGGTGCGGCTGTAGACCACGCTCGTGGTCGTGCTCCCGAAACCGGCCAACTCGTCGACGAGCGACTCCAGATGCTCCATGGAGGTCGCGGCCACCTTCAGGGTGTAGCAGTCGTCGCCGGTCGTCCGCAGACACTCCAGGATCTCGTGCCGCTCGGCCAGTAGCCGGTGCAGCGGCTGGTGCCGGTTGCCCGGATACTTCAGCCGCACCACCGCGAGCACCGGGTAACCGACCTTGGCCAGGTCGACCGTCGCGGAGTACCCCGTGATGACGCCCAGCGCCTCCAGCTGACGCACCCGCTCCGTGGTGGCCGAGGGGCTGAGGCTCACCCGCCGCCCCAACTCGCTCAGGGAGATCCGGGCCTCCTGCTGCAACTGGGTGATGATCGCCCAGTCGACGTCGTCGAGATTCGCGGCCATGGGGCGAATCTACCGGGAAACCGACGGACATCGGCCGCCGATCCGGGGAAGACTCCGTTCCCCGCGCCATGATCACGGGGATAGCCTCCTGGCATGCAACTGGGCGTCAACGTACCGAACTTCGGACCGGGAACCGACCCCGGCACCCTGCGCGAATGGGCCCGGACCGCGGAGGGTCTGGGGTACGGCATCCTCATGGTCTCCGACCACGTGGCCGTCACCCCGGACGTGGCGGCGCAGTATCCGGAACCCTTCCACGAACCGTTCACCACACTCTCCTGGCTCGCGGGCGTCACCACCCGGATCCGGCTGGGCACGACCGTGCTGGTGATGCCCTACCGGCATCCCCTGCTGGTCGCCCGCATGGCGGGAAACCTGGACCGGCTCAGCGGCGGGCGGTTCGTACTCGGGGTGGGCGTGGGCTGGGCCCGGCAGGAGTTCGCCGCACTGGGCGTGCCGTTCACCGAGCGCGGCAAGCTCACCGACCAGTACCTGGACGCCGTACGCGCGGCCTGGCGGGAGGACGGCCCCGGCCCCACCGCGTCGGTACCGATCTGGGTCGGCGGCAACAGCGACGCGGCCATCCGCCGCGCCATCCGGCTCGACGCCCCCTGGCACCCGCTGAACAACACCGTCCCGTGGCTGAGCTCGGCCGTCGGGAGACACACCCTGCCGGGCTTCGCTCCCCGGATCTCCCTGCGGCTGACCACCACACCCGTCGACGGCCCCGACCGGCCGGCCGGGGTCGGAACCCTCGAACAGGTCCTCGACGATCTCTCCGAGCTGGAGCGCCTCGGCGCGGATACCGTCGTACTCGACCCCTACGACGGAGACCCCGAGGAGACCCGCAGGCCCGAAAAGGCCTGGCAGGCGCTCGCCACCGTGGCCGACCACTGGAGGACACCCGCGTGATCACCCCCGCCGACGAAACGCTGCTGCGGCGCGCGATCGGGCTCGCCGCCCGGGCCGTCGCCCTCGAAGACGCCCCGTACGGCTCACTGCTCGCCGCCGCGGACGGCACGGTCCTCGTCGAGGCCCACAACACCGTCCGGCGCGACAACGACATCAGCGCCCACCCCGAGCTGAAGCTCGCCCGCTGGGCAGCCCGCGAACTCGACCCGGAGACCGCCGCCCGCACCACGATGTACACCAGCTGCCGGCCCTGCCAGATGTGCACCGGCGGCATCGCCCGCTCCGGCCTCGGCCGGGTCGTGTACGCGCTCTCCACCGAGCAGCTCGTCGAGCTCAACCCGGACTCCGGGGCGTGGCCCGAGGTACCGCAGGACGGCCCGGCGCTCTTCGCGGAAGCCCGCCGACCCATCGAGGAGTACTACCGGCGGTGACGCGCGAGGCCCGAAGGCTCCCGTCTACGGCGCGTGCGGGAGCCCCAGCCGCCCCGCGCGCAGCCCCGCCTGGAAACGCGAGTCGGCCTCCAGCGTCACCATCAGCTCGGCCACCCGCCGCCGGTACGTACGCAGCGAGACACCCAGCCGCCTGGCGGCCGAGGCGTCCGTCAGCCCCGAACCGAGAGCGGACAGAATCGTGCGGCTCCCGGCGTCGAGGTGGGGGACGTCGCCGCCCAGATACTCGTCGACCCCGACGGCGGTCTCCCAGACCGCCCAGTACAAGGAGCGGACACCGGCGACCAGGTCCGGCGAGGTGGTCACGGTGTACGTACGCCCGCCGGCGGTCTCCGGACCGGCGAGGATCATCACCCGCCGGTCGATGAGGATCGTCTCGTGCGGCAGCGCCGAGACGCTGATCCGCACCTGCGCCCCCTTGCCCCGCACCAGCCGCAGGTGGGCACGGGTCGCTTCGTCCGCGAGCGCCGTCGGGCTCAGCAGTTTGTACGGGGTGAAGCCGGGGAGCTCCGGGTCGCGCATCCGCTCCTGGACCGCCGCCCGCGCCTCCGGCTGGGACCAGGTACCGAGGTCCCGGGCAGCACACAGGAATTCCGTACGCGCGGACGCGAACAGATGGCCGGCGCGTGCGACCAGCTCGGCGTCGCCCCGGACCGAGAACAGCTCTTCCTTCCGCACCCCACCAGTCTCGCAGCCCCCTTCCGCGGACACCTCCGCGATTGGCAGCTAACTGCCACCGGCTCGCGGGGTGCCACGGCTGCGGACAGCATGGGCCGTATGACCTCCTCGACTTTCCCCCTCGGCGGGGACCTGACCGTCCAGCGGCTCGGCTTCGGCGCGATGCGCCTGGCGATGGGCACCTTCGACGGCCCCCCGCGCTCCCCGGAGAACGGTGTCGCGGTGCTCCGGCGCGTGGTGGAGCTGGGCGTGAACCACATCGACACGGCCGGCTTCTACAACCGCGGAGCGGTCCGCGCCAACGAACTCATCCGTACCGCCCTCGCCCCCTACCGGGACGACCTGGTGATCGCCACCAAGGTCGGCCCGATGATGGGAGCGGACGGGATGCCGAGCCGCCAGGCGACCCCGGACCAGCTGCGCGGCCTGGTCGAGGCGGACCTGCGGGCCCTCGGCAGGGATCGGCTCGACCTCGTCTATCTCCGGGTGGGCGGAATGACCGGGCCCGGAGGCGAATCCATCGCCGAAAGGTTCGGGGTCCTGGACGGCCTCCGGAAAGAGGGCCTGATCCGGCACCTCGGCGTCAGCAACGTCGATGCCGCACAGTTCGCCGAGGCCCGCACGGTCGCGCCCGTCGCGGCGGTACAGAACAAGTACGCCGACGATCCGGACATCCTCGTGGAATGCGAGCGGGACGGCATCGCCTTCGTGCCGTACTTCCCGCTCGGTGGCGGGGGCGACCCGCTGGACACCGAACGGCTCGGCAAGGTCGCGGCCCGCCTGGGTGCCACCGTCGCCCAGGTGCAGATCGCCCTGCTGCTCGCCGAGTCCCCGGCGGTGCTCGCCATCCCCGGCACCGGCACCCCCTCCCACCTGGAGGAGAACGTCGCGGCGGGGGACCTCGTCCTCAGCGACGAGGACCTCACCGAGCTGCGCGGCGGGCCGGTGGGTACCCGGTCGGAGGCACCCTAAACCCCTGGTACAGTTGAGCCCGCTGCAAAGGGAAACGCGAAAGCGAAGAACCGGAAAGCGAAAAAGCGTTTGACCCGCTTCGACCGGGAATCAGGCCCGAAAGGATCTGATAGAGTCGGACTCGCCGGAAAGGGAAACGCGAAAGCGAAGAACTGGAAAGCGAAACCCGCTTCGACCGGGAATCGGACACGAAAGAGTCTGATAG